>DAITAB010000010.1:0-26147 GCA_036824525.1 Pyrinomonadaceae bacterium
TCCCGTGATCTACGTGGCCTATCGTCCCTATATTTACGTGCGGCTTGCTTCGATCAAATTTCTCTTTGCTCATAGTGGCCTCAAAAATTAATTTCCTTAAGAATTAAGTAATGACAAATTTTTCAAAACGCTTTTGGTTTAACTCAGGCGTCTATCAACGACCGAAATCTAAACTCAAAATTTTAACTACCCGCGCCCTTTACCTTCGCGATAACTTCTTCCGCTACATTCTTCGGAGCCTGATCATACCGCTCGAAATGCATTGTAGAAGTGGCGCGCCCTTGTGTTGCTGAACGCAAATCCGTCGTGTAACCAAACATTTCCGAAAGCGGAACGAATGCTGTTACAACTTGCACGTGTCCCGGACGCGGTTCCATTTTGTCAATTTGTCCGCGTCGCCGATTCAAGTCGCCATTAACTGCGCCCATGTATTCTTCCGGCGTTACAACTTCAATGCGCATAATCGGCTCAAGCAAAACCGCCTTCGCCTTTTTCACCGCGTCTTGAAACGCTAACGAACCTGCGATGTGAAACGACCGTTCATCAGAATCAACTTCGTGATAAGAACCATAAACGAGTTTGACTTTGATATCGACAAGTTCGTAACCGGCAAGGAAACCACGCTGCATCGCATCGCGAATTCCTTCGGACACGGGCTTAATAAACTGACGGGGAATCACGCCGCCCGTAATCTTGTCTTCGAAGACGTAACCTTCGCCCGGAGCCGGTTCGATTTCGACCTCGACGTGTCCAAACTGTCCGCGACCACCTGACTGTTTCTTGAATATTTCTTTTCCCGGAGCGGGAAACGTAATAGTTTCGCGATAAGCAACCTGCGGTTTTCCTACGTTGGCTTCAACCCCAAACTCGCGTTTCATTCGGTCAACTATAATTTCAAGGTGAAGCTCACCCATTCCGGCGATAATCGTCTGTCCTGTTTCATGATCGGTTGAAACGCGGAAGCTCGGATCTTCCGAAGCGAGCCGATTGAGAGCGATTCCCATTTTGTCTTGATCCGCACGAGTCTTCGGTTCAACCGCAACTCGCACCACCGGATCCGGAAAATCCATCGATTCAAGAATAATCTGCTTTGATTCGTCAGAGATGGTGTCGCCGGTTGTGACATTTTTCATGCCGCCGATTGCAATAATCTCACCTGCAGCCGCGCTTTCAACGTCCTCACGTTTATTCGCGTGCATCAACATCAAGCGACCTACGCGTTCTTTTGTTCCCTTAATTGTGTTATAAACATAAGAACCCGACTTAATCGTTCCACTATAAATTCTGACAAAGGCGAGCTGACCAAGATGTTTGTCCGCCATTAACTTGAAAACCAAGCCAGCGAAGGGTTCTTTTCCATCAGCCTTTCGGACTTCGACTTCATCAGTTTTTGGATTTTTTCCTTCAATTGGCGGAATATCAAGAGGGCTTGGAAGGAAATCGACGACCGCATCGAGCAAAGTTTGCACGCCTTTATTCTTAAACGCCGAGCCGGTTACGACCGGTACAATCTTGAGTTCTAAAGTTCCTTTACGAAGTGCTTTTCGAATTTCGGCTTCGCTAATTTCTTGTCCTTCGAGGTACTTGACCATCAGGTCATCGTCGATACTCGAAACCGCCTCGACTAACTTTTCTCTTGAGGCTTTTGCTGCTTCAAGCAAATCGGCGGGAATGTCCGTTACTTCATATTCAGCGCCTTTCGTTTCATCGTTCCAAATAAGCGCCTTCATTGTGATCAGATCCACAACGCCTTTTAACTGATCTTCCAAGCCAACGGGAATTTGGAGCGCGACCGCATTTGCACCAAGGCGCGTCAAAATCGATTCAAAACTACGATCAAACGAAGCTCCGGAGCGATCAAGTTTGTTAATAAAACAAATTCGCGGAACTCCGTATTTATCCGCCTGCCGCCAAACAGTTTCCGATTGCGGTTCAACTCCGGCAACACCGTCGAATACCGCAACTGCGCCATCGAGAACGCGCAGAGAACGTTCAACTTCCATCGTGAAATCAACGTGACCTGGCGTGTCAATAATATTAATTCTGTGTTCTACGTCGTTTCTCTTCCAGAAACAGGTCGTTGCGGCTGAGGTGATGGTAATTCCGCGTTCTTGCTCTTGTTCCATCCAGTCCATGGTTGCCGTTCCTTCATGGACCTCGCCGATTTTGTGCGAAACACCGGTGTAAAAAAGCACCCGCTCCGTCGTCGTGGTTTTACCCGCGTCGATGTGCGCCATGATTCCAATGTTTCTAAACTTGTCTAAGCTTATGCTTGCCATACTAAATCGTTCATTGCTCGGTGTTCAGTGTCGGTCGTTCACCTTCTTTCTTAAAACAACCATCACAGACCAACGGAGAACCGTGTTTTAAAATCTATAATGTGCAAACGCCTTGTTTGCTTCCGCCATGCGGTGAACTTCATCTTTCTTTCGAACCGCATTTCCGCGGTTATTCATCGCGTCGATCAATTCTCCTACAAGGCGATCTTCCATGTTCTTTTCGCTACGACTGCGCGCTTGTGAGACGATCCAGCGAATCGCAAGGGCATAGCGCCGCTCGCGTCCGACTTCGAGCGGAACCTGGTATGTAGCGCCGCCGATACGTCTCGATTTCACTTCGACTGTTGGCGCGACATTGTCAACCGCCTTTTTGAAAACCTTCAGCGGCTCTTCACCAGTCTTTTCCCCGATTTTATTCATCGCGCCGTAAAAAATACTTTCCGCAACGGATTTCTTTCCCTGCCACATCACGCCATTGATGAACTTAGTCACCAAAGGACTATTAAAAATCGGGTCCGCCAAAACTTCTCTTCTTTCTGCAACTCTTCTTCTCGGCATATCTTTTAAAAATTCGGATTACGGATTTCGGAATTCGGATTCAACAAAAACCCCAAATCGAAAACCCAAAATCCCAAATTACTTGCCTCCCTTGGGTCTTTTCGCTCCATATTTAGAACGACCCTGATTTCTGTTAGCCACCCCGGCGGAATCGAGTGTTCCACGAATTACGTGGTAACGAACTCCCGGAAGATCCTTAACGCGTCCGCCGCGAATCATCACAATCGAATGCTCCTGAAGATTGTGTCCGATCCCGGGAATATAAGTAGTAACCTCAATTCCATTGGTAAGACGGACACGTGCAACTTTTCGCAAAGCGGAGTTCGGCTTTTTTGGTGTCTGCGTGTACACGCGTGTACAAACACCACGTTTTTGCGGGCTCTGCTGAAGCGCCGGACTTGCGGTTTTGTACTTGACCGCTTGACGTCCTTTTCTAACTAGCTGATTGATCGTCGGCATTTTTGTTCTCTTCTTGAATTGAGACCGCTCGAAAGCGCTCTCTAAAAAAACTCTATGTAATTACTAAAGGCAAAAGAAACCTTCTACCTGACTCTTGCCGAAACATTTTCGGCAGTTAGCACAAGCGGAAACTTGCGTCGTAAATTAGATTGTTTAGAACTTATTGAATAATTTCAGGTTTCAACTTTGCTGTAGCGTGGCTTTTTCGATTGGATTCAAGTCGCCGCTTGCCGAAGGTTCGGCTGTATTACGCTACAATTCCTGTTTCGACCGTCAAAAATCGCGGACAGCAATTAAATACATGCTGCCAAGTTAAGTCCAGACTATTAGTCCGAAACTAGAGACTTTACGAGAGCTGAAAAACATTGTCAAGCGCCCATACAAGGGATATTCACAGAAAACATGGCGACTTCCCGAAACCCGCCGGTCGGTTGTCCGATTGACCCGAATTTTGTTAGATTCCTTCTTTAACTCTAACTGATTCATTTTCAAATAAAGGTTTTGCTATAAAATCCAGATATGCTACGCGAACAAATTGAAAAAGCCTTACAGAAACTATCCGAGAGTGACTGGCTTCAGATCGTCAATACGTTATTACCTGAGATGCATGAAGTTGATCGAAATGCCACGCAAATTTGGTTTCGATTTTTTCCGTTGAGTCTCTTCGAATATTTGCAGCAAACCGATGATCGCGAAAAAGCGATTCAGCAATTCGCGTTGCAGGGTCAGTTTGAATTAAAAAATCAAATCAGCACTTCGCACAAATTTCTTTTCGGACATCGGTATTGGAAAGAGACAAAGGCGGCGATCATCGAACACTCAAATAATCCGGAATTCGAAAACGCCGATCTTGCCGTGCGAGCTCGCGACATCGCAAAAACCGTTGCGCGCGCCGCAAAGGTTGATGAATCTCTGACCGTAGGAATTACTCTCGTAGGATTGATGACTCTGCGACAAGTCGGCGCCGATGCTTTCGCGTTTTCCAGCGACGAGGTTTTCGTTGAAGGAAAATTCTCGGATAAATGTGCCAAAGACATTGTCGCCACGCGCTCAAAAGATGACTCACAGGGTCTGCTCGGATTCTTGAAAACGGTAGATAAAAAGTACACCGTCACCTACGACGAAAATTCCAAAGAAGGTTCCTTCCCGATAATCATCAACGAAGAAATCGCGACCGCTTCCGCTCGGGACCAATCGCGAAATTGGAAGGAAATGGATTCGCGTTGCTGGGAAGGCGTCGTGCCGGTCGAATGTCGCTCGGCTGCATGTGGAACTTGCTGGGTCGGCGTACTTGCCGGCGCCGAAAAACTCTCCGATGTGGCACAATTAGAAAGAAAACAGATGAAGGTTTTCGGCTACAATCAACCGGACGACGAAAAACCGTTTTTGCGTTTGGCGTGTCAGGCAAAAGCAGCTGGAAATGTAACGATCACCATTCCGCATTGGAATGGCGTGTTTGGAAAAAAGATTTATGGAAACGTTGCCGAAGCAACTCTCGAACCGGTAACAACCTCCGCCCAGAAATTGCGTGAGACCATTGCAACCGCAGCAAAGAACTCGGGAGAATGAAATTGTAAGCAGTAATTGTGAAAGACAGAATAAACTTTTTAGACAAATTTCCGCCATCAATTCTCGTTTTGGTGGCGGTTTTGCTTTGGAGTACGGGCGGACTTTTTATCAAACTGACGACGCTAAGCGCTTCGCAGGTGACATTTTTCCGATCACTTCTCGCCGCAGTCACGGTCGCACTTTTCACTTTTAGAAACGGGCTCGGAATAAACTTGCCCGGCATATTCACATCAATAATTTACGCAACACTTCTCTTTCTTTTTGTTTGGGCTACAAAACATACGACTGCCGCAAATGCGATATTCCTTCAATACACCGCGCCCATATATATCGTATTGTTCGCTCCGTTTCTGATTGGTGAAAAGTTTCGTTGGTCTGACTTGGTCTCCGTTTTGGTATGCCTTGGCGGAATGAGTCTGTTTTTTGTGGGACAGTTGCGCTTACAGGACTATCAGGGAAATTTTGCGGCTCTTGGCTCGGGACTCTTTCTCGGCCTTTATATAATGTTACTGAGGCATCCGAGACTAAGGGAAACAAATCAAGCCATCACGGTCATTTACGGTAATTTGCTTCTAGTTCTCATAAATCTTCCAGCCGGGATTTCAGCCCTTTCAACAATCACATCAAGTGATTTGCTTTATGTAGGCTTTCTAGGAGTTTTTCAAATTGGCATTTCTTACATATTATTTATCCGCGGAGTGGTAAATGGCGTCCGCCCTTTAGACGCCAGCCTTATTGGATTTCTCGAACCGATTCTTAATCCTATTTGGGTCTTGTTATTTGTCGGGGAACGCCCTTCCCGATGGGCAACTATCGGCGGAATCATCATAGTCGCAGCAGTTGCGTTTCATACTTTTAGACAAAATCGCATCCTACGAAACGCAAAACCAAGCATCGTTTAGCGATTTTGGCTGTGTTAGACTTTTTTCCGAACAACAAGCGCCAAGCGAATAAGGGTTTAATTGAGCTGGTTGCAACTGTGAATCGATAAACGACCAGTGCTTAATCAAATTACCGGAGTAATAGAAATGACTGAAATCAACGCGCCTGAAAACGTAACAAATCGCGAATTGCTTTCGTGGGTTAGCGAAGTCGCAGTACTTTGTGAACCTGACCGAATTTATTGGTGTGATGGTTCGCAAGAAGAATACGACCGGCTTTGCGAAGAGATGGTGGCGAGTGGAACTTTTATTCGTCTTAATCCAAAGAAACGTCCGAACAGTTTTCTCGCGCGTTCGCATCCGAGCGACGTCGCGCGTGTGGAAGATCGCACATACATTTGTTCGCTGAGCAAAGGCGATGCAGGTCCGACGAATAACTGGATGCACCCTCGAGAAATGAAGGCGACGCTCACGAAGAAATTCGATCGATCGATGAAGGGACGAACTCTTTATGTAATTCCCTTCTGTATGGGTCCAATCGGTTCACCGATTTCGCAATTTGGTGTGCAGCTCACAGATTCTCCGTATGTAGTCGTGAACATGCGAATCATGACCCGCATGGGAAACCAAGCCCTCGAGGCTTTGGGAGATGGCGATTTCGTTCATTGCCTTCATTCAGTTGGAATGCCTTTGGCTAAAGACCAACGCGACGTTCCATGGCCATGTTCGCCTGATCCAAAAGACAAATACATTGTTCATTTTCCGGAAGAGCGAACCATTTGGAGTTACGGTTCGGGCTACGGCGGCAACGCGCTGCTCGGAAAAAAATGTCTCGCGCTTCGAATTGCTTCTACGAAGGGTCGCGATGAAGGTTGGCTCGCAGAGCACATGCTGATCGTCGGAGTTAAATCCCCTGATGGTCACAAAGATTATGTGTGTGCCGCCTTTCCTTCTGCTTGCGGAAAAACAAATTTCGCGATGTTGATTCCGCCGAAAGCATTTTTGGACGAGGGCTGGGAAATTACCACCGTCGGCGACGACATCGCTTGGATCAAACCCGATGAGCACGGAAAACTTCACGCGATAAATCCCGAGGCGGGATTCTTCGGTGTTGCTCCCGGAACAAATCACGCCACGAATGCAAATGCGATGGAGACGATCAAGTCTGACACCATCTTCACAAACGTTGCGTTGACCGATGACGGTGACGTTTGGTGGGAAGGCATGGACGGCGAACCACCCGCGCACGCCATCGACTGGCAAGGAAACGATTGGACACCGAAGAGCGAAGGAAAAGCGGCGCACGCGAATTCGCGTTTCACTGCACCTATTTCCCAATGCCCGGTCGTCGATAGCGAATTCAATAATCCTAACGGAGTACCAATCTCCGCTTTTGTTTTTGGAGGACGAAGAAACAGCGTAGTTCCGCTGATTCAGCAGTCGTTCAACTGGGCTTTCGGAGTTTACATGGCGGCGACGATGGGTTCGGAAATGACGGCTGCGGCTTTCGGAAATATCGGCGAAGTCCGACGCGATCCTTTTGCGATGCTTCCTTTCGCCGGTTACCACATGGGCGATTATTTCGCGCATTGGCTCGATATCGGTCGTCAAATTCCCGAACCTCCGCGAATTTTTTCAGTCAATTGGTTCCTCAAGGATGAAAAAGGAAAATTCGCTTGGCCCGGTTTCGGTGAAAATATGCGCGTACTGAAATGGATCGTCGAACGCGCGCGTGGAAAATCAATCGGAGTCGAAACGCCGCTCGGCTGGATGCCGCGTTACAGCGATATGGACTGGCGCGGAATGGAAAATTTCACGCGCGACGATTTCGATAAAGTCATGAATCTCGATCGCGATCTCTGGTTAAAGGAAATCGCCTCGCATGATGATCTCTTCTTCAAACTTTACGATCGTTTGCCAAAAGAAATGACTTTCATACGCGAACTTCTCGTTTCAAATCTATGGCGCTCGACTGAACTTGGACTTGCGGCGCCAAGAGAGGAACATCCGGAAACAACAAAAGCCGTTGCCAAGACTGAGTAAACAAATACGCGAATACAAGCCAAGTTAGATTTCTGAAGAGCGACTCAGCCGAGTCGCTTTTTCTTTGACAGAAACGCGAGCGCCGTCGAGTGTGCCTCCACCAACCTTTCGCTTAGCGTCATTTCTCCATTCACTCAAATCAAGCACAAGCGTATCTTTTGCGTAGGGTTCGCGCTCAGCAACTACAAAACAACGGGCTAAGTCCTTGGTTTCTCGTGTTACTCACGTGTGGCACAAGAGTCGCGATAGTAATCCGCGTAAGTGGAGGAATAATTATGAACAAAAACAAATTGCAGAGATTCATTAGCAACTTCGGGTTGGCGTTTTCAATCGTTTTCAGTTTTGTTGTCTTATCGGCGACGACAGTCAGCGCTCAGAAACGAGGCGAACATCGCGACAACGGTCAGAACAATCGTCGTGAGAAGATGGAAAATAGTCGGGACGATCGCGGTGATCGGGATCGCTATAACGAAGACCGCGATGATCGCGACGATCGCAATGATAGCGAGCGTTATAATAACCAACGAAACAATTCCGGCATTTATCGAGATGATAGATACAACAGAAATAATCAGGCAACCCAACAGGGTTACCGCGATGGTTTCAATCAAGGTATCGAAGACTCGAGAAATGGTAATCGTAGTAACGCGAAACGAGCAGCGGGTCGGATGACCGGACAAGCTAGAACTGGAAACAATTCTCGCTACGGCAATCAGGGATCCTATAAGCAAGCTTATCGCGAAGCGTTCATCCGCGGATATCAGGATGGCTACAGCCGTTATAATTACCGCAACGGAAGAAATAATCGCAACCGTCGCAACGGATATTGATCAGCAGTCCTTAACGACAAATCTCATGCGCAGTTTCAAAGGAGACTGCGCTTTTTTATTGAAAATCGCCGCCATGAGATCGATCGAAATATTTGGCAGCAAACAATTCTGTTGTATCTTCATAGTATGACTGAACGAAATGAGGAAGAATTCCGTATATATTTCGAAACAGATGGAGATCACGAAAAACTATGAACTCGACCTTTGAACAACAAGATCAACAACTCAATTACGCCGTCGCCGATGCTCTACCGGAAGAACGCGCATCGTTTATCCGTAAGACGTACATTCATCTCGCGGGCGCGCTCGCCGCTTTCGTTTTGATTGAAGGATTTTTGATGACATCGGGAATCGGCGAAACGATTTCGCGCACGATGCTGGGCGGCAGATTCACTTGGTTGATTGTGCTCGGCGCCTTTATGGGAATTTCTTTTCTCGCAAATTGGTGGGCAAATTCCCAGACGTCAAAACCGATGCAGTATGCCGGGCTCGCACTTTATACGGTTGCGGAAGCGGTGATCTTCGCGCCTCTGCTTTTTATTGCGAACAGAACCGCCGGTGGCGGAGTGATTCTCGAAGCCGGTGTGATCGCGCTTGGACTTTTCGCCGGACTCTCCGCGGTTGTCTTTCTCACGAAGAAAGATTTTTCGTTTCTTGGACCGATTCTCGCGATCGGCGGATTCGTTGCCCTCGGATTCATTATTGCGAGTATTCTTTTCGGCTTCAGTCTCGGAAACCTTTTCTCGTTTGTAATGGTGGCATTTGCCGGCGGCTCGATTCTTTACAACACGTCGAACGTGATGCACCGATACTCGCCGACGCAATACGTCGCTGCTTCGCTAACGTTATTTGCGAGCGTCGCACTTCTCTTCTGGTACGTCTTGCGAATTCTTATGGGCTCGCGCAATTAAGAATTTCAATTGGATTTGTAGTTTGGCGGTTCGCGGATGTATCTTTGCGGCGAACTGCCAATTTCATTTGAGGAGTAGATTATGAAAAAGATTTTCGTGAATTTTCTTTTGTTATTCGTGTTCGCTGTTGCTGCGAGCGCGCAAACTTCACCGAAAGCGCCGACGACGAATTTGAAAGTAGGCGACGTTGCGCCCGATTTTGTCTTGACCGATACGACTGGAAAAGAAGTGAAGCTGAGTGACTATAAAGGAAAGAAAAATGTCGTACTCGCTTTTTATGTTCTTGCTTTCACCGGCGGCTGAACGAAGGAGCTGCAAGCGTATCAGGCTGATATCGCGAAATTCGAAAAAACAGATACACAGGTCTTCGGAATAAGTATGGACAGCTTCGCGGCGAATAAGCGTTTTGCCGAGGACATCAAAGTCACATTTCCGCTTTTGAGCGATTGGAGACGAAAAGCGACTGTCGACTACGGACTCTACAACGAAAAATCGGGCTATGGAACGCGCGCTACATTCGTTGTAGATAAGGAGGGAAAAATTCAGCACATGGAAGTCGGTCGCACGGCAATTGATCCCACCGGTGCTTATCAAGTCTGCGACCTCATTACAAAGCGAAAAGCCTTGAAAAAAGCGCCTTGATCAGCGGCACTTTGGATTCCGCTTTTGCGGCGACGAAACACTTCTCAAAATCTAACTTCGAAAGACGGACAAGAATGTTCGTCTTTTTTTTCTTATGCCGGAAACTTTTACTTCGCCGCTCATGGATCTTATACCGGGAAATACACCAAACCGCTTTCCTCTTTTTTCATTTTGTTTTTTACTTCATGCTGAGGTGAAAAGAAATTTGCCCGCTTAATTTCAAAAACGATCACAAATTTTTCCTATCCGCACTGAATTTCTTGCCGGGACTTTCCAAAACTTTTCGAAAGTCGAAACCGATGCCAAACATTTCCAAAACGATTTCCGGGTAATTTTTTTCAGATTTTGAAAAATAATTTACTTGACGAAATGTAGTTTGATCCGAACGATTTTGCATGAAATTTTTTCGCGAAGAGTTTTTTGTTTGTGAATTAAGATTCCAACGCATTTGAAATTATTTTTTATGAACTGCTTAAAACACCGATGATTGCTTATCGAAAAGTAATTGCGAATTCACACTCAAATTGTTTATCAACGAAAAAATTTTCGTGATGAAAACTTTCCTTTCGCGAAGTGTAGTTGTCGATGACAATTCGCGCACGACGACCTCATAAATATTTTTGAAAATGCGAAATTTTGTCTTGACATGAGAAAGCGTTTCGCGTAAAAATTTTTTCGGTCACTCACTAATGTGATTGACCTTAGTTAAAACTAATAAGGAGAAAAAAAGAATGCCGGCAATGAAAGCCAAAAAATCAACTGCTAAAAAGGCTGCAAAGAAACCAGCGAAGAAGAAAGCCGCTGCGAAGAAACCAGCCAAGAAAAAAGCTGCTAAGAAGAAGAAATAACAATTCTCTTACTTTTTAGAAAAACAAGAGCCGCTGAGATGGAATTTCATCCCGGCGGCTCTTTTCTTTTCGATTCCTAAAACTTACTCGAGATCGAGGTCCGAATCCTCGCTTTCATCAATGTCCGATTGATCGATTCTTTCCAGTCGCGGCTCGGAATTCTCGCGCTTAGTAAGAACTTCAATTCTACGTTCCGCCTGTTTGAGCCTTTCGTTACATTCGCGCGAAAGCCTTACGCCTTCTTCAAAGAGTTTCAGACTTTCCTCCAATTGCAGGTCGCCCTCTTCCAGACGCCTGACAATTTTCTCCAAGCTAGCCAAGGTTGCTTCAAATGTCGGTTGTTTTGTTTTCATATTTTGTCGAAGAATTCGCGCGTGGGAGTTTAATTTTCACAAGAAAACTAACGAACAATCGCCTCTATTTTTTCCAACACGTCTTCAAGATTCTTTATGCCGAATTTTTCCCCGATGGAATTGATTCTGTCATCGGCGACAGCTGCGCCAATCTGTTCGCCGACTTTGCCGGCGACACTGCGCGCTAATTCCTTGTCTTTTATACCTACGATAATCCATCGCTCGCCCGCTCGCCGCATCTCGCACTCAAACGAATTCTCGGGTCGAGAACTTGAGACAAATGCCCGATCGCCTTCGATTCTAATATTGAGCATCCGATCTGCACCGATCACGATGATCCAAAACGGGAAACGTTCAAAAGAAGACGTCTTGTTTCGAATAACTTCAGGCAGTTCATTTCGCGCTCTTGCTTTGATAGCCGGCAAAAAAGGTTTTATCAACTTCGAAAGATCGGCGATTACCTGTGGTGGAAGTCCGCGTCCGTAAAGTTCCGTCGCCTCAGAAACGATCTGCGGAATAAAATTATCAACGACCGCGTCACTGTCCACTAGACTTGCAATTTCCATCGCGTCACCGCGTCGCGATGCATCGACGAGTAAGGCGAGCGAATACTGCGGCGTTGTCTTCAGACTCCAGAAATAAGCAAACGCACCGACCGCACTTCCCAGCAATGCGAGTGACAGCGACACAACTACAAACCGAAACGCACGCCAAGCCCTACGCGGTTTCGCGGCGGATTCCAATGGCGGAGAGACAACCGTTTCAGTTTCTCGAAACATATTTACAATTTCACCCTAACCGCACTCTTTTCCTGCATACGACGATCTGACTCTGATTCCCTTTGGAGATACAAAACGCAACCTTTTCGCTAGGAAGCGGAGATCTTCTTTGTCACCCTCGCATTAATTTTCCCATCGGTGACACGGATATGCACTTCATCATCGACAGAAATGTCATCAACTGCAGAAACAACCTTTCCCTCGTCATCCAAAACAATCGAATAGCCGCGCGCCAAAACGTTCAAAGGAGAAAGTGCGGCGAGAGACGCCGCCGAAAGCTTGAGTTTTTCACGGGCGGAAAACATTTTATTCGAAATTGCCGTGGTGTTTCCATTTTCTAAATTAGTCAATCGCCGACGACCCGCGCTCACATTCGCCGCGAGTTTCATCGGCGACATTCGCGACGAAAATTCCTCCAGCTTTTCCATTAGAGACTCTATCCTCACGAAAATCGATTCTTCCAATTCTCGCAAAATCGAATCCAGCGTCATGCGTTGGTCGCGTATGCGATTCGGTATTTCCGAGAATACGTAAGAAGTTTCGAGGCTTCGCACATCTGCTCGAAGTCGTAAAACTACGAATTCGGCCAAGCGGTAAAGATCCCTTGAATACTGCGCGACATTTATCCGTATTCCCTCCTCCGATTCGGCAACGATCTCAGCCGCGGCGCTAGGCGTTGGCGCGCGAAGATCGGAAACGAAATCCGCAATCGTGAAATCGGTTTCATGTCCAACCGCCGAAATTACAGGTATCTCCGAAGCGCGAATCGCGCGCGCCACTCTCTCTTCATTAAACGCCCAAAGGTCTTCGGTTGAACCGCCGCCGCGCCCGACGATCAACACGTCAATCCTCTCATGCGATTTCTTGTTAAACCTGTTAGCTAGCTCGATCGCCGTCGCGATTTCTTCGCCCGCGCCTTCACCTTGTACGCGGGTTGGAATAAGCGTGATGTGAACTGTACGCGTGCGACGCGAAAGAACATTCAGAACATCATGAAAAGCTGCTCCATTGGGCGAGGTGACAACGCCGACTCTTCGCGGCAGCAAAGGAAGTTTTCGCTTCAACTCGATAGCGAATAGTCCCTCGCTTTCAAGTTTCGCTTTGATCTGATCGAACGCGACTTTTAGAGCGCCCTCGCCAACCGGATCGAGAGATTCAACTAAAATCTGGAACTCGCCGCGCGGTTTGTAGATAGTAAGTTTGCCGCGCACGGCGACATGTAAACCATTCGTTGGCTTGAAGCGAATTCGGGCATTGCTCCGCGAATAACAGGCCGCCTTGATTTGAGCATCGGCATCTTTCAGCGTGAAGTACCAATGTCCGGAGGAAGCGGAGAAAAAATTTGAAATCTCACCTTCCACCCAAACGGAGGAGAAACGCCGTTCGAGCTCAGCCTTGGTCTGGTCGTTTAGTTCGGAAACAGTTAGCGGACGCCGGTCAGTTTCTTCAAACAGAGATTGGAGAATGGGATTTTTCATGCGGATTACGCAACGGAAATTTCGTCCGTAACCTCGAACTTAATGGAAAAATTTGAAATAAACAATTCTCGTCCGAGTTGATTCGAAGTTTCAGTTTGATTTCGCATTCCGTACATCAAATTCCAGGATTCGATCTGTGCAAATGAAAACAACTCCCGGATAAATGGCGAATCGTCGTAAGTCAAAAGCCACTTGTGTTTACATCCGCTTAGATTCTCTGCAAATCGTCGGTGATCGAATCTTGTGTGGAGTTTACCGTTCTTGCCGTAAAGCGCGGATGGAGTTGCGCTGAAGTATGGCGGATCGAGAAACAGAAAAACGTCGTCGCCTTCAGTGTTGAGCAATTCCTCATAGTCACAATTTGTAATTCTTACATCGGAAAGAACCGTCGGAATTTCTTTCAGACGTTCGATGCTTGACTGGGTGAAACGACTCTCAAATGCCTGCGATGAATATCCGCCTGCCTCAGTTGTTCCGGAAAAAGAAACTCTGTTGAAAACAAAAAAAGCGGCGGCAAGATTTGTTTTGTCAAAATCATTCTTCGCGCCGACAAGAAATCGGTAAAGCAATTTTCCATCGGGAAATTCCTTGCGCCAACTCTCGATTCGAGCAATTACTTCCGAAGGATTCACCTTCATCTGCTGCCAAAAATTCGCGAGATCGTGATAGATGTCGTTGATCCAAAATTCCCGTTCGGGAAACCGATGCTTCAACTCAAAGAAAATGGAGCCTCCTCCGACAAACGGCTCGCGAAACTCCCGAAAATTCGGCGCGAGTTTCGCGATGCGCTTTGCCGCGCGGCTTTTTCCGCCCGGATATCGAAGTGGACTTCGTATCATTTATTGTTGTCTGCGTGTTCAAGAATTATCTGAAACTTGTTTTCGCGTGCCTCGGCGAAAAGCTTGTCGAAGAAGCTGCGTTCCGTCGTAGTCAGAAGATTCTTGCTGGCAAATTCATTGAAATCTTCGGCGGTCGAATCGGAAGTGACCGATCCCGCAAGGCGCGAAGCGGTAAGGCGCAAGGCGATTTTCGGAGTTAGAAGTTTTGTTCCGATGCTCAGACGGCGGAGATTTGTATAAAGCATCAACTTCAACAATCCGTCTTTGATGTCACTTTCATTTGGATATTTTCCGCGGCGAGTGTGTTTTGCTTCCATCAGCGTAAGCGTATTTTCTTCCAGTCGGGTTTCATCGCAGGTGAAAAAATACATTCCGCCATTAGAATCTGAAATTGTTATTCGTCCTTTCGTATCCGAAGACAAAGCTTCCTTCGGCTGTAGAGTCTGAAACTCTCGATTCTGCGCGCCTTGTGCCTTTAGCCTGGAAATGCGCATAAACTCATCGAGACTCGATTTGATTCTCATACTAAAATCTTCCAGACCGTTTTCGTCATGAAGCGCAACTCCGGTTTGCCTCGATATTTCGCTGTAGGCGTTTCTGACCTTCGCAAGCAAAGCCGGTAGCTCGCGAATCTGTTCAAGATTCCATTCAAGCGCGGAGCCTTTGAAATCTTTCAGCGCTGAAATCCTTTGGTTTACATATTCGCTATCGAACTTCTGATCGGTGATTTTTCCTTCGCCGGTAGCAGCGCGCGCTTCATTGTAATAGGCAGGAATCACGAAGACGTTCAACAACGTCATAAGTGAAAAAGTGTCCCACTGCATAAAGTCGCGATCACCGTTAACGCCCTCGTCTTTTACCAAAGGGATCACGGCGGCGCGTCGCTCATAACCGAGCGTGTTGTAAACGCGCTCGTATGGATAAGAACGCGTCCGCTTTGGCGAGATCCATCGGCTTACAGCGATTTTGTTTTGTTCCTCGGCAACGACAAACGACGGCGGCGCTGTATTCACGTTAAATTTCGCAAACGGAATTTCGCGCAGCTCCGGAATCAACATCGGCTTGTATTGAAGCGAATCCACCGTCCCTCGAATCTCATCGTTTCCGACTGTCGGTGATGTCGGTTGAGGTTCACGTTGCGTTACCTTTTCGGCAGAAACGTCAATTACCGTACTTACGTTTACGAAAGCGCCACGCCGATTCGTTTCAATTTTAAGACGCGGCGATGCGCGTCCGTCTCCTTCGTCAATAGTCGAGCGAAATGTGACGGTGTATGCAGTTCGAAGTTGCGCAACAATGTCGTCATAAGCTCTTTGAATTTCCTCGATCCGTCGGATCGGATAATAAACTCCACCGGAAATTTGCGAGAGTTTTGCACCTTCGCCTTCCGCGCGCGAAGTCAGCGACATATACCGTCTTCTCAGCGGATCTGCGTCACGATTCGATTCCGAAGACTTCGACGCCGCAATCAAACCCGAAGGAACATATAATGGATAAATCATCGCGCCGCTTTCCTGGATAGATCCCAAGAGCGACTCAAACGACAAAAATGAGCGATTATCATCGCCATCGGTAAGCACAACAATCGCGCTTCTCTCTCCCCGCAAAGTGGAAAGAGTGTCAACCAGTGAAAACGCCAGCGCATCGTAATACGCCGTTCCACCGCCGGCATCGAAAGTATCAAGAGCCTTCAGCAAACTTTGCCGGTCAGTCGAAAAGGTAGAAAGCGTTTGCGTGTCTTCGCCAAAAGTCACCAACGCAATTCTGTCATGCTTTTCTACGGTATTGATGAAATCGCGTGCGGCTTTTCGAATGAAGTCAACGTAGTTCTCTACACTCCCGGACACATCGAGCAACAGGACCAGATTAAATGGCGACGTTGAGGTCTCAACTTCAATTACCTCGCGCGCGGTTCCATTTTCGAAAATCTTAAAGTCATTTTTTGTTAATCCACCGATCGCGCGATTATTAACATCGGTGACTTTTACGGTCGCGCGTTTTAAGTTGGACTGTGTTCCCGATTCACTTTTTTGTCGCAGCCGCAAAGTCGGTTCACTCTTCCGCGGCGGGAGAGTTTTCGCGTAATCACCAAAATATTTCGGACTTGCACGACGAATTGCCGACATCAGCAGTCCATCGCCGCTGCGAATGATGGCTTTCGCCGCCGAAGTCAGCGGGCGCATGCGAAGATCCGATGGAACTTCCGCGGGATTCACATTGAGCAAGACGATTCCCCGTTCGGTTGTGAATTCCAGACGAATCAAACCTGCATCAGAAATTCGCGCCATCCGCTTCGGTTCTTTTTCTTTTTTCTTCTTGGATCCGTTTGAATTTGATTGAGCTGTTTCGCTTGAATCCGGATTGTCTTCGCCGACGTCCGTTTCCGCTGTTTCCGGTAAAGTGCCTTCAACTTTTGCCGGAGCGCCGATGATTCCGCTCAATTGAAATCTTCCCGCGGATTTTTCTTTTACTTTTCCGAGATCAAGATCGCTCAGAAAACGGGGAGACGATGAATTCCAAAGAAAATTGTATCGGAGGTAATCGAGCGGAATATCCGTCGAGATAGTTCCGGTTTCCGTTTCCACATGAGCAAGAGAAAAGGTTCCGCTGAGCCTGACCTCTCCATCGTTGGTTTTAATCCGGACATTCGCCGCAAAAGGAACTCTAACGTCTAAATCAATTCGCGATTTCGGATTCTGCGGCGCGACCGAGACCGTCAAATTTGTTCCGCCAGAAACGAATTTGAGATCGCTTTCCAAAAAAGCAGTCGGTGAAGAAGCGCGAATCAATACTTTCTTCAAATCATTTTTGTCCGACGCGGAAATGAGAACTTTACCGTTTGGATTACTGATTTGAACAACGACATTATCGTTGACGTCAAATGCGCGTTCGGAGTTTTGACCTGCGACTCCGAGGACAACGATAAACGCGAGGGCGACGATGCCGCCCCACCGCATCAAAATATTTCGGGTTTGTCTTCCGTTCATGTGGTAAAGCGAAAACTCAGTGTCCGCTCGGCGTTCTTCCCGATTGCAGCAGCCGCTCGCGTATGCGATTTTGCCATTTATTTCGAGGACGCTCGGCAACTTCGAATTGCGCCAGAAGATCGCTCAGCGATTCGCCACCAGCTTGCCTCGTTTTTAAGTAAAGCAATGCAAAAGTGATCGAAGAAAACGAGCTCAATAATATTGAAATCGGCAGCCAAACGAGTTGAATCAGAGTAGCGTTTACAGTTTTCCGAATACGTTCGGACATTTTCATATCGTCCGTTTTGGTGAGTTCTTCTTCAACTTTTTTTATCGCCTCGCTTAAATTTTGTCCCTCGCCTTGATCCGGAGCCGAATTCGCAACTACAGAGTTCGCCTCGGGAGCTCCGTTTGCGGTAACCGTGTCTTCAGAAATCGTGATTGCGTTTTTGTTCCGTGAAGGATTCTCGTCGCCCATGCGAACTGACGAACTAATTATTGCGGCGGTGGCTCCGGACAAAATCACGGGCAAGACAATGTAGATCAGCATCGTCGCAATAGAGGTGGAATAGGCGCGCTTAACAAGTTCCACCGAACGGGCGATCGCCGCCTTTCCGCGTAAGCCCTCCATCATTATGATCGGCGAAACCAATCCATACCTCACGGAAAAATAAATTCCCGGTAAAATACACAAGGCAAATGTAACGGTCGCGATTATCGTCGTGGTCGTAACGGTACGCGCGATCGTTCGCCAATGTGTCTTCACGACTCCGAAAGCCGGTCGCCAACTTACTTCTTTAAGCGGAACTGCGAGAATCTGCGCGACTATCCAGGTTGTAACGCCGATGAGCGCCGAGCCAAACCAAATATTGACGAAAAAGGTACTGATTCCATAAACGGCGCCCACAACTGCTTCTACGTAAATTGGCAGGGACTTCGCGAGCGCAAAATATTGAAAGCCGACAAAAAGAAGAGTCAACAGGATCGCAGGGAGCGAAAGCAAAAACGAAACCCAAATAAAAATCTGCAAATGTTCGCTCCAAATTACTAGCGCTCTTTGCATAAGTTTCGCGACGCCTTCGGAGTGCGCGCGAAGCTGATTCGAAAAAATTTCCGCCGTTTGCGGACGTTGATCGGGATCTTTAGAAAGCGCCCGCGCGATCGCCGTCTTGACTTTCCTTCGGATCTTTTTTGTTTCAATCGGCGGTGGCTCAACCGTCCGATGGCAATCCATCACATGTCGGAATTCACCCGAGAATGGCGTCTTGCCGGAGAGCATCTGGTAGGCGATTACGGCAAGTGAATAGATGTCAGAACGGGTATCGAGCTTTTGCCCATGGCACTGCTCCGGCGACATATACAAGGGCGTTCCTAAGACTGCGCCGACACGCGTAATGTCACTTCCCGATGATTCGAAGCGACTGTCAGACAGCGAATTCCTCGAGACCAGTGCGGTGCCGCGACTTCTATCATCGCGCTCAGGTTCATCAGTATTCGAGAGGAAAAGCTTAGTCTTCGCGTCAGGATTTACGTCGGCATTTGATTTCCGCATTTCCGATTCGTCGGATTCGGTGTTCATTCCGGATTCGATCCGGGTTGCGGCTGAGTCATCGAAAAACTGTGTAGCCAAATCGAGTCCGTGACCCGTTGGGGATGATTCATCTCCGAAGCTTGTCGGAATCGAGCGCGTTGAATTTCCAATTTCTCCCTGAGGCAAATTTGCGTCGTATGATTCTTCCAGCTTCGCAATGCCAAAATCCAAAACCTTAACGGTATAACTGCCGCGTTGATTCGGTTCCAACCAAATATTATCCGGTTTGAGATCGCGATGAATGATTCCCTGCTCGTGAGCTTCATTGACCGCACTGCAGACCTGCTCAAGAATATCGAGCGTCCATTCAAGCGGGAGCTGTTTTTCCTCGTCGAGAATTTCTCCGAGCGTGCAGCCGTCTAAATATTCCATGACGAGATACGCAACTCGTCCATCCGAAGTATCGGCGAAACCAAAATCAGTCACGTCAACCACATTCGGATGGCGAAGGCGACCTGCCGCGCGGGCTTCACGCCGAAAGCGCTGCACAAATTCGCTTCGTTCCATGAACTGCGGCGCAATCACTTTAACTGCAACCGGTCGTTCCGTTCCGAGATGCGTGCTGAAAAACACGGCACCCATTCCGCCGCGTCCGAGTTCCCGCTCAATTTTGTATTTTCCGTCGAGCGTTTGCCCGACGAGACTTTCGAGGTTCATTTGATTGAAAAATTGTCGCGTTTCGTGTGTGTTTATGCAAGTTTTTCAGTAATTTCGACAGATCTTGAAATTCATTGCTTCTCCCGGCAGTTTGAGTTAATATTTTGCCCTGTATAGCACTTCCCAAAATGTCTTTTTATTGACATCCAATTGAATCAGTTTTTTCCATTTATTAAAGTTGAAGTCATTTACTTTGGGATTATTGTTTAGTATTTTTTTGGTAATCATACGGAGAGTTAAATGAATTTAAGGAACACACGACTGCATATCTTGAGCGAGGCAAAAAACCTCGCCGGAGAAGCAAAAACCGGAGTGTCTCTACACTGTCATACGGAACATTCGAAAGAGATGCTCGACTTCGTTCCACATTATGCCGAGAAGCTTCCGATCATCAATTATTTTTGGCGAAAGGAACGCGACCGGTATGTCCAACGCGAAGGTAAAGGAATCGATTTCTCGACCGCCTATTGGACGCCGCCATTGACAGCGTTGGAAGTATTTTCGATCGAGAAAAAACAAATAAACGATGCCGGTCTCAACGCGATCGTTTCGCTTACCGACCATGACAGCATCGACGCCAATTTATCCTTAAATACAACCGGCGACGCGAAATCGCCGATCTCGCTTGAGTGGACTGTTCCTTTTGACTTCGGATTCTTTCACGTAGGAGTTCACAATCTTCCTGAATCCGAGGCAACGGAAATAACAAAAGCGTTGCTCGATTACAGTTTTGCAACCGGAGCTCCCGACACCGCGAGACTTCACGAATTGTTTTCGCTGCTCAATTCCCGCAGGGAGATTTTGATCGTTCTGAATCATCCGATTTGGGATATCGAAATGGTTGGAAAGGAACGACACAAAATCCTTCTCGATGAGTTCCTTTCGGAATTTGGGCGTTGGATTCACGCGCTCGAAATCAATGGTTTTCGAACTTGGTCCGAAAACAAGGCGGTTATCGAGCTCGGCGAATCGATGGGTATTCCGCTTGTCACGGGAGGCGACCGCCATGGTTGCAAACCGAATACGGTTTTGAATATCTCGAAAGCTCCGACGTTCGATGAATTCGTAGAAGAACTTCGCGTCTACAAACGAAGTGAAGTTGTCTTGATGCCGGAATATTCTCAACCGCTGCATTCGCGTCAGCTTCAATCATTTTCGGAAATCCTAAAACTCTATCCGGAGTTTAGCGTTGAACGTCAACGTTGGTTTGATCGAGTCTATTTTGATATCGGTGATGGCGAAGGACTGCGAAAACTCTCGGCACATTGGCGACGTGGCGGACCGACCTGGCTGCGCTGGGCGATTTGGACTCTAGGAGTTTTGGGAAGTCCGAAACTTCGTCCCGCATTTCGTCTGGCAATGCACCGTCGCGATGTGGTTCCAAAACAATCGGCGATCACTCTTTCGCAAAAGAATTTTATTTCGGATTCGCTTGCGCCGGAAAGTCTTCCTTTGATAACCGACAACTAATTGATGACGGAGAAATCTTTGCGCGTAGCGTTTTTTCCCGATTCCTATGTGGAAGTCAATGGAGTTGCGACTACCAGCGTTCGATTTGTGTCTTTTGCGAAGGCACGCGAACTTCCGTTTCTGTGCATTCACGCCGGACCGGAAACCAGCCTTACGCAGGATGGTTCCGTTACCTTTCTTTCACTGAAACGATCGCCGCTCTCGATTCCGATGGATGAGGATCTGAAATATGATCCGTTCTTTAACCGCCATTTAGAATTGATTCGAGTCGAACTCGAGAAATTTCGCCCGGACGTCATACACCTTACCGGTTTGAATGATGTAAGCATCACTGCAGCGTGGCTTGCGCATAAATTGAAAATACCGCTGGTAGGTTCCTGGCACACGAATCTTCATGAATATGCTGCCCGACGATTGACGCGAATTTTCAATTTTCTTCCCGAATCATTCACTAAACCCGCCACTAATTTTATCGAACGCAAAATCCTCTCCGGCGCGATTCTTTACTACAAGATGCCGAAAATTATTCTGGCGCCTAATCAGGAACTAATTGACCTGCTTGAAAAAGGAACCGGCAGACAAGGACGCCTCATGATTCGCGGAGTTGATACAAATTTCTATTCGCCGGCAAAAAGAACCGTTAATGATGGAATTCTGAGATTCGGTTTTGTCGGTCGCCTCCGTGCCGAAAAGAATTTGCGATTGCTGGTCGATCTCGAAAAAGAATTTATCCGTTCGGGAAAAACCAATTTTAGTTTTCTAATTGTCGGCGAAGGCAGCGAGCGGCGGTGGCTTCAAGAAAATTTGAAACACGCGGAGTTCACCGGCTTTCTCGATGGCGAAAACCTCGCGGAAGCTTACGCCAACATGGACGTCTTTCTCTTTCCCTCCGAAACAGATGCTTTCGGAAATGTAATTCAGGAAGCCAATGCGTCCGGCGCACCCGCAATCGTATCTGATCAAGGAGGACCGAAATTCATCGTTCAAAATAACGTGACCGGATTTATCGCCAAAAACTTCGAAGAGTTCAGCAAATATGCTTTGATGTTAATGGACAATCCCGAAAAATTGGCGACAATGAAAAAAGCAGCGCGAGAATTCGCGAGCTCGCGTTCATGGGATGCTGTTTTCGAGAGTGTTTATGATGCCTACGCCGAGGCGATCGCACTCTCGAAGGCTAAACCGCTGATTAAATAACCGCTCTTATTCTCAATGTCTACCAGCGAATTACCATTTCCACCGGCTGGGTTAACAGTCGGTGAGGTTTTTAGAAATATAATTAAACACCCGATGGAGACGGTGGTGTTGCGTTGGAATTGGAAGTCCGCATTACTTAGCGCGATGATGCGGTCGATGATTTACTTTACAACTTATCTTGTAAAGAAAGATGGCATAAAAGCCGCCGTTGGCGCGATGATCGTGGAATTTTGTCTCCGCATTTTTACTGCGGGCACATCCGGAACGATTGTTCAGAATTTACGCAAGGCTCGACCGCTATGGTTTTCCGGTTTGACTGCATCATTACTACTTCCGGCATTCAGTCACACCGTCGAATACACAACGCACTTCGTTCACGAGTATGTGGTCAGCCAGATTTATAACTCACCGATTAATCAGACGCGAAAAACAAGTTTCGGATTTTCGATAATGTTTTCCGTCCTGTCAGTTATTTTTAATCTCTATGCAGTTAGGCGCGGCGTTCTTGTCGTGGGCAAAGGCGAGGGCGGACATTCGCTCGCGAAAGATCTCAAACAAATGCCTTCGGTTATCTTAGGTTTTATCACCTTTCCCGTTAGGCGCATCCTTCGATATTTTCGCGAACAGTCGTAGCAAATTCCGTCAGAGTCGCTGAATGATCTCATCCGCAAACAACGAAAAGCTCAAGTCGGTTCACATCACGAATTACTATCACAAGAATTCGGGCGGAATCAGTACTTCTTACAATAATTTACTTGCCGCGGCGTTGCGGCATCGCCGATACGTGCGTTTGATTGTTCCCGGTGCCGCGGATGAAATCGAAGACGTAAACGAATTCGCGCGAATCTATTACATCACTGCCAGACAATCTCCGGTTTTCGACAAGCGTTATCGCATGATCATGCCATGGCAATTCATGCGCAAGAACACGCCCATCCGCGAAATTTTACTCGAAGAAAAACCGGATATGATCGAGGTATGCGATAAATACACACTCAGTTTTCTCTCGGCGATGATTCGCACTAATAACTTCAAAAAACTTGGACGCCCGATGCTGGTGCATTTCAGTTGCGAGAGAATGGACGACAATTTCGCGTCGTTTGTTGTTGGCGGAAAAATTGGAAATTGGATTGCCCGAAATATTATGCGCAACTATGAATTTCCAATCCACGACTTCCATCTCGCGAATTCGGTTTATACGGCTGAAGAGTTTTACGCATCTCTCGACCCGATTCACTTGGGGAATACCGCGCAAAAAATTTTGAATTTCTCTTGGCAAAAACTTGGTTCTGCCCGAGTTGATTATCGGGAACGAATTTTCGTATGCCCACGTGGCGTTAACGCTCAGGTTTTTCGCGCTGATCGAAAATCGGCGAGCACGCGCGCGGAAATGCGTCGGCGGGCTGAAGTTTCGGAAAATGCAGTTGTATTGCTCTACGCCGGAAGAGTTTCACCCGAAAAAAATATCGAATTACTCTTCGAGATGATGAAGGGTTTGAGCGAGAATCGTTCAACAGATTATCGGTTACTCATCGCCGGAGACGGACCTTCGGTGGAATGGGTCAGGCGCAAGACCGCGCAAAACATTCCGGGTAAAATAATTTTCTTGGGACACCTCGACAAAGAACTTCTAGCCGATTACTACGCAAATGCAGATATTTTCGTTCATCCGAATCCGCGCGAACCATTCGGAATTGCGCCGCTCGAAGCGATGGCTTCCGGTGTTCCCGTGGTAGCGCCAGATTCCGGCGGTATTCTATCTTATGCCACTAATGAAAATGTTTGGCTTGCGGAACCCGATCCGCAGGCATTTGTTTCCGCCATTGTTGAAATCACCGAAAATGAACCGCTTCGAGCCGCAAAAATAAGCCGCGCAATTATTACCGCGAACGAAAACACGCGCGAACGCTCGACGGACAATCTGTTCGCTACTTACGACCGATTGTTTGAAGACTTCAATCGGCGAAAGGAACTATTTGTTGATCGCGAAGCAGCAAAGACTTTTGATTTCGTGAATCGATGCTTGCGATTGTTATAATCCGCTACGTTGTATTTCAATGCTCCAACTCGTTATCGCAAATCTCAAGGTTCGTCCGTTTCGCACTTTCATCAGCGCGATTGGAGTCGCTATTGGCGTAGTTTTGATCGTGCTTTTCACCGGTCTCGCGCGCGGAATGACCAATGACATGGCGCGGCGCGCTTCAAATTGGAAAGCTGAAATTGTGTTTACTCGTCCGGGCGCTATGGAGCTTACAAGTTCGAATGCCAACGTCAGCACAAAATACGCTGAAAGAATCTTGGAGATTGAAGGCGTAGAAGCCGCGGTGCCCGTCATTCGCTATATTTCGCCGAGTTTGAAAGGACGTTGGGGAATACAGCAATTGGACGGCGTTGACTGGAAACCGTTTTCCGACATGAACATAATCGCGATCACGGAAGGGCGTGCGCCTGAGACGAACGATGAAGTCGTCGTCGACCAAAGACAGATGCGCACGGACAAAATCGCGCTGAACGATACGATCACTTTATTCGGCGACCGCTCCTACAAAGTCGTCGGCGTATTTTCGCCGCCGTCAGGTTCGCGTATAAAAATGTCGCTCGCCGCAATGCAGGATGCTCTCGAATCGCCGGGAAAATGCACTTACATTCTCGTCAAATTGAAAAATGATGCGGATGTCGAAGCCGTCGCGCGAACCATCAACGAAAAACTCCCGGGAAACAAAATCAATCTAACCCGCGATTTGGTGATCGATGCACAAGAAAGAGTGCCGATGCTGAAAACGTTTTTGCGTGTGCTGGTTTTGCTCGGCGCTTTTGTAAGTGTGGTTTTCGTTTTGCTTTCTATGTACACGACAATCACCGAGCGCCGAAAGGAAATCGGCATCCTGAAATCTCTCGGCGCCTCTAAGACATTGATTATCGCCACCATTGAAGGTGAAGCGCTTTTTATCGGCGCGCTCGGGATAATTTTGGGATTGGTGGTCGCGGTCGCGGCTTCGGGTATCATCGAACGCGGATTTGAACTTCCCTTTGAATTCAGTTCGGGTTGGTTTGTAACGGCAATTTTGATCGCGATTTTCGGAAGTATGATCGGCGCGCTTTATCCGGCATGGCGCGCATCTGACATCGATCCGGTCGAAGTGATGTTGAACGAATAATAATTAGCTGCCGATGCGATTCTCCATCGCACGACGCGAATTTTTTTCGAAGATTTAGATCGACTAAAACAGGATTGACACAATTTCCGGAATTATTGATTTACTTCATCCTACTGTTCCGGTTCATCGTGTTTTGGACTTTCCGGTCTCATATGAGGAAAAAGAATTACATCGCGGATTGAGTGTCTGTTTGTGAGCAGCATAACGAGGCGATCAATTCCGATTCCGATTCCTGCCGCGGGCGGCATTCCGTAACTCAAAGCGCGAATGTAATCTTCATCCAAAACCATCGCTTCTTGGTCGCCGCTTTCGCGTGCTTTGGTTTGTTCGACAAATCTTTCGTATTGCTCTTGCGGATCATTCAACTCCGAAAAACCGTTCGCGACTTCCATCCCGTTGATAAAGAGTTCAAACCGCTCGGCAATCTGCGGATTTTCCGGCGACGCTTTCGACAAAGGCGAAATTGATTTCGGGTAATCTATGATGAAAGTTGGCTGGATTAATTTTTCTTCAACTAAATCGCCAAATAAATTTTCAACTATTTTTGCCTTTTGCGAGTCTTGAGTTTTACCATCAATAACTTTCTTAATTTGTTTCAGAATTCGCAAATCTACTCCAATTTCATTAGCTTTTTCTTCT
>DAITAB010000317.1:0-2498 GCA_036824525.1 Pyrinomonadaceae bacterium
GACCTTTATCGGCATCGAGGATTTTCTTAGAGTGGAACTTCGAGTTGGCGAGATTCTCGTCGCGGAAAAAGTTCCCGATGCGGATAAGCTTCTGCGTTTTGAAATTGATTTAGGCGAAACGAAACCACGCCAGATACTCGCAGGGCTCGCTCAATACTACGAACCTGAAAAGTTGATCGGACGAAAAGTGGTGGTGGTCGCAAATCTTAAACCGCGAAAAATGCGCGGGCTCGAATCTCAGGGAATGGTTTGTGCGGCGTCTCTCGGTGAGGAAGATTCGCCGGCGCTCGCTACTTTTCTTGAAGGCGTGAAAAACGGCGCACGACTAAAATAATGACGTTGGTAGATTCACATTGCCACGTTGACGGCGCCGACTTCGAGGCGGATCGCGACGATGTAATTCGTCGCGCACAGGAATCCGGCGTAGCTGCGATGTTAAATGTTGGAACCGGCGATCCAAACAGCGGCTCATTTGAACGCGCCATCGAAATCGCGAATAAGTACGAAAGTGTTTTTGCGTCGGTGGGAGTTCATCCGCACGACGCAAAGCTTTACAACACGGTTGCGGAAGAGAAGTTAATTTCACTCGCCGAAGAATCGAGGAAATGCGTCGCCTGGGGCGAGATCGGTTTGGATTTTCACTATGATAATTCACCTCGGGATGTGCAGCGGGAAGTTTTCCGTAAGCAAATTCGTGTCGCCCATAAATTGAAACTTCCGATCATTGTTCACAGCCGAAGTGCTGATCATGAAACCGTTGCGATTTTGCGCGATGAATGTACGAAGAAGGATTTTCGTGGCGGCGTTATGCATTGCTTTGGCGGAACGCCGAAAATGGCGGAGGAAGTTTTGACGCTCGGCTTTTACGTTTCATTCGCCGGGAATGTAACTTTCAAAAAAGCGGATCTGATACGCGAATCCGCCGGAGTGGTTCCTCTGGATCGAATGTTGGTTGAGACGGATTGTCCGTTTCTGACCCCGACACCTTTTCGAGGAAAGCGAAATGAACCAATGTATGTCGTCGAGACTGCGCAATTTGTGGCGGATTTTCTCGGAGTTGATTTCGATGAATTCGCGGGGCAAACTACCTCGAATTTTAAGCGCCTCTTCGGAGTTGATTTTGCGTGAGCGTTCGGCGCGATTGAGAGATTCTGTAAATCTGAAACATCGCTGTTAGAATTTATATATGGCTAAGGAAAACTCATTTGATATCGTTTCGAAAACCGACTATGCGGAATTAACCAATGCATTAAATCAAACGATGAAGGAAATTGCGCAGCGTTTTGATTTCAAAGGAAGCAAGGCGAAGGCTGAACTGCAGGCGAAGGATTTGGTTTTGACTGCGGAAGACGACACAAAACTGCGAAACCTTAATGACATTCTACAAAGCAAATTGGTGAAACGCGGAATTTCGCTTAAGGCGCTTTCTTATGAAAAACCTGAACCCGCGGCGGGCGGCACCGTTCGGCAATTGGTGAAAATTCAGCAGGGCATTCCGATCGAGAAGGCGAAAGAAGTTGTGCGATTTATAAAGGACGCCAAGTTTAAGGTTCAGGCTTCGATTCAAGGCGAAACAGTTCGCGTTTCCGGCAAGGATCGCGATACTCTCCAGGATGTGATTGCGAAGCTGAAAGCGCAAGATTTCAAAATTGATATGACCTTCGATAATTTTCGCACGAACTAAACAATGCAAACTCCTGCGCAAATTTCGACTTCAAAAACCGTCGCGGCGACTTCGCGGCGCGTTTTTGCGTCTATTCAAAATGAACTCGGTTCGGTTGAGGCGGAGTTTGAGCGGCAGGCAAATTCCAATGTAGAGGTTATAAAAAATCTGGGCGAGTACATCCGTTCGTCGGGCGGAAAACGCGTGCGCCCCGCGCTTACAATTCTTTCTTGCTATTCAACTGCCGGTGATGGCTCGCGCGAGAATGTGATTCGCATGGCGACCGTTATGGAGATGCTTCATACGGCAACTCTTGTTCACGATGACATCATCGATCATGCCGAAACGCGTCGCGGGCGAGCATCGGTCAATATAAAATTCGGAAGCGAGACGGCGGTTCTATTAGGCGACTGGTTATACATGTCGGCGTTTGAGACGAGTCTAAAGGAACGCTCGCTTGAGATTCTTGACATTCTTACACTCGTCACGCGAAAGATGACTGAGGGCGAACTCATACAGCTCAATCTTTTGCGCAGTTCGCGAATTTCCGAAACAGAATATTTTGACATCTTGCAACGGAAAACCGCCTATCTTTTCAGCGCCTGTTGCGAAATCGGAGGAATTCTCGCGGGCGCTTCCAAAGCTGAGCAGGCGGCGCTCCGGGATTACGGAATGAACCTCGGAATCGCGTTTCAGGTCGCCGATGGTCCGGGGCTCCGGCTCGTGTATCGCGACAGCACGCTTCGCTCGCACTACCTGTCGAGCTTCACGCTCGAGCGGGCGCGCCGCGGGCCGGTGTTCTTGTTCGTCGCGTCGGGCGATTCGCTTCGCGAGA
>DAITAB010000318.1:0-2498 GCA_036824525.1 Pyrinomonadaceae bacterium
TATACTTACGACCAGAATTACAAACGAACGGAACGTGAAAATCAGACGCATTGAAATACTTCTCGGGTTTGGAGTAATTTTATTTAACTTTAGCATAGACGGTTTTTTCCTGGAAAAAAGAAGCTGAAACACTTTTTCGTTTAATGCGCGTTTGTTCGGTTGCGGTTTCAACTTTGCCTACGTTAGAATTTTCAACTTGGTAATAAGGTCGTCTTAACTTCCACAGGAACTTCGTCTTTACTCAAAATCAAAATGAACTCGATTTTTCAGAGGGCAAATACAACGAATAGCTCGCAGTGCGAACGGTATTCGATCGTCCGTGGTTTGATGCGCAAGTTTATTTCGGTGTTGTTAGATTTTTGATGGTATGCGGCGGTTCAGCTGTATTTTTTAGCGTTGGCGAAATTGAATCTAGTCTAATATTCATTGCAAAAGAAAAAAATAATTTCTCGCTAGGGAATTAATATGAAAAAAATGGAGAACAGATACATGGCAAATCCGATGGCCGATGAGATGCGACGATTCAAAGGCAGTGATGAAAAAAATCCCTTTGAGGCGATGAGCGAAAGGTTTGATCGTGCGGCGCAACTTCTCGGACTAGATCCGGACCTTTATTCGGTTATGCGGGTACCGAGTAGAGAAATCAAAGTTTATATTCCGGTTCGCATGGATTCCGGGCATATCGAAGTGTTCGAAGGTTTTCGCGTCCAACACAACTTCGCGCGAGGACCCGCGAAGGGCGGAATCAGGTACGCCCCCGACGTAACATTGGATGAAGTGAAAGCATTGGCTGCCTGGATGACCTGGAAGTGTGCGGTCGTAAATGTACCGTTTGGCGGCGGAAAGGGTGGGGTGATTTGTGATCCGATACAAATGTCGCAAGGGGAACTCGAACGACTTACCCGTCGCTACACCGCAGAGTTGATTGATTTCATTGGTCCCGACAAAGACGTTCCCGCACCGGACATGAACACGAACGAGCAAACGATGGCTTGGATCATGGATACTTATTCTATGCATGCACGACATACGGTGACTGCAGTCGTCACGGGAAAACCAGTTGCGTTAGGCGGTTCATTGGGTCGTCGCGAGGCAACCGGTCGAGGGCTTTTGTTTGTCGTAGACGAGGCAATTAAAAGATTCAATTTAACTCCGCACCAAACTTCGGTGGTTGTCCAGGGTTCGGGAAACGTGGGCGGAATCGGTGCGACTCTCATGCACGAACAAGGTTATAAAGTAGTTGGGCTGTCGGAGGTTAATGGCGGGCTTTATAACAAGAACGGACTAAATGTTCCGGAAGTTCTCGCTTATCTTCAAAAACACAAAAGTTTTGATGGCTACAAAGACGCCGAACACGTTTCGAATTCCGCGCTGCTGGAACTCGAATGCGACGTTCTCGCTCCATGCGCAACGGAAAACCAAATTACTTCTGAAAATGCCGGGCGTATCAAGTGCAAGATTCTGGCGGAAGGTGCTAATGGTCCAACGACTCCAAAGGCTGACAAGATTTTGCATGAAAACGGAGTGTTTGTTATTCCCGACATTTTAGCCAATGCCGGTGGAGTGACCGTTTCATATTTTGAATGGGTTCAAGACCGTATGGGTTACTTTTGGCGCGAAGATGAAGTTAACCAAAGACTCAAGGAGAAGATGGTAGCGAGTTTTTCGGAGCTCTCGGCACTTGCGGATCAACACAAAGTTGACACCCGAACCGCTGCTTATATGTTAGCAATCGATCGAGTGGCGTTCGATACGAGAATGCGCGGGATTTACGCCTAATATATTGGGTTTTTCGGGCGAACAGAATTTGGTTCATACTTGATTTTGCCGACTGTTTTAGCTACCTTTCGATGCTGGAACTCGTTGTAAGGCTAAAGCTCCATTGACTTTTTGGTCTTACTCGCTTATAAGTTTTGTGTTCGTTTGTGAAACGTAATGGGTAATCTCTTGTGGTTGCATTTGAGATTACCGTAGCACTTATCTAATTGATTTTGTTGATGGTCCGTAGTGAACGGACATCATGACTTGAAATTTCTAATAAATTTCGCCGGAGGAATGTGATGAAACTCGCGAAAAACGCGTTAATTTTAATGACGGCACTGATTGTGTTTTCCATGTCAGTGGCTGCTCAAACTTTACGGTCGGATAATGATCCGAGAAATACTGCTCCGACTGTTGGTACTGGTGGTCCTGTCGGTGGACCGACCGGTCTTTTTACGGTTTATGATGGTCAAACGTTAAGGCGCGGTGAATACACCTTCAGCGTTGCTTACAGTAATTTTGACCGCGATCCCGGCAACGCAGACTTTGTTGAAGTTCCGGTAAGTTTTCAGATTGGTCTGAGCGATCATCTTGAGTTGTTTTTTAACACCGATGCTTATCGCGCCATCAAGGTAAATTCGCCGCGAAACCTATCGTCATTCTACCTGCCGAATTCGCAATTTGATTTCGGTAGCGGGTTGCAAACCGCTCCGGCGATTGTTTTGGCTCCTCAGGGA
>DAITAB010000114.1:0-4228 GCA_036824525.1 Pyrinomonadaceae bacterium
CGAATGGAATTCTTCCGCGAGAGTTTCTTTCAAACTTTTCCGCAGAAGATAATTTTCATCCGCCTCGAGCTCCGCAATTGATTTACGTGCGCCAGTTGGTTCAAACTCATTGGAAAATCCGGCCGATATCGAGAGGAAAACGATGAGCAGCACAAAACCGACAACCACAGTCTCCGAAGCCGTGCGCAAGCACAAGGAATTTTTGTTTCCCGCAGTTGCGACTTATTACCAGGAACCGGTCGCGCTCGTTAAGGGCGAAGGAAGTTACGTCTGGGATGATCAAGGAAAAAAGTATCTCGATTGCTTTGGCGGAGTTTTGACCGTAAGCCTCGGACACGCGAATCCGAAAATCAATGAAGCGATCATCGCGCAAACGAAAACGCTTCAACACACCTCCGGCTTATATGCGACGAAGCCGCAAGGCGATCTCGCCGAAAAGCTCGCGGAAATTTCTCCGGGCAAATTGAAGAAATCTTTTTTTACGTCGAGCGGAACTGAAGCCAACGATACCGCACAAATGGCGGCTAAGCTTGCCACCGGAAGACACGAAGTTGTTGTTTTGCGGCACAGTTATTCGGGACGCAGCGCGACTGCGCTTTCGGCGGTCGGACACGCGACATGGAAGCCGCTTCCCTCTCAAGTTGCCGGAATCGTACATGCGCCTGCGCCTTACTGTTATCGCTGTCCATTCAAACTCGAATATCCTTCGTGCGATTTGGCGTGCGCACGCGACGTAAAGGAATTGATCGAGACGACGACGATGGGCGAGATCGCGGCGTTTATGGCGGAACCGATTCTCGGAGTCGGCGGATTTATCGTGCCGCCGAAAGAATATTTTTCGATCGTGTATGACATCGCGCGTTCGAAAGGCGGATTGTGCATCGCGGACGAAGTGCAGACAGGTTGGGGCAGAACCGGCGACAAATGGTTTGGCATCGAACACTGGAATGTGGAGCCGGACATTATGACGTCTGCGAAAGGAATGGGAAACGGAGTTCCGATCGGTTGGACGATTGCGACTCCCGAAGTCGCGGACAAATTTCCGGGATTAACTTTTGCGACATTCGGCGGAAATCCCGTATCGACTGCGGCTGCGCTTGCCGTTGTCAAAATGATCGAAGATGAAGACCTGCGAAAAAATTGTCGTGTGGTTGGAGATTATCTGCGCGAGAAATTGGAAGCCCTGAAAGAAAAATATCCGTTGATTGGCGACGTGCGCGGAATGGGTTTGATGCAGGCGCTCGAATTGGTCGCGGATCGAAAGACGAAAGAACCGAATCCGCAAGCGGTCTTGAAAGTTTTTGAAGAGACGAAAAAACAAGGCGTTTTAATCGGCAAAGGCGGACTTTACGGCAATGTTATCCGAACGGGAATGATGTTGAATTCGACGAAGGATCATGTGGATGAAATGGTCGCGGCGCTGGATAAAGGTCTCGCTCTTTGTTAGGAAATTAGCCGCGGATAAACGCGGATAGCGCGGATAAAATCAGTTATTGGAAGCGAGGCCCGCTTTGCGTCGCGTTGCGACGACATGAATCTAGCCGTGGGTTTCAACCCACGGTCGCGAATGAATAATAAGACGTGTCGCGTCAGCGACACATGAAAGTAAAATCGTCGTCACAACAAAACTTGAATTCTCAACGATATGGCGAACACCTACTCATCAAATTTCTTTCACATTGTTTTCAGCACGAAAAATCGTGAACGCTGGATCAAACCTGAGATAGAAAATCGCGTCTGGTCTTATATCGGCGGCATTGCGCGGAATCATAAATGTACGCCGATTCAGGTTGGCGGAATCGAAGATCACATTCATGCGTTGATCATGTCGCCACCGACTTTCTCCCCGAGCCAAGTTGCAAAGTTCTTAAAAGCGGAATCTTCAAAATGGATTCATCAAGAATTTCCGAAAATGTGTCGGTTTAGTTGGCAGGATGGTTATTCAGCATTTACCGTAAGCAAATCGGTTGTTCCGAAGGTCAACCTCTACATAAAGAACCAACGATCGCATCATCGGCGCGCAACTTTTGAAGAAGAATATTTGGAACTTCTACGACTACATGAAGTCGATATCGTTGACGAAAAATATTTGTTTGGATGATTCAGGCGTCGCTCGCGCGACGCAAACAAAAACGTCGACGCTTTCCGTGGGTTGAAACCCACGGCTAAAATCAGGACATCGCGATGCGATGTTTAAGGAACAATTTTTGTATATGAAAACACTAATCAAAAACGGTCGCGTCGTCACCGCGGTTGACGACTACAAAGCAGACATTCTTATCGAAGGCGAAACTGTGTCGCTGATCGGAAAAGAAATAAATGTCGAAGCGGATAAAGTAATCGACGCCAAAAACAAGCTCGTGATTCCGGGAGGAATTGATCCGCACACGCACATGGAGCTTCCCTTCGGCGGTACAGAATCTTCCGACGATTTTTTCACCGGCACACGCGCCGCCGCTTTCGGCGGAACCACGACCATCATAGATTTTGCGGTGCAGACAAAGGGCGAATCGATGATCGCCGGAGTTGATAAATGGCACGCGAAAGCCGAAGGAAAAACCGTGATCGATTACGGCTTCCATCTCATCACCACCGATTTCGAAGATAAGCACACCGAAGAAATGTACAGCTTGATGGATGAGGGCATCACGAGTTTCAAACTCTTCATGGCTTATCCCGGAGTTTTTCTCGCGGACGATGCGACGATATTTCGTGCGATGTCTGCTGCCGGTGAACGCGGCGGTTTGATTTGTATGCACGCCGAAAACGGAATCGTCATAAACGAAATTATCAAACGCGCTCTTGCGCAAGGACGCACGGCGCCGAAGCATCACGCGCTTACGCGTCCGACAATTGCCGAAGCCGAAGGCGTGCATCGCGCGATCGCGATTGCGGAGATGGCGGAATCGCCCGTTTACATCGTCCACCTTTCTTGCACCGATGCGCTCAATCAAGTTCGCGAAGCGCGCGATCGAGGCATCGCGGCATTTGCCGAAACGTGTCCGCAGTATTTGTTTCTTTCGATAGATGATTACGGCGAAGGTTTCGACGGCGCAAAATATGTGATGACTCCGCCGCTGCGCGAAAAACACAACCATGCTGAACTTTGGAAAGGTTTGAAGATGGACGATCTGCAAGTGATCTCCACTGACCACTGCCCTTTTTGCATGAAGGAACAAAAAGAACTCGGGCGTGAAGACTTTACGAAAATTCCGAATGGCGCGCCCGGCGTAGAACATCGAATGTCATTGATCTATAACGGCGGCGTGGTCGAAAACAGAATTTCGTTGAATCGTTTTGTGGAACTCACTTCAACCGCTGCCGCGAAAATGTTTGGAATGTTTCCGAAGAAAGGAACGATCGCCGTCGGCTCCGATGCCGACATCGTGATTTTCGATCCCGTAAAAACGCAGACGATCAGCGCCGCAACTCATCATATGAACGTTGACTACAGCGCATATGAAGGACGCAAGCTTCGAGGTGCGGTGGACACAGTTTTATCGCGCGGTCGAGTCGTGATCGAAGGCGGCGAATGCAAAGTTGCAAAAGGCAGCGGACAATTTATCAAACGCGGTGAGTGCGTCCGAATTTGAAACAAGGGTTGTAGAAATAAGCGCGACAAAAAATTCGAGAGGGATCTTACTTTGACGAAGGAATGAATTCCGGCTTTCGCCTCGCTTTTGATTTTTGTTCGTAAGCGTACGCAAATTTGATGAGTTGCGGTTCCGAAAATGCCCTTCCGAAAAATCCAAGTCCGAAAGGGAGTCCTTCGAACATTCCCGCCGGAACGGTTATGTATGGATAACCGGCAACTGCTGAGATTGACCATGTAGCGCCACCTGCGAGCGAAACAATTCCATCGAGTTTATTTTTTTCAACGACTAAATCAATTCCGTTTTCGCGTGTCGCGGTTTTTACTTTTGCGAGAGAATCGAGATAAGCCTTGTCGGTCAGACTTCCCTTTTCCTGCGATTGCACGAATAGCTCTTGAGCGAAGAGCCGCATTTCTTTTTCCTTGTTCGCTTCGTTGAATTTGATGAGGTCATCCAGAGTCTTGTATTTCGATCCGCGATTTTTCAAATAGAGATTTAGATCAGTTTTGAATTCGTAAAGCAAGACATTTAAACGGTCATCGCCGAGCTTTGAATAATCTTCCGCAAAATTTACCTCAATCAAATTCGCGCCCGCTTCGCGCAAAATTTCAATCTGAGCTTCGATGAGTTTTTTC
>DAITAB010000114.1:4328-8288 GCA_036824525.1 Pyrinomonadaceae bacterium
TCGCCGGACAAATTATCGAGCCATTAGTTTCCGTGCCGATCGCGATTGCGCACAAGTTCGCGGAGACCGCGACACCAGAACCGGCGGAAGAGCCGCAAGGATTTTTGTCGAGTATGTATGGATTGTTTGTTTGACCGCCGCGACCCGACCAGCCGCTGATGCTTTTTGTCGAACGAAAATTCGCCCACTCGCTCAGATTTGTTTTGCCGAGAATTATCGCTCCTGCTTCGCGCAGTTTTTTGACTATGAAAGCGTCGCGTTTCGGCGCGGGCGCATCGAGGAGCGCGAGACTTCCCGCGGTCGTTTTCATTTTGTCGGCAGTATCGATGTTGTCTTTTATGAGGACCGGAATTCCGTGCAACGCCGAACGAATTCTTCCGCGTTTTCGTTCGCCGTCGAGTTTATCGGCGATGGCAAACGCTTCAGGATTTATTTCGATCACGGCGTGAAGCTTCGGATCAATCTCGCTGATCCTCGAAAGATAAATCTCCACGAGTTTTCGCGACGTGATTTCGCCCGATGACATTCTCGCCTGAAGACCGGCAACGGTGGCTTCCTCGATCTCAAAACTGCCCTGCGCCAAAACGGACGATGACAAACCCATAAATTGTGCCGCCGCGATACCGGCAGCGCCGGTAATCAAAAACTCACGCCGCGTTTGCTTCTTTCGTTCCATAATTATCCCGAGTTCCGATTTGTATCGCGTATTGCAAATGTTGGCAAATGTTACTTGTCACCGCAATGTAAACGGGGTGTCGATGCGTTCGAAGAATCGCTTTGTCGCGTCTCTAAAGCTAAAATATCTGCGCGCGATACATTGACCAACGAAGCCGAGGGATCACGAAGTCTGACAACCGCAGGCTTTAACTCATAAGATGGGACAGGAACAAGCCGATAAATTGCATCTCGGGTCATCCATCGGTCATTACCGGATCATTTCGAAAATTGGTGCGGGAGGAATGGGCGAGGTGTTTTTGGCTCAGGATACAAAGCTCGATCGCAAAGTCGCGATAAAGATTTTGCCGCGTGAATTTGCGGAAGACAAAGATCGAATGAGCCGTTTTGTCCGTGAAGCGAAATCTGCCTCGGCATTAAATCATCCCAACATCATCACGACCTACGAATTTAGTGAACAAGAGGGAAAGCACCTGCTCGTTTTGGAGTATGTAAAAGGAAAGACTCTCCGCGAGCTGATTAGCGAAAGAAACAAACTCGAACTAACAGAGGCTTTGGAGATTACGATTCAGATTGCTTCTGCACTGCAAGCTGCACACGCTGCCGGGATTATCCATCGTGATATTAAGCCGGAAAATATCATGATTCGGGATGATGGGTATGTTAAGGTGCTCGATTTTGGACTCGCAAAATTGACTGGACCAACCGGCGATTCAGTCGCAGAAAATGCCACTCCGGTAGAAATAATCACCCAAGCCGGGAGGGTCATGGGATCACCGCCATATATGTCGCCGGAACAGGCATGCAGTAAGGAAGTCGATGCGCGGTCGGATATTTGGAGTATTGGCGTGGTCCTATATGAACTCTTAGCCGGACGGTCTCCATTTTCCGGTGTAACAATAAACCATACCCTTGTCGCAGTTCTCGAAAAAGACCCGCCGCCGATGAGAAGTTTTGACGTTTCAATTCCGGCGGACCTGGAAATTATCATCTCAAGAGCTTTAGCCAAAAAAGCTTCTAATAGATACCAAAACGCCACGCAACTCATCGATGATCTAAGGACGTTAGTAAAGCGTCTTGAATTTGAAGCCGAGCTTGAAAAAACATCTGAGCCTAATGTGCGGACAATTTTGTTTAAAGAGAAAACTTCACCTGGAATGGCAAGCAGTTACCCGACTGGTGAAGCATCGGCTTTTCCGATCGCGATGTTTGATAATTCCAAAATTGAACAAACCGAGACATTTGTAGCGATCGCCGTTATGCCATTTGTAAATATGAGTCCAAACGAAGATGGCGATTACCTTTCCGATGGAATTTCCGAAGAGCTGATAAATGTTTTATCAAAAATTCGCGGTTTGCGGGTCGCGGCAAGAACCTCGTCGTTTTCGTTCAAGGGAAAGCAAAGAACGATTGCTGAAATTGGAAATGCTTTAAACGTTGGATCGATTCTTGAAGGAAGCGTTCGCATCGCGGGTTCTAAAGTTCGTATTTCTGTTCAGCTTGTGAATGTAGAAGACGGTTATCACCTTTGGTCGCAGACCTATGATCGCGCAATGGGAGATATCTTTGAAGTGCAGGACGACATTGCTTTTTCGGTATTATCAGAGTTGCGGGATCGCCTGTTAGGTCGAGAAACGGGTTCAGGAGTAAGCACCGACGGCAGGCTGATGTCAGAATTAGCCCAAGCCGCTCGAGGAAGGGCGACAAATCCCGAAGCACAGCGTCTGATGTTATTGGGAAGATATTTTCTTGACCGTACTACGAAAGAAGACACCGAGAAGGCGATCAGTTACTTCAAAAAAGCGCTCGATTTAGATAAAAATTATGCGCTTTGCTGGGCGGAGCTCGGTCGGGCTTATTCAATTCAAGCAGGCAGGGTTTGGGTTCCCGCAGCACAAGGTTTCGAACTTTCGCGCGAGGCTACACAGCATGCATTATCACTTGAGCCGGATTTAGCCGAAGGACATGCACAGCTCGGAAGGATCCAATTAACTCACGATTGGGATTTCAAAGGCGCGGCGGCATCCTATAAGCGTGCGGTCAATCTTGCTCCCTGGAGTTCTTCTGTTTTGGACGGTGCCGCAATGCTCGCCTACAAAGTTGGTCGGCTCGATGAAGCACTTCAGCTTAATCGACGCGTTTCGGCGCTGGACCCTTTAAGCGCCGCCTTTTGGCATAATCTCGGATTAACGTGTCATGCGGCGGGTCGGCTCGCGGAAGCTGAGAATGCATTTCGAAGATCATTAGAACTCGCCCCGCAGCGATTTGTTTCGAATGCTCTGTTGGCACTTGTGTTGATGGATCAAGGAAAAACCGAGGAAGCTTTTGCGCACGCACAACGGGAGCCCTATGAAATGTGGCGGCTTTGGGCGCTGGTAATTCTGAATCACGCGGCCGGAAAAAAGGTCGAATCCGACGAATTGTTTTTCAAGCTCACAGCGGAACATGCTTCGGGCAATGCCTATCAAATTGCGGAAATTCATTCCATAAGATCTGAATTGGATTTGGCATTTGAGTGGTTGGGAAAAGCCCTTCAAGAGTGCGATTCCGGTTTGACGCACGCAAAAACTAACCCGCGTTTCCAACCTCTACACAGCGATCCAAAGTGGACTGTGCTTTTGAAGAAAATTGGATTCGACGTTTGAAATAAGCCCAAGACTGCTATCGATAATTTATGGTTATCGGAATCATTTTCGATTCGCTTTTTCGGCTCCGTGTAAATTCCGAAAGAACGACAAAAACATTTACGTGTGGATCCTTTTAGCGAGTAAAAATATGACTGATCGGAAAGTTCTCCAATCAGTCATTTTCACAGATTGCGCAGAAATTAAATTTCCGCTTGTCGCATAACTTCGGCGAGAGCTTTAAGCTTTTCCGCGTCGCGCGAATTCGCTTTCTTTGTTGCTTTCTCCGCAATCGAAATTGCTCCTTTTAACTTGCCGGATTGTTTCGAAGATTCGGCATCCGAAATCGCTTCGCGCAAAGACTGAATCTTATCCGACTGAATGCTCTGTGAGCGTTCGAGCTGATCGATGTAGGCTTTAGCGATTACCAATTGACTTCCCCACTTTATCTTCTCCTGGCTTTGTACATTCAACGCAGAAACGCGAACGGTTTTAGCCGCGTCGATTTCATTTTGCGACAGATTTTTCGTCGGCGTTAATTCGAAAATATCCAAGCCGCGTGCGATCTCTGAGGAGTAAATGTTTCCGTTATACCAATAAGCCGACCAGGAACCGCCGAGCACAAGCATATCGGAATAAATCGGACCGCGATCGAAAAAGG
>DAITAB010000319.1:0-2494 GCA_036824525.1 Pyrinomonadaceae bacterium
GGTTGCGGGGTTTGGCGCCGTTGCATTATAAGCGCCATGCATCTCTCCATTTGTGAGCGAGAAAATGAAGAGCGATTGAAGATCGTCAAAGGCAATCCAACTCATCCATTGTTTTCCACTGCCGACTTTTCCGCCGACTCCTAATTTGAATGGAGTCGCCATCTTCGCCAGCGCTCCGCCATCGCGCGACAGAACAATTCCGATTCTCAAACACACAACTCGCGCAAAAGATTTTGCTTTGAATGATTCTGTTTCCCAGGCTTTGCAGACTTCCGGGAAAAAACCCTCCCCTGCAAGGCTCTCCTCAGTCAGGATTTCGTCGCCCCGATTTCCGTAAAACCCAATCGCCGACGCAGCGATGAAGCTCTTCGGCGGATTCTTTAAATTCTTTAGCGCATCGACCAGGATTCTCGTACCGTTTGATCTGCTTTCGCGAATTCGTCGTTTTTTTTCTTCGGTCCAGCGCTCATCGGCAACATTCTCACCCGCAAGATGGACTACCGCATCAAGATTCTCCAGGCGCGATAATTCCTCCGAAGAGAAACCGCTTTCCGGATTCCATTTAATCTGGTCAGGAGCGGACGCATTTCCGCGTGTCACCTTCAAAACTTCGTCGCCGCGCTTGTGGAGTCTTTCGACTATTGCGCGTCCGACAAGACCGCTCGCGCCCGTTACAAGAATTTTCATAATAATTTGTTTTGCTATTTGATTGCGCCATCGATCGGACTCGATGCGCTCGCATAAAGTCTTCGCGGCATTCTTCCCGCCTTGTAGGCTATTCTTCCCGCTTCGACCGCAAGCTTCATCGCGGTCGCCATCGCTTCGGAATTTTTTGCTTCGGCGATTGCGGTATTCATAAGAATTGCGTCGGCACCAAGTTCCATTGCAATCGCGGCATCGCTTGCCGTTCCGACTCCCGCATCGACGATGATTATTGCGTCGGGAAGTTGTTCGCGCATTATTCGCAGATTTGCGGGATTCTGAACTCCAAGACCGGAACCAATCGGCGCCGCGAGCGGCATCACCGCGGGACAGCCGGCATCGAGTAGTTTGCGCGCCATTATCAAGTCGTCAGTGAAATAAGGAAGCACGATGAAACCTTCTTTTACGAGAATCCGCGCCGCTTCGAGAGTTTGTTCGTTGTCCGGCAACAATGTGATCTTATCGCCAATCACTTCCAACTTTATCCAATTCGTCTCCAGCGCTTCGCGCGCAAGCCTTGCGGTGCGAACAGCGTGTTGAGCGTCGAAACAACCCGCGGTGTTCGGCAGAATCTTCATTTTCGGATCGAGATGATCCAGAAACGATTCGCTTTTGCGGTCAAGCGGTACACGATTAACGGCAACCGTAACCATCTCCGCACCTGAAGCGCGGTGCGCCGCCTTCATTTCTTCGTGGCTGCGGTATTTACCCGTACCGATTATGAGACGTGAACCGAAGCTTTCGCCGGCAAGTTCAAAAATTTCTTTCGACATTTATCTGAATCTACAACAAATTTCGGCGCAAAAAAAATGCGGACTAAGTTAAAAGCTCAGTCCGCAGCAATTATTGGAAAAATTTCTGTTGTTAACCGCCTCCGACAAACTGCACAATTTCAAGTCGATCTGATTCCTCTAAAAACAAAGAGTCATAGTCGCTCTTCGCGACAACTTCGCCATTTCGTTCTACCGCAATTCGCTGAGGGGAAATTTTCAACCTTCGTATCAACTCCAAAACAGAAATTGATTCCGGAAAACTGTATTCGCGATCATTGACCGTGAGAAGCATGGAATCAAAGTTACCGAAGTAGCGTCATCAGATCAACCAAATTCGATCGGTTGTCGTAACTCCGTCTTTTCACCGGCAAGCATCGCGCGGACAACGAGTGTCGCTCGACCCTCATTGAAGTGAGGAAGTTCGACATTGACCTGGGCGAGTCCATCGTCATTTGTAATCGAATGATAAATCAGAGGATCAAATGCAGTCGCCGTTACTTTCAAAATAAGATGAACGCCGCTTACACCGGAATCACGGTTACCGCGAAATACTTTTATTCCCAAAACCTTTTTATCACCACCGAAGAGCTCGTCCGCATCAATCAAGTGAATTTGAAGGCGATTACTCACCGGAATCGTTTGCGGGGCAATTTCAGGAACAACAGTAACCGCGTCCGGCGCATACATAATTTCCGGTTCAGCCGTTGAAACGAAATTGTTATCGCCGTCGAAATCCGCAACGACGTTTTTCGAATCCACTAATGATTCCTCTTCTTCAGGTTGACTTGGAAGATCTGCCGTTTCTTCTCCGGCGACCGAAACTTTGTCAGGCGTTTCCGGAAGGTGAGCTTCATTCATGAGGTGCGCTTCGTGAGTTTCGTGATGCACTAAATGATGAAGATGATCTTTGTGCGGAAGGTTTTTAAGCTCGTCAATTCTTCCGGCTCCGATTGCCGCACATATGAGTTTGTGTTGGCGTTTGAGCTGCTCTTCAAGCTCCACCAGGTCATTGATATCCG
>DAITAB010000115.1:0-8284 GCA_036824525.1 Pyrinomonadaceae bacterium
GCATGTCTTCGGCGGTATTGAACTTTTTACGAAATATCAGTCATTTTATGATCCGAGAGTAGTGTGGACGTCCAGAGGAGTAACACGAAATGACGTGCCCGTTGCCAACGGACAGATGGTTACGTCAAACGTTGTTCTTGGCGACAACGCGGCGGGTACAGCTTCAGTTTTCGCCACCGGAGTTTCAATAAGCAACGCAATCTCATCCGGTCAGGGAATTTTGCTCTCGGATGGAATTATTCTTGCCGACGGAATTATTCTTGCCGACGGAATCATATTGGCGGACGGAATTTTGATTTCCGATGGAATCATTCTTTCTGACGGAATCTTATTCTCCGATGGAATAATTCTCGCCGAAGGAACAGCACTCCGGGAAAGCATTCTCCAAAGCGAGGCATCGCTCTTGGGCGAGTAATTTGCGGGGAAAATTCGTGTAAGCATAATCGGCGCTTCGAGTTTCAACTTGAAGCGCCGATTTCCATTGGCAGAAAGTGTTTTTGGCGTAAAAATTAGTTGTTGGCAAAAGCTCCGGGCATTCGATAGAATGTTAAGAGGTAAGTACCTGCTGTATCGTTCCTCACTATTACTCTCGTTCCTTCAACTCCCTAGTTCTTAGTAAACAATTCGCTCCGAAAAAAATCTTGTCAAGAAATTGATGTGTAGCGAAATTAGCGGTGCGCTTAGCCTTCGCGATTGATGAATTCATCCGTAATAACTCCTAGTCCAAACAAAAGCGAAACTCGACTGTCGTTGTATTTATGGTCAATTGCAGTTGCGGGACTGGTCGCATTGTGTGTTTCCGCTACAAGGATTCCATTCCGCGAGATGGATTTTCGCTTTGTGATCGTGGTGGTCTTCACTCTGTTTGTTAGCAGTAGAGTGGTAGTCAAAATTCCGATTCTTAAATCGAATATTTCAACCGCGGAGCTATTCATCTTTCTTTCTGCACTTTTGTTTGGCGCCCCTGCGGCAGTACTTCTTACCGCGCTCGAGGGTTCACTCATCTCTTGGAGGATGACGCACACCCGTCGAATTCTTTTTTTTAACGCAGGAACGGTTACCAGTTCGTTCTTTGTTGCGTCGGTCGTCACCGAACATTATTTCGGTCCAATCAACCATCTTCCAAAGGATCATTTCTCAAATTATCTGATTGCCGCAAATTCCGTTTTGATTCTCACTCACTTCTCAATCAATTCCGCTTTGGTGAGTTTTGCCAATTCGATGCGAGAACAACGTTCGGTGATCGATGTCTGGAAGGAATCTTATCCGTGGGTTTCAGTTACTTACCTGGCCAGCGGCTCGATTGCCTTGGCGCTCGCAGTCGCGATCGAAAATTTTGGTTTCCCGGTCTTTCTTGCCGGCGTTCCGCTGATAGGAATTATTTATTTTAGTCTCAATAGCTACCAGGAAAAGATTGAGGCATCCGAGGCAAAGAGCGAACAGGCAAAGAAACACCTGGTCGAGATGCAGGCGAGTGAGCAACGCTTTCGCGGTGCCTTCGGAGATGCGCCGATCGGAATGGCGCTTCTTTCACCCGAGGGAGCTTGCACAAAAGTGAATCAATCGCTTTGTCGTTTGTTGGGCTACGATGAGTCGGAACTGATCGGATTTGATCTTTCGCGTGCAGTGCACGAAGGCGATCTTGTTGAATTCCTTTCGCGCGTTGGCAGCGTAATAAAACAAAACCAGGAATCATTTCAAACAGAAATTCGTCTGTTTCACAAAGACGGGCGGCAAATCTGGACATCAACCAACGTCTCACTGATTGAGGCAACTTCCGAAAACGGCGCGCAGTTGATCGTACAGGTGCAAGACATTACGGAAAAACGAAACGCCATTGAGAAACTTCGATATGCGGCTTTTCACGATTCACTCACAAATCTCGGAAACCGCACTCTACTTCTGGAAAAACTAAATGCATCGCTCCGCCGATCGAAGTCGGATCCGGATTTTCGTCTAGCTCTCGCTTTTTTAGACGTTGATCGTTTCAAATCGGTTAACGACAGTTTCGGACACACAACCGGTGATGAACTTCTCATCGCTATCTACGATCGGCTGCGAAACCTCCTCGGCGCCAACGCTATAATCGCACGCCTCGGCGGCGATGAATTCACAATAGTAATGACTGAATTTCCATCTACCGAAGGCGCCACCGAGTTTGCACAAAAGATACAAGAACATCTTTCCTCCAATTACAAAATTCGCGGACATAGTTTTTACGTCAGTGTCAGCCTCGGTGTCGTTTTTCTAAACGACCAATACCGGACGCCCGAAGAAATACTCCGCGATGCAGACACCGCTCTTCACGAAGCAAAACGCAGCGGGCAATCGCGGGTGGTTGTATTTGACGAAAAAATGCACGCAAAGGTTTTGCGTCAACTTCAACTCGAAACAGATTTGCGTTATGCCCTTGAGCGCGATCAAATCTTCCTCGTCTATCAACCCATTATTCGCTTGGATACCAATGAACTCATCGGACTGGAAGCACTCGCGCGTTGGAATCACCCGGGTCGCGGATTAGTGAGCCCGGTCGAATTCATTCCGCTCGCCGAGGAAACCGGCGATATCGCCGCGATTGGAAAATTTGTTTTGAAACAAGCCTGCCGCCAATTAAAGATTTGGGAAATGCAATTTGGAAAACATTTTCCGCTTTCCATCAATGTGAATGTTTCGGCGCACCAATTCAACCAAGGAAAACTGCTGGAATGCGTTTTGGATGAACTGACAGAATCACAAATTCAGCCGAATCAACTTAAGCTCGAAATTACGGAAAGCGTCGTTGTTGACAACATCGAAAGCGCCAGCATCACGCTGAAACAACTTCGTGCGCTCGGTGTTCAGGTTAACTTGGATGATTTCGGAACCGGTTATTCATCGCTGATCTATCTGCATCGTCTTCCGATCACAGCGCTGAAAATCGATCGCACATTTATTATGAATCTCGAGAATGAAAGCGATAGCCGCGCGATCGTCCAGGCAATTATAATGCTTTCGAAGAGCCTAAATCTTGAAGTCGTTGCCGAAGGAATCGAAACCAGCGACCAACTTCAACTCTTAAGGGAATTCGGCTGCGAATTAGGACAAGGCTACTTTTTCGCCAAACCGCTCGACGTTGCTGCGGTGGAAGAGCTGATCGTAAACCGCCGACCGATTCCCGACAGCGTGAATCCAATAATGCCGTCGACCACCTCGCGCTCAATTCTAAATTACGACTCGAATCCTCTTTCGTAACTTGCAGATTTCTTGACGCGCAAAAAATTATTGTCGAAAATCTCAGCGCATTCGCTTCCGGCGAATGCGTTTTTCCGTTGTTTGGTTAGAATCAAATTCATATGCACTATCACCTTATCGGAATTTGCGGCACCGCGATGGCATCGCTCGCGGGAATGCTTCAGGCGCGCGGACACAAGGTCACCGGCTCGGATCAAAATGTTTATCCGCCAATGTCCACTCAACTCGAAGCTCTCGGCATCGAGATTATGTCCGGCTACAAACCGGAAAACGTAAATGTAGCCGCTGATTGCACCATCGTCGGTAATACGATTTCGCGTGGCAATCCGGAACTCGAAGAAGTTCTCAATCGCAAACTCGTTTATCGCTCGCAAGCGGAGATCGTAAAAGAAGAATTCATTCGCGGAAAGCGCAGTTTGGTCGTTGCGGGAACGCACGGAAAAACGACGACAACTAGTATTGCAACCTGGATTACGGAAGTCGGCGGATTGAATCCATCGTTTCTCGTAGGCGGAATCGTTCAGAATTTCGGCGCGAGTTTTCGCGTGACTGATTCCGATTTTTTCGTCATCGAAGGCGACGAGTATGACACCGCCTACTTCGACAAGAAACCGAAGTTTATGCATTACCTTCCGGAAATCGCAATCGTAAACAACATCGAATTCGACCATGCCGATATTTATCGCGATCTCCACGAAATTAAGTTTCAGTTTTCGCGTCTGATGAATTTGGTGCCCGGAAACGGAAGGTTGATCTGCGGAATTGATTCGCCGGTCGTGCGCGAAGTCCTGGAAGAAATGGAAGGAAGACTTCACACGCAAATCGAAACTTTCGGAATACACGAAGACGCGAAATGGCAGGCGCGCTATTTGGATTTTTCCGGCGACACGACTCGCTTCACGGTTTTTCGCGATGGACACAATTTCGGCGAATTTGAAACTTCACTCATCGGCGAGTTCAATGTAAGAAATTGTCTCGCCGTGATTATCGCTGCCGATGCATGGGAAATCCCGAAAGAACAAATTCAGGAAGCGCTGCGCACATTCAAGAGTGTGAAGCGTCGGGTAGAAATTCGTGGAGTCGAAAAAGGCGTAACGATCATCGATGACTTCGCACATCACCCGACCGCCGTTGCGGAAACTCTCAAAGCGCTGCGCATGAAATATAGCGACAAGCGATTGATCGCCGTATTTGAGCCGCGCAGTTGGTCTTCGCGCCTGGCGGTTTTTCAGGAGCAATACGAAAAGGCTTTTGCTTATGCCGATTATGTGATCATCGCGGGAGTTTACAATACGGCGAAGGCGAGCGAGCTGGGAAAAGTTTTAGACGTCAGCGAACTCGTCGAGCAACTTCACCTTCAAGGAAAACCTTCGTTGAGTTTTCCCGATGCGGATGCGATTGTCGAGCATCTCGCGCCGGAAATGCGCGCCGGCGATATCGTCGCGGTGATGTCGAATGGCGGCTTCGGCGGCATCCACGAAAAACTTCTGAATGTTCTTCGCCAACAGAAACCCGCGCGTTAGCAAGGGTGAATCGGTTTTAGGTTTTAGGTTTTGGGTTTGGTTTTGGATTTTTCAATTACCACTAGCTTCAGCTTGCGGGTATAGACGGTTCGACGCCTTCAGCGTCGGAAAACTATTTCAAACCCACCGTGGGTGACGCTCGCGTTGCTCGCTCACCCACGGCTATATCATTCGTCGCTTTCAGCGACAAGAAATCGTTTCAGAATCTCGCAAACAATGACGGACAGATTTTGACTTTGGACTTCCCTAAGCCTTCGGATGCGCTTTGTCGTAAACCTCAATCAGTTTTTCCATCGAGACGTGTGTGTAAATTTGCGTAGTGGTCAGGCGCGCGTGTCCGAGAAGTTCCTGTATATCACGCAAATCCGCGCCGGCATCGAGCAGATGTGTTGCAAATGTATGCCGGAGTGAATGCGGCGAAATGTTGTGGATGTTTGCACACTGTTTGATGTACTTATCAACCATTCTCCCGACCGAGCGAGTTGTAATTCGCGTTCCCTGATAATTCAAAAATAGAGCTTTATCGTCGCGTTCGCTTTCCGGACAGTTTTGAAGAAAGACTTTCCGGGTTGTTTCGAGATAGTGCAGCAAGGCCTGCAGCGCCGAATCATGAAATGGAATCGCCCGCTCTTTTCTTCGCTTTCCCATCACGCGCACAAAGCGCTCGCGAAAATCTATATCACGCAAATCCAGATTCACGAGCTCGCTTACGCGCATTCCGGTCGCGTATAGAAATTCCAAAATCGCGCGATCGCGTTTTCCTAAATCCGTGTTTTCATCCGGTGATTCGATAAAACGAACCGCATCTTCCATTGAAAGATGATTCGGAAGTTTGCGCTCGACGCGCGGCGTCGTGACGAGTCTCGCAGGATTCGCTTCCAGGAAGCCTTCGCGGACGAGAAACTGAAAAAAGGTTCGTAAGCTCGCAAGTTTCCGCGCAATCGAACTTTTCTTTTTCTTAGCTTCAACCAGCGAAGACATCCATTCGCGAATTGTAAGGTGATCAATCTCTTTTACGGAAACATCTTCACGCTTTTCAATCGCGCGAAGATAAACGCAAAATTGTTCGAGATCACTCGCGTAATTTCTGAGCGTGTGTTCGCTTACACGGCGCTCATAGCGAAGATGCTGAAAAAATTGTTCGAGATATTCTTCGATCACGGCAATAGAATTCTGAATTGTGATTGATGAATTGTGAAGTGCGGAAGGCGCGACCTAGTTTTTCGGAACATAAAATCCATCGCGCGTCCGAATCGAAAATCTTTCGCGGTTCTTAATTTTCAGTTCGATCTTGCGGAACTCGCCGCGTTTTTGCGTGGCATCTTCCGGATAGAAATTAAGAATGTACTGGTCAGAAAGCTCTGATGAGATTCTGGCAAATGCCACATCGAGTTCTTTTTCATCGAGCGGTGAATAAACGTCGCCGCCGGTACGCGAGGCGATTTCCTTCATGCGATGATTCGCCGAAAGAAATGTTGTGTTTGCATTACCGCCGCGCACTCCCGAACGTTTGTAATTCTCAAAATCCGTAGTTTTGACGACGTAAACCTGGCAGTTCGCCGCCTGTAAACTTTTGATCGTCTGCTCAAGCGAAGCATCGCTCAAATTGTCGTCGCCATCGGAGACTATTACGATCACTCTTCGTCCTTCAGCGGATTTCAAATAATTCGCGGCGATAATTATTCCATCGAGTAGCGCAGTCGCGCCTTTCGGTTCCGGAAAACCCTCGATGGCAGTTGTAAGAAGGGAGACATTTCCCGTCAGGGTCTGTTCGAGGCGCGTTCCGGTAGCGACGGAAAACAGCGCCGCTTGATCGATCCTTGGACGCAAAACTTTTTTGAAGAATCGGATCGCCGCAGTCTTCTCGAAATCGCGCGCTAAAGTAACGCTCGTGCTGTTGTCAAAAAGCAGTGCCAGCCTTACCGGAGTTTCCGAATACGAGACGGCGCTGATCGAAGAACTCTTTCCATCGATGAACAGTTCGAAATCTTGAAGTTGCAGATTTTTAACGGCGCGACCATTTTCATCCGTAACGGAAACCGGAATCGGCACCAGTACCGATTCAACGCGAATCACTTCATCGTCGTCGTCATTTTTCTTTGCGGGCGTCGGCGTGGGAGTTGGAGTCGGTCGTGGAATTTCAGCGATTCGTTTTGGTTTCTTTTCAAAGACGATAGGTTTCGGCTTGGTTATTTCCAGATCTTCCGGACGTTGCCGGACGCGTCCTGATTGCGCGGCAAGGTCGAAAGCAAAAACCAAAATCATTGAAAAAGATATTAAGCGCATTTATGTAAAAAACAATTTCAGACCCGCGATAATCAATACTGCCGATAAAATTCTGCGTAGCACCTTTGAATCAAAATAATGACTACCCAACCGCGAACCGATCGCGCCGCCGATCAGCGCGACAAGAATCCAAATCCAAACCGCTGAACTCAGTGCGGGAATTTGCGCAGCGCTTCCGATCAAACCCGCGATTGAATTCACAAGAATGAAAAGAGCAGAAACTCCGGCGGCGGTTTTCGCGTCAGTCCAATTTGTCAGAAACAAAACCGGAGTAAGAAAAATTCCCCCGCCAACTCCGGTCAAACCCGAAAGTAATCCGATGATTGCGCCAAGAATAGCAGCGAGCCAATTCGATGGCTCAACGAGTTTTCGCGTCTCCGAAAAATTGAAAGCCAAACGCAGCGCTGCGATTAATAAAACCGCGCCTAGAATCTTTTTATAAAGATCAGTCGGAAGCGAAATCATACCGCCGATGAAAGCAAACGGAACCGATGCCATCGCAAACGGTAAAAATATTTTCCAATCGAAACGCTTCGCCCGATAAAATTGAAATGAAGCAATTATCGCCACGAAGACATTCAGGATGAGCGCCGTTGTGCGCGATTGCGCAGAAGCAATTCCGGCGAGCGCCATAATAGCGAGATAACCTGATGCGCCCGCGTGTCCGACAGAAGAATAAAGCAACGCGACGAAAAAGGTCGCAATCGCGATAACCAAATCTGTCTGCGAAAGAAAATCCATCTATGTCAGGCGCGTGAAGCGATTTTCATATCGCGCGAATTTATTTCAAAGAGCCACTCATCCCAAGCCTTGAGCGCAAGCTCGACCTGAATTTGATGTCGCTCGCGTTTATTTCGATGCTTTTTTCGAAATTCGAGCGGCGGCTCTTCGAGCAAACCGAAGGTTATGTTCACCGGTTGAAAATTTTTCGTCTCGACATTCGAGACATAACGGCAAAGCGCGCCAATCGCGCCCTTCGAAGGCGCCGTGATAAGGCATTCGTTTTGCGCAAGACGCGCGGCATTCACGCCCGCGATCCAACCCGTGCCGACCGATTCAACATAACCTTCTACGCCGGTGATCTGTCCCGCAAAAAACAAATTCGGCTGTTTACGAACTTGCAAAGTCGCATCGAGAATTTTCGGTGCGTTTATAAATGTATTGCGATGAATTTGTCCATACTGCAAAATCTCCACATTTTGCAAACCCGGAATCAGACGCATCACGCGCAACTGTTCGCCATA
>DAITAB010000011.1:0-25993 GCA_036824525.1 Pyrinomonadaceae bacterium
GTAAGTAAAAGGCGATAAGCATGATGGAGCTTTTCAATGGTTTCCTTCGGATAGCCTTTGCGCTTCATCCCGACGCGGTTTAACCCATAGCATTTGGCGTGATTTCCTTGCGAGATGGCAAAAGGAAGCGCGTCTTTTACAACGACAGAATAACCGCCGACGAAAGCTTCGCGACCGATTCTGCAAAACTGGTGAACGCCTGAATATGCGCCGATGCTCGCGCGATCTGAAATCGTAACGTGTCCGGCGAGCGTCGCGGCATTTGCCATAATCACTTCGTTTCCAATGCGGCAATCGTGGGCTACGTGCGACTGCGCCATCAACAAATTGTCGTCGCCGATTTGTGTCAGACCGCCGCCATGCGCTGTACCGCGATGAATTGTGACGAATTCGCGTATGTGATTTCGCGCGCCGATTTTCGTGGCGGTCGGTTCGCCTTTGTATTTCAAATCCTGAGGCGCAAGTCCTATCGAAGCGAAAGGAAAAATTCTCGTTTCATTGCCGATGACGGTATTTCCATCAACGACGACATGAGATTCAAGGCGAACATTTTCGCCAAACACTACTTCATCTCCGACCACGCAAAATGCGCCGATGTGACAGTTTTTGCCGAGCTTTGCCTTCGGGCTTACGATTGCAGTTTCGTGAACAAAAGTCATGATTTGAAACGATCGGAGATTACGGACGATCGGCGATCACTGACATAATTTCAGCTTCGGCGCAGAGTTGTCCGTCAACCTTCGCTTCGCCACGCATTTTCTGCACCTTGCTTCCGATGCGCAAAGTCGTAACTTCCAAGATCAAGGTATCGCCGGGAACTACCGGTTTTCGAAAACGCGCGCTTTCAATTCCACTAAAGAGCGGAATTTTCTCGAGCCTGTTTTCGAATTCGCGTAGCGCGAGAATGGCACCGCATTGCGCCAGCGCTTCAACGATTAAAACGCCCGGCATAACTGGCGCATCGGGAAAGTGACCGCGAAAGAAATATTCGTTGTAGGTTACTTGCTTCACTCCCACGATTCTCTCGCGTGGAATGAGCTCGATGATTTTGTCCACCATCAAAAACGGATAACGGTGCGGAAGAATTTCTTGTATCTGGCGCGAATCGAGAATCGTCATAAAGGTTCAATCTTTATACAAAACACAGACGACAAAAGCCAACTGTTAGGTCAGTTGGCTTCCGCGTTATTCTAATTGGACAAAAGCAACTACGGCTTGGGAACGGCGGTTGCCGTCGACTGACGTGTGTTGTAATAAGTAACAAAATCCTTTGTTACATCCGCTTTTTCATCCCAAGCAAGAAGAAGTCCGCCTTGATCGAGTTTCGCCGCATCAAGAATTACCGTGTAGCCTTTCGACTTCGCGAACTCCTGAATGGTCTTATATACATCTTCGACCACCGGACCAACTACGGATTGCTGTCGCTTTTCGTAATTAATTTTGGCGTCTTCAGTTTTTCGCTTAATTTGAGTCTCAAGAAGTTGACGGTCTTCCGCCATTTTCTGGAGCGCTTGTTTATTCACCGGAACTGTAGATTTTTGCAGACGGTCAATTTCGTCGCCAAGGTTCTGCCATTTCGTGCCCATTGTTTCGAGCTCGGCTCGAACCGGCTTGAACTCTGCATCAAGCAAGGTATTGGCATTAATCATCTTCTTGATTCCGTCTTTAGGATCTTCGAAAGCAAGCGTATTGATAAACATTATTCGAATGGGCTGGGCGGGCTGAGCCGCAACAGTTTGCGCCTTCACCGAACCTGTTAGAACCATCGCGAAAGCGATACCCAAAATCATTAAATACATTCTTTTCATACTAGTTGTCGAAATACTCCTTAAATTCTTGATGCGTTAATTATGAACTACACGACCATTGGAGACAAATTTTCGTAAATTTGTTGCACGGCAATAAAAAATACCTAGAAGGTTCGTCCTACTGTGAAACGGAATCCGTTTCGCTTACCGGGAAGGAAGAAATTAGGCAATTCCGGCGTGATTCCAAGCTTCGCGTTGGGATTATAGTAATAAATCAACCGGAAAGGCACGTTGACCACCGGAACCTGAACCCGAAGTTCCATCCCGACGCTCGAACGAAAATCTCCCAATCTGCTGAAAACGCTGTCGCCGATTTTGATAACTTGATTCGTTTGGGCGTCACCGCGTAGAAAAACTTGTTGTAATCCGGTCGGCGGAATCACCGGACACGAGCTGATATCATTGTTACAAAAATCATTCACAAACTGACTACGTGTAATCGGGCGACCGTTTCTCAATAGGAATCCACCAAAAAATGAAGGCTGAAGTTCCGTGTTGCCTCGAAAGAAAACCGTGCTCAAAGAATTGAATCCGAGAAATGGCTGATCGGGAAGAAAAGTACTATTGATGAATTGATCTCCGCCCTTTTTCAGATTAAAAGCGCTGCCGATATCGGCAAATGCCGCCAGCGAAACAGGTCCGAATATCGGAATTCGATACTCAAAATTTCCCAATAGCTGAGTATCGCCGCCGATGATGCGAAAATCGCGTCCGATCAAACCGGGATTCGCGCCACTCGCACCGGTAAAAGTTCCTATCGAAATGAGTTCATTCCGATCGCGATCGCTTAGACCCGTAGCCAAAACCGGAGTTCCGGTGGCGTTAGTTGCTACTACAACATTTCGCGAAGTGACATAGGTATTGATCGGAGCGATTGGACCAATCGTTCGGACGTTGTAACCGCGAATATCATTTTCGCTTCCGAGAAAGAATCGCTCGTAATAAGGAACTCCGCCGATAAATGAAAGTGAATTTGCGTTGCGAATCTTACTTGAGGTCGCGAAACTCTGAAGCGTTCCCGCCAGAATTCTGAAACCGAAAACTTCTGCGTTCTTGGATTTCCTTCGTCTAATCGGAAAGAACTGACTGAAAGAAATCTGCGGTGAATAAGTGCGAACATCGCCGGCGAGTCCGGCAAAACCCACGCTGGCGGTCAGCTGCCTTCCACGCAACGTATCAATTCCGTTTGACGCCGGTTGACGCGTATCGTAAGCGAAAGTCGGAGTAACTCGGCTGGTAATGATATTCGGCTGACGGAAAATTACCGGAATCAATCGGGTCGCATCGCCGGTCTGATTCACAGGCGGATCGGTAATTGTCGTAGCAGAAAATTGATAAGTCAGTCCGAGGCGCGAAAACTGCGTGAATTTTCGCTTTTTGAAAAAGAATTCCGAAAGCGGCGCCGTAGCAAAAAGAGATGCGCCATAAGTTTTCTGCGTGAAAAGGTTCGATTGATCGGTAGTGATCGAACCATAGGGATTTGAAGCGTCAAGAAACAAACTCTGGTTTTGCGAAAGAAAAGTTCCTTCGCCGAAAAATTTGTAGGTGCTGTAAAACAACGAGGCGCCTACGGTTATCGGTCGATTACGAAAATATGGTTCCGTGAAAGATGCCTGGATGCTTGTTTGCCGATTACCGAGTCCGGCTTGAAGCGAAAAGATTTCACCGCGTCCCAGAAGGTTATTGGTGGAATATTCAAGTCCGAAGAATGAACCGCCAAGTCCGGAAACTCCTCCGTTAAATTGAATTTGCTGTCGCCCTTTTTCTTTTACCGCGACAACAAGATCGACATCGCCTGTTTCATCGGCAGTACGAATAGTTACGTCCTGATCCTTATCGACGGGATCGAAGTATCCGGTTTGATTTATACGGATTACCGAATTCTCGAGTGCCACCTGATTGTAAATGTCACCTTCATTCATCAGAAATTCGCGTCGCATTACGCGATCACGCGTAAACGTATTCCCCGTAAATTCCAAACGTCTCAGACGAAACTGCTTTCCTTCATCGATCTCGATCTTTACGTCGACAATTCCTTCTTTTGGATTAGTAGGATTATCCCGATATTCCATATCGAGATTCGGTTCATAGAGCACAAATCCCTGTGAACCGTAAAATTTCTTCAGATCTTCATAGAGGACTTTGCGCAGCTGTTTACCGTCAGCAATTTCACCTTTCTTAAGACTGAGAGCGGTGAGAATCCGGTCTTCCGAAATTATTGAATTACCTTCGACTTTTACATCGCCGACGCGAAAAATTCTTCCCTCACTTATTGGAACGATTATTTTCAAGGTGTCGTCTTTTGATGAGATGAGCGGAAGCGGAAGTACTATGAGCGGAACAAAACTTGTGCGCTTATAACCTAAACCAACGACTTGCGGCTCGCCGATTCGCGCCTGGAAATAACCTTTGGAAAACATCAACTGCCGGACATTCTTTTCCAAATCATATTGGAGCTTTCTCATATCGAGAATGTCCTGACCTTTGAAACGCGAAATGAGTCCGGTTTCACGTACCAGCATGAGCGCGCCGCGCAATTCTCCATCTTTGAAATGCTCATTGCCCTCAAACTCAATCTTCACAATCCGAGAACGTTTCCCTGCGTCGATACGAAAATTGACCGCGACCGAGGTTGCCGAGACTTCTTCAACTTCCTCATTTATCGTGGCATTCGGATAGCCTTTAGAAGCCAACATTTCGCGTAAAAGTCGCTTCGCACCGTTGACTTTTACCGGATCAAAAACGGCTTCCTTTGAAATGCCGATTCTTTTCTCGCGAAATTGCTTCAAAATTTCCGATTCCGGAACAGCTTTACTTCCAGTGAATTGGAGATCACGAATAATCGGAAGTTCTTTGACTTCAAAAATCACCGAGACGCCTCCGCGGAGACCCTCTTCCGTAAGAACTTTGGTTGCGGTTTTATCGAAGAAATTGAGTGATAAGAGTTCTTTCAAGTCGCGCTCAAGTTGGCGTGGATCATAAACGTCGCCTTCCCGAGTTTTGATGTAATAAAGAAGATCCTCATCGCGGAGTCGGCGATTTCCCTGAATATCCACCTTTTCAACTAACTGCTGTTGGATGGATTTGGCTTTGGTACTCGCTTTGGGGTCATTACCGGTCGCGGTTACTGCCACAACAAAGAGACAAAGAACCGACACCATCAAAAACCCGACTGTCCGGAGACGTTGCATAAAACTCATTATCCTTATGATTGCAAGAACATCGGTCAAAGCTGAAAACCGATCGCGATCCAGCACCGATCATTATGAAATGCCCAAACGGAATTCAATAATACACAAAATCGACTCAAAACTCGCTAAACACTATATTTTACGCGAGCTTGGATTCGCGTGTACTGATTCGAGGTTGCCTCGTTACACCTCTTCATTCGAATTCGGAAATTATACAGAGATTGGCGGGAAAACAAAAAAACGAAACGCCCACGCAACCGATAAGGTCAGTGTGGGCGTATTTTCGCAAGAGAACAATAACGATTTTATTTGGGCGACTTCTCGCGTAGAAAAATCACCTAAAAGCAACTAACTTAGGGATTCGAGGCGGCAATTGCTGTTTCGGCTTTTGTGAGTACCGTTGACATACGAAAATGCAGCTTGTTTGCATCGCAATAAACTTCCACAACGCTTCCGTCCGAAAGTTTTCCCTGGATTAATCTTTCGGAAAGTTCGTCTTCGATGTGCTTTTGCAAAGCCCTGCGCAAAGGACGCGCTCCATAGCTGCGATCAAGGCAAGCTTTATCAACCAACCAAATTTTCGCTTCGTGTGTAAGACGAATCTGAAGCGCTCTCGGTCGCAGCATTTCATTTAAATTTTCGAGCTGCAAATCAATGATTTTGTAAAGATCGTCAGTGGTTAATTCATCGAATACAATCACTTCATCGAGACGGTTCAGGAATTCCGGAGTGAAGGTTTGTTTTACGCTGGCGAGTACTTTCTCCTCGATTCTCTCGCGCGCCGCTTCTTCCGTCGCCTGGAAACCCATCGTCATACGCTTTTGTATAAATCGTGCACCCAGATTTGAGGTGAGAATAAATATCGCATTCTTACAGTCAACGGCATTTCCCAAAGAATCGGTCAGACATCCTTCTTCAAAAATCTGCAAGAGAACATTGAAAATATCCGGATGCGCTTTCTCAATTTCATCAAGCAAGACAACGGAATATGGAGTTCTGCGAAGTTTCTCCGTAAGCTGTCCGCCATCTTCGTGTCCGACGTAACCGGGCGGCGCACCGATCAGTTTCGCGACCGAATGTTTTTCCATGTATTCAGACATATCAAAACGGAAAATCGCGCGCTGCGATCCAAACAAAACTTCACCGAGACATCGCGCCACTTCAGTTTTCCCAACACCTGTAGGTCCTAAAAAGAGAAATGAACCAACCGGACGCTGCGGGCTTTTCAATCCGGCACGCGAACGTCGAATCGCCCGCGAAAGCGCGGAAATCGCCGGACGTTGGGCGACGATCTTCTGCTGCAGTTGTTGTTCAATTTTTAGAAGTTTTGAGGATTCATCTTCTTTGAGTGATTGGAGGGGAATTCCCGTCCAACGCGAAATCACTTCTTCAATGTCGTCTTTTGTTACCTCAACTTCGAGAAATGCTTCATCGAGACCATCGATTTCGAGCGCCAGAAGCTGGTCTTCTTTTGCAATCGTACGCTTCCAGCTCGAGACGGTCTCTTTCCAAGAAGGTTCTGCGCCATCGGACTCATAGGCATAACGAAGTTTTGCCCGCGCGCCCGCTTCATCGAGCGCATCAATCGCTTTATCCGGAAGAAATCGATCCGGAACATATCGATTGGTTTGAGTAACTGCAGCTTCCAGCGCCTCCTGCGTATATCGAATATGATGAAATGATTCGTATCGCTGGGAAATTCCCTCAATGATTGTGAGTGCCTCGGTTTCGCTCGGCGGCAAAACCTTGACCGGCTGAAACCTTCTCTCGAGCGAACGGTCGCGCTCAATTGAACGACGAAATTCGCTCGGCGTTGTTGCGCCTATACACTGAATTTCACCGCGCGCGAGCGCCGGCTTCAAAATATTTGCGGCATCGAGCGAGCCTTCTGCTGAGCCTGCGCCGACGAGAGTCTGAACCTCATCAATAAAAACGATGGCGTTTTTGAATAGCGTAAGTTCCTTGATGATTTGCTTGAGTCTTTCTTCGAACTGTCCACGATATTTCGTTCCGGCAACCACGAGTGAAACATCTAAAGCCAAAATTCTTTTGCCTTCGAGAAATTGCGGAACGTCTTTCTCAATAATGCGCTGCGCTAAACCTTCGATCAGCGCAGTCTTGCCGACTCCGGATTCACCGATGATGATCGGATTGTTTTTTGTCCGGCGACATAAGATTTCGATTATTCTTTCAAGTTCTTTTTCGCGTCCGATTAGCGGATCGAGCTTTCCATCGATCGCATCCTGAGTAAGATCGCGCGTGAATTCATGTAGGTGTGTAGGTTCGCTTTTCTTCTCCGGAGAATCCGGAAGTGGTTTGTTGTTTTGCCTCGCCAAATCATCGCGAAGAGTCTGAAAGCGAACGCCTAACTCGACTAAAATATCGCGCGCCACTGTGTTTTCCTCGCGAAGAATTCCGAGAAGTATGTGTTCGGTGCCGATCTTCGCAATTTGAAGTTGCTTACATTCTTCCTGAGCGCAGCCCAAAATTCGCTTGGTGGAAATCGAGAGATGGACTTCTGAAGACTGCGGCATCTTTTGTTTGACCACGATTCTGGTTTCGATTTCGCGTCGGATCGAATCTATCGTCACATTCGCGCTGAAGGGAAAGTAACGAGTGGTAAGATTTTTTTCCTCGCGCAGCAAACCAAGAAGCAGATGTTCCGGATCAATCACGGACGATCCATATTGCAGCGCTTCATAGCGTGCAAAAAAAATCACCCTACGCGCTTTTTCCGTATAGCGTTCAAACATAAATGACTTCCGTTACCTTCAGATTCGATGTGACCGTAGTCTGAACCGATTAGCAACTTTTTTCAAGAAAATCTAAAAGTTCGAGTTGATGTAATGATAAAGGCGCAAAGCAATCCCGAATCCAGAATCTGCATTTCGCAAGAAAACGATGTTTAAAGTGACGAATACGGTCGAGATTTTGAACCTGTGGCAGATGAATTTGCCTTTGTAATTTTATCCAACGGTTATTGGTCGAAATATCGATGAGGAATAACAACTCGTTATGCGATTTGTTCGCTAATTGACCGGTTTTTCGTTAAGATTTTTTTGCGACGATGTATCGATTTTACTGCGCTATGCAATTTTGGCGCGCTAATATTAAGAAAATTGGATTTTCCGAGGGCGAAAGTGTCTTTGGCAAGGTAACCGCGCACACAAAAACATCATCCAATTTTCCGATTCACGCCGTGGCGCCTTTGGAGTTCGGTTCGTTTAACTCCACAAATTTCTGTATTTAGAAGATGACCGAAGAAGTCCAGCAACCGGAAAACTACGAAGCACCCGAAAAAACGCCGAGGAGTTTTTTTTCGCGAAGGCGAGTTATTCGTGCGACCGGAATTCTTTTGGGAATCGGACTAATTCTCTTGCTCGCGGGATGGGTTTTACTTCGCTTCGGATTTCTTGATTCATACGCAAAGTCGAAGTTTACTCAGAGCCTTGATCAAATCGGGGTCGTCTTGACTGCCGACGAAATGCGCACGGAACTTTTTCCTCTCAAGATCAAACTTCAGAAGGCAACCTTCACAAATAAATTCACCAACGAAAGACTTTTCTTTATAGAAAGTGCCGACATCGGAATGACCACCGCAAACCTTTTGGGATTTCGCGGCAAGCGCATTTTCGAATTGAATTCGACCGAGATAAACGGACTTCAGGTCTGGATAAATTTCGATGCGGAGGGGAAATCAAATTATTCGGAGTTGGATCTCTTTCGCGAAGGCGATTCGGAATCGGAATTCAGAATGTCCGCGGCGAAATTTTTCCTGAATGATGGCGTCGTACATTTCAATGACCAGCCGCGAACAATCAGCGGCGAGGCAAAAAACGTCTTTCTGGAACTTCTTCCGCAGCCGGGTTCAACTCAGGAAGCTCCGCATTTTTCCTTTAATTTTTCGTCATCGGATTCAAAGTTTGTTTACGACGAAAAACCGATCGAACCGGTAAACATTTCTGCCAAAGGAACGGCAACGCGGGAAGGTTCGGACGTTTCGGAGTTCAGACTCGCTTCGCCTCTGGGTAAGACTTTTTTGGCTGGAAGTATTCGCGATTGGTCCGCACCAAAATATAACTTCGATGTGAGTTCGAATGTTGACCTCACTCAAGTTTCTTCCGTTTTTCCAAATGGCGCGGTTTTGCGTGGCGACGGATCTTTCAATGGCAAGATCTCCGGCGAAGGCGAAAAATACCGGATCGATGGTGAGATAACGTCGGATGCGCTCGCCGCCGGAAATATTCGTCTGAAAGCGCTCTCGATTAACGCGGTAGCGGATGGCGATGGTTACGCGTATGAAGCAAACGGAAAAGCCATCGCCGAATTGCTTACTTTCGGAGATTTTCAATTTGATTCGCCTTTCATGAATGGAAATGTTCGCGGAACCGGTACGGATTTTCGTTGGTTTGGTGAACTTCGCGCAGCGGCGGCAAAGATTCCCGGCGGAACTTTGACTAACCTCATCATCACGGACGCGGTCGCCGAATATGAAGATGAAAACTTGTCTGCCACGCTCGGAAATGTGCGCACACGAAATTTCTTTTCGAAAGATGTTGAAGCGCAGGATTTGCTGGCGCGGAATGTTCGGCTCACAACGGTCGGAGCAAATACGAACGTCGCGCTTCCCAACTTAAGCGCGGCAATTGTTAACACAAAGGGCGCATCTTTTCGCGGTGTTTCCGCCTCGGACACAAAACTAAAAAGCGCAAATTCTGCGACGGAAATCGATGCTCGTATTTTGAAGTCCGAATCGGTAGAAACTCGCGACGCGCAATTAAAGAATGTTACCGCGCAGAATGTCCGGATTGACTCGCGAAATGGAGATGTAACCGCCGCGACGACAAATCTTGAGGCAGGTGAAATCAATACCCGCGATGCGAAGATCGGCGGTGTGAATGCCACTTCAGTCAAACTTGAACAAAGCGGAAATGAGACGCGGATTTATTCCGATGGAGTTCGGTTTGCCAGCATAGCGAGCGATGCGGCAATACTGGGGAGTGTAAATGTCGCAGGAGTTCGCTTATCGATAGTCGAAGGAAGAATCGAAGGTAATTCAGATTCGATTGCGGCGGGAAATGTCGATTTAAAACAAAACGGAAAACTCGAAAATGTAAACGGAAAGCAATTGATTTATGTGCTCGAGCCTTCCGGAAGATATCGCGCGAGTTTGGATTTGAGTATCGGCGGAGGAATTCTCGGAAGCGCAAAACTTGGCGCGGCACGAGCGCGAGTTGATGCAAATAATGATCAGATTGCTTTGCGCGATTTGGTAGCGGAAGTAACGGACGGAAAGGTAACGGGTGAAGCAATCGTTGCGATGAACGCGAATTCGCGTTCTCTGATTGACGCGAAATTTGAAAATCTCGATCTCGCGAAAATTTTAGCATTGCAGGGCGGAAAAGTTTTTCCGGTTTCGGGGAGAACCAGCGGCGATATTGATTTCAATTTTCCGGGAACGAATTTGCGTGCCGCCTCCGGAACGATTATTGCTAACTTCAATGCAAACGCCGGTTCGGAAACGCGCGGGCTCGTTCCCATCAATGGAACGCTCAGCATAAACGCGACCCAAGGATTGTTTGATATAAATCGCGCGAATTTATTCACTGAAAAATCTAAGCTCGACGCCACCGGAAAATTCGATCTCAAAGACGAACGATCGGATTTGCGCCTTTCGCTCGTTTCTAGTGACGCCGCGGAAATTCAGCGGCTTATCACAGTCTTGAACTTTTCGCCCGAACTAGAAAGTCAACTCAATTCCAATGAAATCGAGCTCGCCGGAAATTTGCGTTTCGATGGAACGCTCCGCGGAAATCTGACCGATCCGCTCATTGACGGACGAGCTTTGCTCGATTCATTCTCGATGCATAAACGCGAACTCGGCAGCATCGAAAGCAATATTGCGCTCAACCAGGAATCATTCGATATCACCGACGGAAAACTTCGCGAACGCGGCGGTGGATTCGCGGATTTTTCCGTAAATATTCCGCGCATCGGAATTAATAACATCGTCGTTAAGGCAAATCTCGCCCGCGTAAACGCCGAAAATATTTTGGCGGCGCTCGCAATACGCGATGCGTTGCCGGAATTCTTGCGCGACATGAACGCCGAAGTTTCCGGCGACGTAAATTTGAAGGGATTACCTGATGCGGCTAATGGATTCATTCAACTCAATTCCACCAGCGGAACCATCGCCGGACAAGTTTTTCAGAGTTTCGAATCGCGTGTGAATCTATCGCAGCGAGTCGCCACGATTCAAAAACTCGCAGCGCAATTCGCCGATGGTTTCCTGGAAGGAATGGGAAATTACAATCTCGATTCCGGTTCATTCGATTTCGGAATCCGCGCCAAGAATTTGCAAGTCGAGCGGGTTCTTAAAACTTATGTGCAAGGTCCGGACAGTCCTGAAATCACTGGCGCAGTCGATTTTGCCGCGACCATAAGCGGTATGGCGAATAATTATTCTACTTATGAAATTGACTTTGAAGGCGGCGGAAGAAACATCGCCGTTGATCAGAATGCGGTTGGAACGGTTTCATTCATCGGCAAAACTGAGAATCAAAAACTTACTGCCGATCTCACTGCAACCATCGAGGGCTACGAGCAACTCATTCATTCCACAATCAATTTCGCCGACGAGAATTTGCCTTTGCGGATTGAAACAAAATTTGCGAAGACGCAACTAGCACCATTCATTGCGCTCTTCCGCAGAAACGAAGGCGACACCGTTATTACCGGAACCGCTACCGGCGACGTTTTCCTCGAAGGAAATCTGCGTCCGGTTAGTGCGAATGGCAAACGCGAATTCACGACCGATGATCTTTCCGGAATCGCAAGTTTTTCGGAATTTGGTTTGAATTTCAATGAAACTCCGTTTATCGCGACCGAGCCAATTGTAATCCGGCTTTCCGCTCGCGAGGTTGTAGTGGAGCGCGCGCGATTTGCCGGCGCCGGTTCCAACGTTTTAGTCAGCGGCACAAAAGCATTGAGCGCCAAAGGCATCAATAATCTTTCGCTCGATGGAAAAATCAATCTTAGAATTCTCGATGCAATCTCCCGTAATGCATTCTTCAATGGACTTGCCGATGTAGAAATGAAACTAACCGGATCGAATGCGAATGCGAGATTGAGCGGTAGCGCGGTCGTAACGAATGGTTCGATCGCAACATTCGCCGGTAGTCAGAGAATGTATTTCGAAAGAATAAACGGTCGCGCAATCTTCACTGAAAATCAGGTGCAGATTCAAAATGCCGTAGGTTATCTCGGTGGAGGAAAAGTTACGGGAAGCGGCGGCGGTGTTCTTAGCGGTCTGAGGCTTGATCGATTCCGTCTGGATCTTCGCGGGACAAACGTAACCGCTCCGCTGCCGAGGGATTTTATTACTACCGGCGACGCGGAAATAAGTATCACCGGACGAAGAATCGGCACGACAAAAGATTACGATACTCTCATCGCGGGTGAGATTTTTGCGCGAAGAAGTTTGTATACACGAGATATAGATCTTGCGGATGTAGTCGGTACGCGGCGCGAAAGAACATTAAAAGAGGGAACAACTCCACCGCTTTTCGGAATTCCGAAACTCGATCTTCGCATCGAAGGGCGCGATGCGCTGGTGGTAAAAAATAACCTCGCCGATCTAACCGCATCGGGATCATTGAATATCACGGGAGATGTCGATTATCCGATACTCTCCGGTAGATTAACCGCAAACAGCGGGACTCTGTTTTATCGAAACGATCGATACGAACTTCAGCGCGGCGCGCTTGAATATCCGCCGCAAACCGATGGTGAGCCGGTCATCAATTTGCAGGCGACCACCATTATTAAGAGTTATCAGGTGACGGTTGATCTGAGCGGACAGCTCACAGATCTCGATGCATTGACGGCAACAGTCCGATCAAATCCGGCTTTGCCGCAGGCGGATGTGGTTTCGTTGATTACCACCGGAAATCTGACGAATACCGATTCCGGTATTCCGACTCTCGCACAGACCGGTTTGAATACGGCGACAGAATTGCTAACCGATGCACTAATTAATAATCCCGCGCGCCGCGCCACCGATAAACTTTTCGGCTTAAACAGATTTGAAATTGACCCGATTCTTTCGGGTAGGCGATTGAATCCATCGGCGCGTCTTACCGTTGGTCGGCAGATTAACAATAATCTCCTCGTTACCTATTCGACCAATCTTTCGGAAGATCAGAATCAGGTCTTAGCATTGGAATACCGCGTTTCGAATCGCTTGTCGTTCGTCGCACAATACGAACAACGATCGCTTTCGAACATCACGCGAAATCGCGACAACTTTAGTTTTGAAATTCGGTTGAAGAAGAGATTTTGAAAACGGTTCTGAACAATCCGGCGTATTCCGCGACGAAACTTTTGCGAGAAAGTCTCTCAAGTTTCGCGGAAGCTCTCTGTCTCGTTTCACTCTCATTGGTTCTGGTTTTCATTTTCTCGGTTTCCGGTATTGCGCAAGGCAATTTCGAAAATCGGAAAATTTCGGATATTCAAATCATCTTCGAAGGAACGGATAAAGATCTTTCCGCCGCCGATCAGTTTCGACTCATAGTTGCGAGCGTTCTCGGCGAACGCTATTCAACAGTTCGCATTCGCGATGCGATTGAAGCTCTTTACGAAACGAAAAAAGTTGTTTCTGCAAGCGTTGAGGCAATAGAAAATGGCGAAAGCGAAGTAGCACTGCGATTTGTAATCAAAAGAAAAACTCTGGTCGAGCGCATTTTGTTTCGGATTGGAAACACTGAGGGTGAACCCGTAACGGAAGAAGAATTGCTGCTTAGAGTGAATCTGCTGAAGCTCGGGAGCACGATTACCGACCAAACTCTTCGCACAAATGCAGATCTAATTCAGGAGTATCTTCGCGCCCGCGGCTTTTATAATGCCGAGGTAAATTTCTCGCAAACCGCACTCGGTTCGGAAAGCCGGGTTGCCGTCTCCTTTCAAATAAATCCAAACGTACAGGCGCGAATAAGTGACTATGAGATTTCCATTGAAAACTTCGAATCTTCCAAACTCTTGCCAAAACTGAAGCTGCAAAAAGGCGGCGCGTTTTCGAGCAAACTGCTTGCCGATGATATTGCTCGCATCCGGCAGACGATTCTCAAACAGGATTTTCTCGCTCCACAAATCAATGATCCGAAAGTGATCTTCGACCCCGAAACAAATTCAGTCGCAGTCGCGATCAACGGAAAATTAGGTCCCAAAGTAAATGTAACGATCGATTCAAAAATTAAGGTCGGATCAAAAACCCAAGAACGAATTCTACCGGTCAGACGCGAAGGTTCATTGGATTTCTCGGCAATTAAGGAAGGCGAACGGCGCTTGCGCAATCGGTTCCAGGAGCAAGGATATTTTTTCGTCGAGGTCACACCGCTCTGTTCTGTCACACCGGAATTCCCGCGCGATGAAACCAACCTTCTTCTAAATAACTCGGCGGAACTCTGCTCCGCATTGAGCGGCGCGGATTTGGCTGGAAAAAGCGTTGACATTAAATACGCGGTGGATCTGAATCGAAGGCTCAAACTCGTAAATATCCGAATTGAAGGAACGGATGAAATAAAACCATCCGACGTGATTACGATTCTCGATACTCAGGAAGCAAGTCTGATCGGACTTATACCGCGCCTCGGTTATGGTCGCGGCTATACCAGCAATGAATTGCTCGAAGAGGACCGCATTAGAATTGAATCGGTTATGCGGGAACTCGGTTTCCGACAGGCTCTTACTAAAGTGAAACAAGGTGTATCGCCAGATGGCGAGGAACTGATCATTACATTTGTAGTAAAGGAAGGACCGCCGACGCGAATCTCCGATGTAAGCATTACCGGCAACAAGGAATTTCCTTCAGCTGCTCTGGAAAAAGAATTGCCGAATCTCATCGGCAAGAATTATTCGCGGGCGCGAGCGCGCAATGGCGCGAGGAAACTTCAGGAATTTTACTCAAAAGAGGGTTACTACAATGCGCGGGTCGAGCAATCGATCGTAGAAATTCCATCGGATCCAAAGGCAAATGAAGAGCAAGTCAAGATCATTTTCAATGTTGCCAATGAAGGTAAGAAAGTTTTCATAAATCGGGTTTTAGTAAATGGAAACAGTCTGACCAAACGCGAATCGATCTTCAAAGCAATTCCGCTGCGCCCAAATGAACTTCTTCGTTCAAATGAAATTTTTCTTAGCGAACAAAATCTTTACTCAAGCGATGCATTTCGCCGTGTGGACATAAAGGTCGAGCCTGCAGGAGAAACTGCGAGCGGTGATCGTCAAACGGATATAATTGTAAACGTTGAAGAACAGAAAGCGATTCTCGCCGATGGTTCCTTTGGTTATTCAACTGAATTCGGTCCGAAGTTTTCCGTAGGTTTAAGACATATCAACTTACTCGGAAGACTTCAGCAGCTTGGATCGCGTTTGAGTTGGAGTCCGAGGCAGCAGTTGATTCAGGTTGATTATCTCAATCCGCGATTTATTCCCGATGGGAAGAACCGTTTCGCGCCTTTAAGTCTCACCGCGCAATATCAGCGCGATTCAACCGTTACGAGATTTTTTCGTTCGGCATTTGATCGTGGAACTTTTGGCGTTGTACAAAGAATCGATGCCAACGGAAATCCCATAGATGAATTCGGCGCCGGCGCCGGCGACCCGACGATCAATCGTTTATCATTCACGGCGGAAACACAGCGAACGATCAGTCGCGCTTCTCGAAGCATCGCATTTTTCCGCTACCGCTTCGAAGATGTGAAGCTCGTTAACATCAATTCGCTTCTTATAAAAGAGTTGCTGGAACCGGACTCGCAAATTCGCACATCGGGTTTTGGCGCTTCCTTTGTGCGCGATACTCGCGAAAACTGCTCGCGGCGTTATTCGATTTTGGAATTGATTTCGCGTGGAGAATTCGGCGATCCGTGTCGATATAATCCTAGCGACCCGACGCGCGGACACTATCTCACTGCCGACTATGGATTTTCCGTTCCGGCGCTCGGCGCAAACATCGGCTTTCACAAATTCCAAGCAAGCTATCAAACCTATTACACTTTTCCACAGTTTCGAAACACAACATTTGCCGGTCGCGCCGTCCTGGGTCTTGCGGGAGTTTTTTCCGCGCGACGCAGATTCTCATCCACGCAATTTCCTGAACTCAACGGAATTCTTCCCATCAGCGAAAGATTTTTCGGCGGCGGATCAACGACGCTGCGCGGTTTTGATTTCGATACCGCCGGACCGCGAGTAGTGATCGTTCCGCAAGGAACATTTCGCGATAGCAATGGGCAAATCGTCTCGCTCAATCCATTCACGGTTCCCTTTGGCGGAAATGCGCTGGCGATTGTTAACCTCGAAGCGCGAATTCCCGTAAGTAAATTTTTTCAAACCGTTCCTTTTTATGATGGCGGAAATGTTTTTAGAAGCGTGAAAGATTTGTTCAATCCGCCGAATGCGCCTGCTACCGATGTGTTTCGTTCAAACCTTCGGGCGCTTTGGACTAATACGGTCGGACTTGGTTTCCGAATCAAGACTCCGCTGGGTGGATCCGTCGCGATCGATTATGGCTTTCTTTTAAACCCGCCCGAATTTCTCATTCCGCAAACGACCGGACCAAACGCAACCTATCGTCTGCATCAAGGACAAATTCATTTCCGCTTTACACAAACTTTTTGATTTGTGCTCCACGGTTGATTCCGCATGCTTGAATGATGCACTTCGGTTTGCGAGTTATGAAAGAAGCGCAAGAACTTCTTCATCACTGGTCTGACCGAAATTCTCGTAGTGCATTCCTACGCTCACAAATCCGGAAGGCTGCGACAAACAAATAAACTCGTCTGAAAGTCTTTCGATATCTCTGCACGCAGAACGAGATCCGACCGGAACTGCAACGACAATTTTCTCCGGCTCAAATTCTCGTAAAGCCATCACGGCAGCTTTCATGGTCGTTCCGGTGGCGAGTCCATCATCGACCAGAATGGCAATTTTGTTTTTTACACTCAGTGGAGATTTTCCGGAGCGATATAGTTTTTCCCGACGCTCAAGCTCTGCTTCTTCGCGCAGCGTAACGCGCTGCAGAGTATCTTCGGGAATATCAATCTCTGAAAACAACTCTCTATTCAGGACGCGAATTCCGCCGCCGGCAATCGCGCCTATTGCTAGCTCTTCTTGCCCGGGAAAGCCAAGTTTGCGGACTAAAAAAACATCAAGTGGCGAATGAAGAAATTTCGCCACTTCCGCCGCAACCGGAACTCCGCCTCGCGGTAAACCTAAAACAACAACGTCATTTCGGTTCGCGTATTCTCTCAGTGCTTTCGCGAGTTCTTCGCCTGCCTGACGTCGATCTCTAAACATAAATACGCACGCTCACTTTCAAAAGAAACCGGCGGGCGCAATGACTTTGCTAAACCGCACGAGCCGAAGGTTTCGAAACAACTTTCAGTAATTCGGCGGTTTCATGTTCCGGGAGTTTTCGCGCAACGTCTGCCTGCGAAACAATCCCGATAAACTTTCCGGCATTATCAATCACCGGAATTCTTCTTACTTGTTTTTGCTCCATCAATCGGAGCAATTCCTCTTCCGAACGATCCGACTCAATAGAAAACATTTTGTCGGTCATTATCGAAGCGGCAGTAAGATTGAGCGGGTTTTCGCCGACCGCAACTGTTCTGCAAGTGATATCGCGATCGGTGATGATTCCAACCGGTTTGTTTGTTTTCTTGTCCACGATCGGAACCGCACCGCAGTTTTTTTCGACCATTATGCGCGCAACTTCCGTGAGTTTCGTCTCCGGATTACAAGCGCTCGGATTTCGAGTCATTATTTCACTTACATTCATCGCTCACTCCTTCTCAGTCAAAACTGATAAGCCCGACGCGGAAAATAGGGCGCCCGACTTTGATAAAAACACCTAACTCAACCGCGAAAGGAATTCCTCTTCCTCCAGGCAGTCTTCGCAAACGAACGGATTATTCGTTGCGTCGTTTTCGGATGCGCTGGTTACTTGACGAAAAATCTCATCGTCGACAAACCAGTAATCCGAGCATTCGCTGCAAACGATTTTGTGTTTGGCGAGACTCGATGGAATTTTCGAATACTTATCCGCGGCCGCGATGTTATCCGCATCAAACTCCTTGCGTATCCGCGATGTTGCTTTTCCTTCATTCATCTTCAGTCTCCTTTTAATCGCGATGCCAAGAAACCCGCGCGACCTTGTTTTCATGCGAGAAGTCATATTTCACATCGCCGCTAAACGCTTTTTCGAGTGCGCGCCCGAAACGCTGTGCGAGATGCTCGGTAGTCGTTTCGATGAGAATTTCTCCCTCGCGGGTTTCGTTCCACTTCATGGTTCGCGAAAGCGGGTTGTCTTCAACCGCGCGTACCTCTTCGTTTTTAAGAAGTTTCTTTATTTCGAGATTATGTTCGCGCAAAAATTTACCGCTGACGGAAACGTAGCCGCCAACGACTCCTTCTGCCATTTGCTTGCACGCCGGACAGATAGTTGAAATGGCTGGAGTAAAAGGCGCGTGCTCTACGTCTTTTGTCAGCTCAGCTTTTGCAACCCATCTGCGATTACGAAAAGTCGCGCCGCATTTTTCACACATTGCCGGTTCATCCGGCATCGGCGCTGTTCGATGGCGTCCGCCGTCATGATCAACTCGCTTTGTAAAAGTTTGATTCGTATATCTTTTCTTTGTTGGCATTTGAAACGCTCCTTCCGCGACTATTATTGCCATGACTTTATTTACACATTTCCACAAACAAAGAGTGCAATGATCGTGCCGAACGCATCTCTAATTGCAGGAATAAAAGTCGGCTTTGGCGAGGTAAATTTGGGTGGAAATACGCACCGAGCTGCGCAAAATCACGCAATCACATTATTCCGATGCCTTAACACAAGGCGACGTATTCGTACTTGTATGGAATGGAAGTTGTATCTGCTTTCCTCAAACTGCAGCAGATTTATTTTTCTTAAACGATGCGAAAGCTTCCTTAAACATCGCCCGGTGATGCTTCTCGCGATCAAGCGCCAACGCAAAACTGGCAACTGCGTCTTGTCGCCCTTCCGCTTCGGCTTCTTTTATGAAATTCGGATACATCGTTTCGATCTCGAAATCTTCGCCGTTAGCGGATTCATCGAGGTTCTTGTAAGTGTTTCCTATTTCTCCTGCCACCTTTAGATGACTGATTCCATGGATTGTTTCAGCGCCGGCAGCTTCCATAAATAGCTGCGCGTATTCGGGCAGATTCTCCTTCATTGCTTCCATTGCAAAGGCGATATATTCGAGCCGCGCTTTGGCTTCGCCCGCGATTGCTTCTTTCAAATTTTCTTCGGTGCGTTTCATATTCGATTCTCCTTGCTTCGAGCCCATAATTTTCGAACGCTCTCTGAATCAGAATGATTCCCTGCGGTTCAAATTCATTTCGTTTTATCAGGACCCGCTAAATCGTTATTGTGCAATCATCGTTCCAAACTTCGGCGCGCCGTAGGTTTTGAAATTCACTTCCAATGCTTTCAAAAAACTGTTATGTGACGCCTGTCACATATGTTGAAAATTTCGACGCTGTAAACGCGTTCGGCACAATGGTTGCCGTGTACTGTTAGTAATGGACGAAATGCGCCCCGAATTTATGTCTCTGGAAAACTCTGCTGCTGAGAAATTCCGCGTCGTCTCGAAAGATGCTGAGGATTCCGCTGCGCCAAATGCAGTTTTCCACGTCCACTCAATTTCGAAGATTTACAAAATGGGTGAGTTGGAAGTTCGCGCGCTGACCGATGTGACGCTCGATTTATTCGAAGGCGAACTAGCGGTAATGCTCGGCGCCTCGGGAAGCGGAAAGTCCACGCTTCTGAATATTATGGGCGGACTCGACGTGCCCACATCGGGCGAGGTGATTTTTCGTGATCATAATCTCACGACGGCGAACGATGCAGCCCTTACTACATTCCGCCGCGAACACGTCGGCTTTGTTTTTCAGTTTTACAACCTCATTCCGAGCCTCACCGCGCTCGAAAATGTTCAGCTCATTACAGAGATCGCTGAAAATCCGCTCGATGCCGAAGAGTGTTTGGCGATGGTCGGACTAGAAAATCGAATCAATCACTTTCCATCGCAGCTCTCCGGCGGCGAGCAACAACGCGTTGCGATCGCGCGCGCAGTCGCAAAACGCCCGGACGTTTTACTGTGCGATGAACCGACAGGAGCGCTTGATTATCAAACCGGAAAAATTGTTTTGGATGTGATTGAAAAAGTGAATCGCGAACTCGGAACTACAACCGCGGTGATTACCCATAACGCCGCGATTGCGCGTATGGCTGATCGAGTAATTCGCATCGGCAGCGGGCGCATCATTTCGATTACGCCAAATGAATCCAAGGCGCGACCTTCAGAACTTGAATGGTGAAATATGTTGGCGCAGAACTCGGTTCAGATGCCGAAACAAGATTTTACGCGAAGCGGAAAGGGACTGACTTCAATCGAAGCCGCCCGACGCTTACGCGAATTCGGCTTTAATGAACCGGTCGAAGTTAAGCGCGAATCTTCGATCAAACAATTTCTCGTTCTCTTCGCCAATCCGCTCATGGCAATTCTGCTGGTGGCGAGCGCGGTCTCGGCACTCGTCGGCGAATTCGTGAATTCAATAATCATTGTCTTGATGGTTCTGCTCGGCGTTATTTTGAATTTTGTGCAGACGGCGCGATCACAACGCGCGGCGGAAAGTCTGCGCAGCGAGATTTCGCCAAAAGCCATGGCTCTTCGGGATGGCGAGTGGCGCGAACTTCCCAGACGCGAAATCGTTCCGGGAGATATTGTTCAGTTAACAGCAGGCGAGATTGTGCCGGCAGACTGCGAGCTGTTTGAAGCCGCGCATTTGTATCTGCACGAGGCAGTATTGACGGGAGAATCCGCACCGGTCGAGAAGGATCTTTCGGAATCGGATAAATCCAAACGAAAGATCTTTCTCGGAACATCGGTCGTAAGCGGAAACGCCAAGGCGATTGTCTTAGCCACCGGAAGCGAAACCGCCTTTGGCGAAATCGCAAAACGTCTCACGCAGAAACCACCCGAAACCGACTTCGAAAGAGGAACGCGGCGTTTCGGTTACCTGATCGCAAGAGTGGTCGCGTTTCTCGTCATCTTTGTTTTCTTCGTTAACACATTTTCGCATCGCGATCCGCTTGAATCTCTTTTCTTCTCCATTGCACTGGCGGTCGGACTCACGCCGGAATTTCTTCCGATGATTACCGCGGTGACTCTCGCAAAAGGCGCGGTGCGCATGGCAAAAGAAAAAGTCATAGTCCGTCATCTCGCTGCAATTCAGAATTTCGGAAGTATGGATATTCTCTGCAGCGATAAAACCGGCACACTCACTAAAGGGGAACTTACGCTCGAAGAACACACCAATCCGCTCGGTGATTTTTGTGAGCGCACATTCTTTCTTGCTTATCTCAACAGTCTTCACGAAACCGGTATAGCAAACCCGATCGATCGCGCCATTAGAAAGAAAACAAACCCGCTTGATGAAGCGATCTTGATGCACGATCGCCCGGATGTTCGTGCTTTCCAAAAACTCGATGAAATTCCGTTCGACTTCGAAAGGAGGCGAGTATCGATCGTGGTGGAAAGCGCTGCCGAATGCATTTTGATTTGTAAAGGAGCGCCCGAAAGCATTTTTGGAATCTGCAATTCGGCAGAAATTGAAGGAAGGAATGAGCCTTTCGAGAAGGTCTCGGCGAAGGCTCTAAAAGCATTCACCGATTTCAGCGCCAAGGGATTTCGCGTACTTGCCGTGGCTTATAAAAAAGTTTCGCGCGCGAAGCGTTTCGATCAATCCGATGAAACCGATTTGATTTTTGCGGGATTTATTTCGTTTGCCGATCAACCCTTGGAAACCGCAGCTTCAACTTTGCGCGCACTTGCATCGGATGGAGTGCAAGTAAAAATCCTCACCGGTGATAATGAACTCGTTACCAAACACATCGCGGAAAAAGTCGGGTTCGACGGCGGAACAATAATGCTCGGCGAAGAACTTGAAAGTGTCAGCGACGCCGCGCTCGGGCAAATTGCGGAGTCGATCAGGATTTTCGCGCGCGTCTCGCCGGTGCAGAAAAATCGAATATTACTTGCATTGAAAAGTCGCGGACACGTCGTAGGATTTCTCGGCGATGGAATAAACGATGCTCCGTCGCTGCGAACTGCAGATGTGGGAATTTCCGTGGCGACCGCTGCCGATGTAGCCAAAGAAGCCGCCGAGATCGTTTTGATGGAAGGCAGTCTCAACGTCTTGCATCGCGGAATTATCGAAGGCCGAAAAGCTTACGGAAATGTAATGAAATATCTACTCATGGGAACCAGCTCAAATTTCGGAAATATGTTTTCAATGGCTGGCGCAACCTTGTTCTTGCCCTATTTACCGATGCTTCCGACGCAAATTCTCTTAAACAATTTTCTTTACGATCTCGCCCAAGTGACCATTCCGACCGATCGAGTAGACAAAACTTTCATACATAAGCCGCATCGCTGGGACGTCAAACTCATACGCGATTTCATGCTCTATATCGGACCGATAAGTTCGGTTTACGATTTCCTGACTTTTTTAATTCTGGTTTATTTCTTCAAAGCGACGGAAGAATTTTTCCACACCGGTTGGTTTGTCGAATCACTCGCGACGCAAACTCTCGTAGTTTTCATCATCCGCACTGCCGGAAGTCCTTTGAAAAGTCGTCCGAGTCGCGCGCTGAGCGTTACCGTCATCGCCATAGTTGCAGTTGGAATTGTGATTCCCTTTTCACCGGTCGCGCCGTTGCTTGGATTCGTTGCGCTTCCCTGGAGTTATTTTATTTTTCTACTTATCGCGGTTGTAACTTATTTATTCATCGTCGAATTTGTAAAACGCAAACTGATGCGGAGGTTGATTAACTAAATGACCGCGCTCAATCGAAAACTAATTCGCGACTTATGGCATCTGCGCGGACAAATTTTCGCTACGGCGCTTGTCGTCGGTTGCGGAATCGCCAGCTTTGTTGCCATGCGAAGCGTTCACGAGTCTTTGCTCGCAACCCGCAACGCATACTATTCCGCCTATCGTTTTGCGGATGTTTTTGCGAGTCTGAAACGCGCACCTGAATCGCTCGCAAAACGTCTAGCGGAAATTCCGGGTGTCGCTGCCGTGCAAACTCGCGTGGTGGCAGGAATCACCATCGATGTTCCTGATCTGCCGGAACCTGCGCAGGGACGTCTGATCTCAATCCCAGAAAAAGACACGCAAATTCTCAATGATCTGGACATCCTGCGCGGACGATACATCGAAGAAAACAAACCCGACGAAATTATTATCAGCGGTTCATTTTCCGATGCGAACAAATTGAATCCGGGCGATTCGCTCAGCGCGATCATAAATGGACGCTGGCGAAAGCTTCAGATAGTCGGAGTAGCGCTTTCGCCGGAATATATCTACGAGATTCGCCCGGGCGATGTGTTTCCCGATCCGCGACGTTATGGAGTTTTGTGGATGAGTCGGAAATCGGTGGCGTCAGCCTTTCAAATGGACGGCGCATTCAATGACGTTTCACTCACGCTTGCGCCCGCCGTAAACATTGCCGATGTTATCGAACGTCTCGATAAGAGTTTGGAAACTTACGGCGGCTTCGGCGCATTCGATCGCAACGACCAATATTCGCATCGTTTTCTCGATAATGAACTCGGCGAACTGGAAGTTTTCGGAACGGTAATTCCGGTAATCTTTTTAGCGGTGACCGCATTCTTGCTGAACCTGATTTTATCGCGGTTGGTGAATACGGAGCGCGAGCAGATTGCCGTCTTGAAAGCATTCGGTTATTCGAATTTCGACGTCGGATTTCATTATCTCGGTCTTACCTTTCTTTCGGTTACCGGCGGAATTATCTTCGGAATTCTCGCGGGAATTTGGGTCGGCTCGGGAATGACCGCGCTTTATGGAAGATTTTTTAAGTTTCCTTTTCTGGAGTTCGTCGTAAGCACGGAAATTCTCCTGCTCGGCATTTTGATAAGTCTGGGAGCCGCGATAATCGGCGCAATTGGTGCTGTTCGAAAAGCGGTTTTGCTTCCGCCGGCGGAAGCGATGCGACCCGAACCACCGGCGCAATTTCGTTCGGGAATTCTTGAAAGACTCGGAATGCAGAAATTTCTTTCCACTTCTGTTCGCATTACGATTCGGAATCTCGCGCGGCATCCAATCAAGGCAGGACTATCCGCCTTTGGAATTTCACTGGCGGTCGCGCTGCTTTTTATCGGTTTCTTTTTCTTCGATTCAGTAAATCGCATTGTCGATATTCAATTCAATCGGGTAATTCGTTTCGATGCAGAAGTGATTTTCAATGATCCGCGTCCGGGAAAAACCCGTTTTGATTTAGAGAAACTTCCCGGCGTCTTACGAGTAGAAACGTTTCGCGTAGTGCCGGCGCGAATTCGTTTTGAGAATCGCAGTCGCCGAATCGGACTTACAGGTTACGAGCGCGATATGCAGCTACGGCAAATCATCGATAAAGAACAAAATATCGTGGAGATTCCTTTCGAAGGAATAATGCTCACAAAAACTCTTGCGGATTCGATCGGCGCAAAAGAGGGCGACCAAATCACTCTCGAAATCACGGAAGGTTCGCGACCGATCACGAAAATTCGCCTCGAAAAAACAGTTGATGAACTCGTAGGTCTTCTCGGTTATATGGAGATCGGCGCGCTCAACCGACTCCTAAATGAAGGCGACACGATTAGCGGTGCAGAGCTACTTGTCGATCAACTGCGGGCAGAAGAGCTTTACCGGAAACTGAAAGCGACGCCGGAAATTCGCGGAGTCGGACTTCCGGCGGCGGCGCTTCAGAGTTTCAATGAAACTGTGGCTCAGACTATCGGAACTTCCACGAGTTTTCTCATCGGATTTTCCGTCATCATCGCCTTCGGAGTTGTTTACAATGGCGCGCGCATTGCGCTTTCAGAGCGCGGACGCGAACTCGCATCGCTGCGTGTGCTCGGCTTTACGCGCAACGAAATCTCCGCAATTCTTCTCGGCGAACAGGGAGTTCTGACCGCGCTCGGAATTCCATTGGGCTTTCTAATCGGTTACTCATTGTGCGTCTTGATCACGAAAGTAATCGATGTCGAGATCGTAAGACTTCCTTTAGCTCTCTCCGCGGGAACTTTTATTTTTTCTTTTGCAATTATAGTTACGGCTTCTTTGCTTTCCGGTTTGCTCGTGGCACGAAGATTGCGAACTTTGGATTTAGTTGAGGTTTTAAAAACACGCGAATGAAAAACACTCTCAAGAGAAACTGGGGAAAATTATTGGTGGCGGCGATCGTAGTCATTGTGGTCGGTTTGGTCGGCTACGAAATGTTCGCCGAACCCGCGGTGGCGGTTGATGTTGCGAAAGTAGTTCGCGGAAAAATGACCGCGACTATTGATGGCGAAGGACGCACTCGAAGTCATGATCGATATATCGTAACCGCGCCGGTCTCTGGGAAAACTTCGCGCATTGAGCTTCACGAAGGCGATCGGATTCCGATGGGTTTGGTTATTACGCAAGTTGATCCCACTCCGCCGCGACCGACTGCGCCGACCGAGACCGCCACACAGGTTAATCCTTACGCGATGAAAGTCTTTGCTCCGACTAGCGGACGTATTTCAAAAATTTTTGAACCGAACGAACGAATCGTGCAAGCCGGCGCGCCGCTGATTGAAATCAGTAAATCGGGAAAACTCGAAGTTGTCGTTGATGTTCTCACGACGGACGCGACGCAAATTCGCGTCGGCGCAATGATGCTTATTCACGGTTTCGGCGGTGAGAAACAACTTCGCGCACGAGTGCGCACGATCGAGCCGCAAGCCTTCACAAAAATTTCTGCGCTCGGAGTCGAAGAGCAACGCGTAAACGTAGTTGCAGACTTTCTTGATTCGCCCGAATCGCTCGGCGATGCCTATCGAGTCGGCACACGAATCATCATCTGGGAAAACGAAAGCG
>DAITAB010000116.1:0-8218 GCA_036824525.1 Pyrinomonadaceae bacterium
GGCGAGCGCATCGCGTCCACTCAAACCGTTCGCCGCAGCCATTGCCGCTTCAAACAACACGACACGAGTTTTCGGCACGTAAGTTTCGTATCCGCTCTGAAGCGCGACGGTAATTCCCGCAGCTTTCAACTTCGAGGCAGTTTCCAAACTTAAACTTTCGGTTTCGCCTCCCGCGCGAGCCATTGTGGAATGAACGATCACCGGAAATCCCGATGACTTTATTTCATTCAGAACCAAATGTGCCTCCGAGGCACCATCGAGCACGATCCTGATATTGAACTCTTTCGCGATTCGAAGCGCGGTGATGATGTCTTGACTCCGATGCGCTGTAATCAACAACGGTATTTCGCGTTTCAAGACTTTCGCAAACATTTCGGTTTTCAAATCGCGCGGCACATCGGGTTTAGCACCGTAAGCGGAAGCCTTGATCAATTCCGCGCGCAGCATCGAAGCTTGTTTCGCGCGAGTGCCCGGAGACTTTCCACCCTGCATCAAAGCAGCATCACCGAGAGTTACGGCAATCATCGCAGTCGGAACAAACACCGCATCATCGACCGTTTTGCCAAATGTTTTGGCGATCATCGTCTGACCGGAAACGAGCGCCGCCGGTGCGTGTCCGGTGTGAATCGTCGTCACCCCAAAACCGCGTAACCATTCGACGAGTTTTTCGTCGGGATCGTAAGCGTCGAAAGCGCGTAGCTCGGGTTGAATAGGCGACGAAGTTTCGAGCTGCATTTGATCATGTGGCTGATTCAAATAACCTGCGAGTCCTACGACTGTGTGAGCATCAATCAATCCGGGCGTAACTACTTTCGCGCTTAAAATTTTGTAACCGCTTGGAATCACGATCGCCGTTGCCGCTCCGACACTCTCAATCTTTCCGTTGTTGATCAGCACGACGCCGTTTTTTATTGCGTCGCCGTTCATCGTCCAAACCGTTTCGCCCTTGATCGCGATCTGCGGAAAAACAGTTAATAGTGAAAAGTGAATAGTTAAAAGTGTAAGAAGACAAACCGCGATATGTTTCACGCTAAGTTTTGCGTTTGTTCTCGGTTTGAAACTATTCACTATTAGTTTTTCGTTATTCACTATCGTTGTCCTCCTTCGATATCGCCATCGAAACAATCGATGTGGACGCTACGATCGTTCGTCGCGCCGTAGCCGCCGACCGCGATTAGGTAATCTTTCGGATCGTTGCGATCGAATACTTTTTTTCCTTCGACCCAAGTTTCCAGAATGTGTGTGTAAACGCTGAGCGGATCGCCGGAGAGAATTACGAAGTCTGCATCTTTTCCGACTTCGAGCGAGCCGATTCGCGAATCGAGATCAAGCATCTTTGCGTTTGCCATCGTCATTCCGTAGAGAGCTTTTTCGCGCGACATCCCAAAGCGAACCGCCATCGCCGCGGAACGCAAGAACCAACGTGAATCGGTGATGCTGTCGTCGGTATGAAAGCCTACGAAAGCGCCTGCTTTTTCGAGCGCTGCGCCATTTGTCATGCTCACATCCATCGTCTCGAGTTTTCCGCCGGGAGAGTCAATCATAATTATTGAAGAGGGAACTCCGGCTTTCGCGATTTCGTCTGCGACTTTCCAAGCCTCGGAAACATGATGCAATACCACGCGAAATCCAAATTCTTTTTGAAGCCGAAGGACGCTCAAGATGTCGTCGTGACGATGCGTGTGAAAATGCACTACCCGTTTCTTGTCGAGCACTTCAACGAGCGATTCCATGGCGAGATCGCGGGCGGGAAATTTTGATTTGTCGTCACCGGCTTTGAAAAGTTTTTCCCGATACTCCTGCGCTTTGATGAACTGCTCGCGTACAAGCGAAACGGATTTCGCACGCGTACCCGGAAAATTTCCGCCGCCTTGCCGGATGCTGTTTGTTCCGTTCGCGAATTTAATTCCTCCAGCGATGCGGTTGCCGTCATAGATCAGAAGGTCATCGATAATATTTCCGTCGCGAAGTTTCAGATAAAGTGTCTGACCGCTATCAAGGTGACCGGAGCCGGGCATTACATTTACAGTGGTGATTCCGCCAGATTGAGCGCGCTGGATACTCGAGGACCGAGCATTGATGGCATCAAGGATTCTCACGTCCGGCTGAATCGGTGATGAACCATCAGCGCCCGCGCCTTCGCCGATGTGACTATGAGAATCGACGAGTCCGGGCATAATTGTTCTGCCTTTCGCGTCAATTTTGATTGATCCTGATGGAATTTGAACATTTCGCGAATCGCCAACTGCGGTAATTTTTCCGCCACGCAAAACCAAGGTCCCGTTTTCTATGGGAACTCCGATTATTGGAATGATTCGGGCGTTGACGAACGCTACCGTCGATTCTTGTGCGGAAGAAATACCGCAAAATGCTAAAAGGGCTAAGATGCCTGCAATGACTTTCTTCATCCGGTTGGTTCCTCGTTACCGAAAAAGTTGAAATGTTGTGCGCTTAAGTTGCAACGAAAGCGAATTACTGTCAAGCGAATGACCATCTATCCACCATCGAAGGATTGTTCTGTGTCGCCAGCTCTTAGTTATCGCAAATGTTTCCGGCGGATAAGCAGAAATCGGAATTCAAGACGTCCGGAAGTAATGCGTCGAATTTGTCGGAACTTTTTTTGAAGCTTTTTCGTTTATCGTTGTGTGCTAACATAAGTTTACGTTCGTGCCGAACAGCCGATACGGCTGAGGTAATTGCAAAAATTACCGTCTGCTGCGAATGATAATTGGACTGGCACTCACGACGACTGAATCGTCGAACTCAAAACAGAAAATTCAAAGACTCATATGACATCGAAGAGACCTGTACGTGTAATAAAAAAATCGACTTCTCCGGAAACGGTTAAGAAATCCGCGCCAAAGGAAAAATCCCCAAATCAGTCGGCACGGGAACTTGTCGCGACGGTTGCGGGCTGGGTAAATGACTTTCAGCGAAAAAGTCGCGAGGAAACAAAAACGGCGCTAAAGAAAGTTTTTTCTAATGATCCACAAACGGGAGAAGTGTAACTCCGGGATTTGTTTATGAAGGATTGCTTCTAAAACGACTCGACAAATTTAGATCTCTAGCGGACAGTCGAAAGCGGCTGTCGTTTTTTTTTGAAAAGTGGGCGATCATTGCTAGAATCTCGAAAAGTTCGAATTGATTATGAAAGACAAAGTTGTATTGGTAACCGGAGCGAGCTCCGGAATTGGAAGAGCTACCTCGTTATTGTTCGCTTCGAAGGGAGCGAAAGTGTGTGCGGTTGGTCGGAGCGAGAAGGAATTGTTCAGTTTGCGCGATGAAGCACACAAATTCGGCGGCTGGGTCAAACCCATTTTGGCGGACCTTCGGCAGACTATGCAGATTGAAAGAATTGCTTCCGAAATTGGGGAGTCGAACGGTGGACTTGATGTACTGGTCAATTCCGCCGGAGTTTTATTGACCGGCTCAATTGAAACTACGACGTTGGAAGACTGGGATAAACAGATGGATATCAATGTTCGCACGGTTTTCCGAATGATGAAGTCGTGCGTCCCGCTTTTGCGAAAGTCGCAGGGAAATATCGTAAACGTATCGAGCGTAGCCGGTACGCGATCGTTTCCGAATGTGATCGGTTATTGCGTTTCGAAAGCAGCCTTGGATCAGTTGACCCGGTGCGCCGCATTAGAACTTGCGTCCGATGGAATTCGTGTAAATGCCGTGAATCCGGGAGTCGTTGTGACAAATCTGCATCGGCGCGGAGGAATGGACGAAGAGGCTTACTCGGATTTTCTTGAGCACTCAGAATCAACTCATCCTTTGGGACGCGTCGGGCATTCAAACGAAATCGCCGAATTGATTTATTATCTGGCTAATGAAAACGCTGCTTGGATAACCGGCGTCACTTATGCAATTGACGGCGGTCGCGCGCTTACCTGTGCTCGATAAATTATCATTGCAATGAAAATCCAAATGCTTTCCACAACAATCGGCGAAGATGGACGCGCCACTCAAGCGCAACATCTTTCATGTCTCGTAATTGATGACTGCGTTGCCGTTGACGCGGGAAGTCTTGCGATGGCGGTTTCGGATAAGCAACGTGAAAATATTCGCGACATCGTCTTAACTCACGCGCATCTCGATCACATCGCTGGTTTGCCGCTTTTTGTCGACGATTTGTTTGCGACGACAAAACGACCAATAACGATCCACGCAACGAGGGAAGTTGAGGAAGTTTTGGAAAACGACGTTTTCAATTGGCGCGTTTATCCGCGCTTTTCCGAGTTGAAGAATGAATTTGGTGCAGTGCTGCGTTATGCGCGGATTGATCCGGAAGAAGAATTCGAAGTTCGTCATCTCAGATTCAAACCGGTTGAGGTAAATCACAAAGTTCCGACGACCGGTTTTATTATTTCCGACGCAAATACACGAATCGGATTAACTTCAGATACTTCTAAAGCAGAAAATTTCTGGCGCGTGTTAAATGCGGAACGCGAATTGAACGCGCTTTTTATCGAATGTGCCTTTCCGGACAGCTTGCAGGAACTTGCGTCAGCCGCATTTCACATGACTCCGAATATTCTTAGACGCGAGCTTGAAAAATCCAAGCAGGCGATTGGACGAATTCTCGTAATCAATCTGAAACCGACTTATCGAGAACAAATTATCAAGGAAATAAAGTCGCTCAAGATTCCTAAAGTTGAAATTCTCGAAGTAGGGAAAGCTTATGAATTCTAAGCTGATGCGTCTTCCTTTGGTCTGAATGGTTCAAACTCATTCTCCCGATGCTCACCTTCGAAGTCATCGAGCAGAACTCGTCCGTTCGCCAAAACCTTTACGATCCGAAAAGTTCTTTCTTCGCGACTCTTGCCGGGCATTAATTCCGCGCGAAAGGTTACGTTCATATTCGGGCGCGCCCAAACACTTTTTTTTACGTTTTCATTGCTCATGAGTTTTCATTGTTCGGATCGTTGCGTTTGTGTTTTGATTTTCGAAGTGACGGATGGATTTTCTCCTCAACACGATTCTTACCCATACGCTTCGTTGGTGGCGCAGTAGGCTTTCGAATCGAATCAAAAACCTTTCGCGGAGACTTTTTTCGCTTGGTCGCCATCTTTTTCAAAGTATAGCAATTGCGCCCGCTGAGCGGGAGAGATTGATTGACAAAGTTTTGTGAAGTATTCACTATGAATGCACTCGGATCAAGCGGAAAAATGCATGTTGTCGTGGCATAAGGAAGTCCTTCATACGGTAATTCGCATTTACTACAATTGCGTTTAGGAGAAACAGATAGTTGGCCGTCCACCGACGAAATGAACATATTTCCAAACACGGTCGCAATAACCGGTCAGAAGGCTCGCGACCATTGGGACGTCCCTTTTGGCTTCCGGCGGCGAACTACTACGTTTTGGCAGCTGCGGTTAGCCTCTTTGTTTTCCTGCTTGCCTGGACGATTTTGCGTGATTTTGACGAATATCCAATTGTTTCCGCGGGCATAGTCTCGAGTTTGTTTTTGCTGACGGCAGTTTTCTTGAGGGAATACGTTTTGCGCCGAGCGCAACAGAGATATTTAATAGCCAGATCGCAGCTTGATTCAAATCTCAGTTCGGCGTTTTCGCGTCTTGAGCGGGAGAACGACAAGTCCCGAGCAGCTTTAGAGAAGAGTGCGAAAATGCTCGATGTGATAGGACGAAAATCGCAGGCGGCAAGAGTCTTGAGCAAGGTTACAGATGCACACTGGGAAGTAGTTTTACTTTGCGATGAGTACCTAAAGTTTGTTGAAAGAGAAATGATGTTGGCTCAAGTTAATTCGGGTCGAATGGAACGACTGCGTAGAGGACGACAAATCGCATCGGAGCACCATAAGTTTCATTTGTTAACATGGGCATCCGCAGAATCCCGTGTGCATACTGGACTCGCGGCATCGGGAACCACCGTTGCCGAAAGAACTCTTTCAGCGCAAAATGCACGCGAGATATTGGAGAAAGCATTGTCATATTATCCGGACGACGCTGAACTGAATGCTTCATTAGACGTGGTTGGGGATCTGTTGGCTTCGATTAAGATTTCTCATTGGATCGAACAGGCGGAACGAAACATTTTCCGCGGCGAATTTTCGCGGGCAATTAGTAATTATCGCGACGCGCTTTTTTTTCTCGGGCGAGACGGGAAGACAACCGCTGAGCGAGAGAAAATTGCTGAAACGATCCGGCAAGAAATCGAGAAGATTAATGAGAGCGTCGCGGCGCGTGATTTATGAGATCGGCATATTGAATCGGTTCGGTTGAGGTCTTAGATGGCTAGTCAAAGATGTCCAAAATGTGGGAGTTCGCGAACGCGGCGCGGATATCGCCCGACTTATTGGTGGCAGAAAATATTCTTCCGTTATTGTTTGTTATGCGATCGTTGTAACTGGGAGTTTGTCGGTTTCGCCATCCCCGGCACCGTTGGAACAAAAGCTACTCGGAAGGGCGAGGGAAGAGCCGCGAGTTCAAAGGTTACGGAAACCAAAGGCGCGGACGATCATTCAGAAAACTCAGTTTACGAAGACTTTTCATCCGAATTGCAGACTGATTTTGCGGTAACCGATTCCGAAAAACCGAGGAAAAAAAAGACGGAATCGGCGAAGGGTGAAAAACGAATTCGCATAAGATCTTAAGTTGACATACGAATGCCGAAATTAACGAAGTATTTTTTCCTCGTCGGTTTGTTTTTCTCGGTCGTTTCCAGGATTTTTTCCCAGACCTCTGAACCAGCACCCACACCGCCCACCAATCAGACATCCGTCTCGGCAGCAACTTCAGGTTCAAGATCGGTTGAAATTGAATCGGGCAACAATGAGAATTTTTCCCTCGTACATTTCGGCGACTTGATTGACGTTGATGTAGTTGGGAGCGCGGAACATGACTGGCGCGGTTCCCTTAATCCGGAAGGAGCGATTGATGGAATAGCGGCGATTGAAGAACCAATTTACGCCTTGTGTCGTTCGGAAAAAGAAATTGCGGAAGAAATTGTTCGGAGCCTCGGTAAATTTCTGCGTGACCCGATCGTCAATGTGAAAATTCTCGACCGCAACGGCAGACCTTACGCTTCAATAACCGGCGCCGTTCGCACACCACAGAGATTCCGCATCCTTCGCAATGTTCGATTGACCGAGATTTTAGTCTTATCGGGCGGATTGAAAGACCGTACAAGTGACGAAATTGAGATTATGCGACCGCCGAATGTTAGCTGTCGGTCGGCAAGCACAGACAAGGGTTCAATGGTTTCACGACTGTCCGACTCGACGCGCGAGCGCTTCGTAAGGAGAGCCTCGCAAGGCGGAACAACGTTTCTCAAGGTCAGAATCGGTGACTTATTAAAAGGTAAGCCCGATGCGAATCCAATAATTTTCAGTGGAGACGTAATAACGGTCTTATCGACCGAACCGATTTACGTTATTGGCGGAGTCGCAAATCCACGTACCTTAAGTGCGCGTGCACCGTTAACAATTTCTCGCGCAATCGCCAGCGCCGGCGGATTTGCGAAAGATGCCGATCGCACAAAAATCGTCGTTTATCGGAGGACGGAAAAGACCACGCAAGTGCTTCAATTCAATTACGATGAGATTGAGGCAAAGACATTAAAGGACATCGAACTGCGCGGATTTGATATCTTAGAAGTGGGGCGATCAGGTTCAACTCCACGAAAATCGGCGCCTTTTTTGCAGGTGCAGGACTTGGCCGAACAAGATACCAATAGTCTTCCGATAAGAACTATTGAATAAATTGCCGATAATTGAGTAGAATCGCTTTGTTAACTGAAAAGTTTTAGGAGAAAAATGACCTTTACGCAAAGATTTAGTCGTCGGACAATCGCACTGTTTTGGCTGGGTGCATTAGCAATAGGCATCGGAGTTCTCATTAAGTATGAACAGATCGCGATTCTCTATGTGCTGGCAACGGTGTTCTTAGTAGGCTTGCTTTTGATCGTCGCTTTCGCTGATCTCGAGAGAGTCGGTCGCGGTTCAAGCGAAGGCGTTGCATCTGGAAATGAACGTAATTGATTTGGATGAATAATTTTTCGGCGAAAAAAATTCTTTTGGCGATACTCTGCTTGATCCTTTTCTCAACGCAGAGTTTCTCTTACTCATGGCAATTCGCCGATCGAAATCGAACTACTCCGCTCCGTTGGAGGAAGGCTGCGATTGTTATTTCGCTATCAAGCTCGTTAGTCGGAAGTCCATTAATCAAGTCGCAAAATGAAATTGAAGAAATCT
>DAITAB010000117.1:0-8153 GCA_036824525.1 Pyrinomonadaceae bacterium
CTGGGCTTGGGAGACAGCCTCTACCTCGCTGGACAAGAAATCCATCAACCGCAAAATACATGACGAAGAGTTCAATAATGCCGACGTTTCAAATAAACGACTAATCAATATCTTCGCGAATTGGCGCAACTCTCGAGTAGCGAACCTCGCGAACCGTTCGTCGAATATCCGGCGCGCGGGATTCGTGGATCGACGTATGGGAATCCGCGTTGTCAGAGCGATCATCCCAGAGTTTTCCGAATATCATCTTTCCCGCAGTAGTTTGCAAAACAGAGGTGACGGCAACATCGCAAGTCTTTCCAATCAACCTCCGCGCATTATCAACGACGACCATAGTTCCGTCATCCAGATACGCAACGCCCTGATTGTATTCCTTGCCTTCTTTCAAAATAAAAACCCGCATCGCTTCGCCCGGAAGAACTACAGGCTTAAGCGAATTTGCAAGTTCATTGATATTCAGAACCTGCACGCCTCTAAGCTGCGAGACTTTGTTGAGATTGAAATCATTGGTAACGATCACAGCCGAAAGTTGTTTGCCAAGCTCGATCAATTTCAGGTCAACTTCTTTCACATTCGGAAAATCCGTTTCGATGATTTCGATATCAAGCGCGCTGTTATTCCGCAGACGCTGAAGCATATCCAACCCACGACGTCCGCGTTGGCGCTTTGATGAATCAGCCGAATCGGCAACCTGTTGCAATTCGCGTAGAACGAATTGCGGAATAATCAATGTTCCGCCGAGAAATCCGGTCTCCGCTACATCGGCGATTCTGCCGTCAATAATTACGCTCGTATCCAGAATCTTATAATCGCGTTTTGCGTTCTTATCAGTAAAAATTCCGCCAAGCATCGAAAGGTCGAGGAACTCGCCCTTTGCGGCACCTACCATCAGTCCGACATAGCCCATAAAAAACGCCAACGCAACCGTCAGAAAAGTTTTCATTTCCGCCGGAACCGCTTTCGTTTCCTGCGAACTAATCAACATTCCAATCAAATATGCGCCGATGATTCCTGCAATTGAGCCAACTGCGGCACCAATCAAAGTTTTTATGGATGCTTTTCGAACCTGTATCTCAAAACCGATTATTGCAAGGGAAAACAGCACGCCGAGAAGAGCCGACACGATTCGTCTGGTAGCAGTATCCAATGATCCAAGAGTTTGACTTTCCGCTAAAGGATTTAGCAGAAAACCCATCGCGGCGAGCAACAATATAAAGCCGAGTCGAATAAAGAATAAATTGAGTTTCATGCTGCAAAAATCTTAACACCGTTTGCCTTGGGTTAATAGCTTTTGTGTAACCAAAACGCCGAATCGGACGGAATTTTCGCAAACTCAATCAAATACACATTCGTCAACGCGCTAAAAAACATCGTTTTGCGCGAATAGGCACTTCGAGTATTCTGTAGGTCAACTCACCGAACAAACAATGGCTACATCAACTGCGACCGTTTACGTCTGTCAGAACTGCGGAAGTCAATCCCGCAAGTGGCTTGGAAAATGTCCCGATTGCGGCGAATGGAATTCGCTTGTCGAGGAGAAACTTCGTGCCTCTCGCGGAAAGACTTCGACCACGATTTCGCGTGCGCCGAACGCCGCTCCGATTTCTTATCGCGAAATTGAATCGCAGGACGACGCAAGAACTTCGAGCGGAATAGACGAATTTGATCGGGTGCTCGGTGGTGGGATTGTGGATGGCTCGCTCGTTTTGATTGGCGGTGCGCCCGGAATCGGAAAGAGCACGCTGATTTTACAGGCTGCTGAAAAGCTCAGCCAAAGCGGCGCCAAAGTTTTCTATGTTTCGGGTGAAGAGAGTGAAAAACAAATTAAAATGCGCGGTGAGCGCTTTAGTCTCGAAGCAGAAAATCTTTTCCTCTTTCCCGAGACAAACCTCGAGACTATTCTGGATGAAATCGTCCGATCGAAACCGGACGTGGTAATCGTCGATTCGATACAAACGGTTTTCAGCCAGAGAATTGAGTCCGCGCCGGGAAGCGTTTCGCAAGTGCGCGAAGTCGCCGGCGAATTTATGCGCTTCGCAAAATCTTCCGGTGTTCCGGTTTTCCTGATTGGACACGTTACCAAAGAAGGCTCGATCGCCGGACCAAAAGTCCTCGAACATATCGTTGATACCGTTCTCTACTTCGAAGGCGACCGGCATCACAATCATCGGATCATTCGCGCGACGAAAAATCGCTTCGGCGCTGCCAACGAAATCGGCATTTTCGAAATGACCAATACGGGTCTCATTGCAGTGGGAAATCCTTCGGAGGTGTTTCTGCAGGAGCGACCTGAAGGTGCGAGCGGTTCGGTTGTAACAGTTTGCATGGAAGGAACACGCCCGATGCTGGTGGAAATTCAAGCGCTCGTTTCGAGTACGAAATTCGGAACGGGAAGAAGAATGTCGCAGGGCTTTGATCAAAATCGCGTCGCGCTTCTTATCGCGGTTCTGGAAAAGAAACTCGGTTTTCAACTCATCGGCGACGACGTTTTTGTAAACGTCGCAGGCGGTTTGGAAATTGACGAACCGGCAGCGGATTTGGGCGTGATCGCCGCGATCGCTTCGAGTTTTCGTAACACGCCGATTGCCGCCGATGTTGCAGTCTTCGGTGAAATTGGATTGACCGGAGAAGTGCGCGGAGTTCTTCAAGCGCAGACGCGCGCCCGCGAAGCGCAAACTCTCGGCTTCAAGAAATTGATTGTTCCCGCAACTAACAAAACGGGCTTGGAAAAACTTTTGGGAACGCGCGTTGTAGGAGTGAAGAATTTGGAAGAAGCAATGGATGCGCTCTTGTGAAAAGTCTGAATCCGCGAAAAATCATCGTAGTGCTTTCAATCGCCGCCGGCGTTTGCGCTTGCACGATGTTTGCGATCGCGATGGTCACCGGCGCATCGCAGGAGCAGTTTGAGATTAATCGAACAGTAGGAACTTACACTCGCGACTTGGTCAATCTGCAAAATCCGCTTCGCCTGACTTTTACCGTCGATCTGATCTTCATTTGTGTTTTCACTACTCTCTTCGCGGTTCTTATCCAAACTCTAAAAAGCGAAGACAGAATTCGAAACGTGATTGCAAATGTCGCGCTCGGTGCGATGTTGATCACCGGATTTCTAGATTTTTACGAAGACCTGCACATTCTCACAATGCTTCATTCGGCAGTGAATGGAATCGCGATTGAGCAAAGCGAAATCGCCTCGCAAATGCTCTATTCGATGATCAAATTCCACGCAAGTTATCTGGCGCTTTTTATGATTGCCTTTTTATTGCCGGGAAAGACGATTGCGGAGAGAGTATTAAAATACAGTTTGTGGTTCTTTCAGTTACCGGTAGGAATTCTCGTTTACACCACTCCCGATTCTTACCAACTCTTTTTTGGAGTTGCGCGCTTTGCTTTTATGGCGTCGGGCTTTTTCCTGCTCGCTTTTGTTTTCTCGCAAACTCAAACGGATATCGACTAAACGATCTTTCGCTGCACGAAATCGCGTAGCTCTTGATCAAAACTCCAAGGACATGATTTCCTCGAGTATTTCCTCTTGCTGACGTTTCTTGTTACGCGAAAGTTTATCGGTAGGATGTCGGTCGGCTGAAGTTGGCAGCGTCGAAAATGGATCGACTACAAGCGGAACACCTTCATCGTCCAGCGCGACAGCAATCACGTGGGCAATAATGTCTTGTTCGAATTGGCAGATGTTTTGAAACCGCACGCCAATTCCGCGCCGGTCAAAACGATAAAGCGCCTTACCACTCAGCGGTAATGTGTTTCCATTCGGAAGCCTTATCTCGAGACGAAACTCGTCGCCCGTGCAGATCTTGTCATCCCACGCCAGCATGCAACCGCCTACGCTAATTTGCTCAAGCCCGGTTTCGATCTTTTGACCATTTTCGGCATGTCGGATGGCGGGAAGGTTCAATGAAAATCGTATGAATCGTCGTTGTGCTATTGACATAAGATTTGGCGAAAATCGGTAGGATTATCCGAGAAAACGTAGTTAAACTACGTTTTCTGATATTTTACGCTTCGATAAAGCCAAAATCAACGACTTTTTTGAAAGGCTGACTAGGTGATTTTCCGTCCGGCATCAACAAAAATGGGCTAATTCCATATAAATTCGAAAAAAACTACGGCGGAGGATTCCGCCGTAGTTTCAAAGGTCATGTCTTTTGAGCCGGAGAACTTATGCAAAGAACTCCTTAGTTTTCCAGAATTCGAAATCAGTTCGTCGCGGCACTGGTTGCACCGCTGACCTCAGTAAAAGCGGCGACCAACGCCTGCGCGATCTGTAAAGGATGCCGACCTTCCAAATCTTTTCGCTCGAACATCTTTACGAGGCTTCCATCTTTGAAAATGCCAATCGCCGGTGATGAAGGCTGATAGCCTTTGAAGTACTCGCGAGCAGTTTCGGTCGCATCAATATCGGCGCCTGCGAAAACCGTAATCGCGCGCTGCGGTTTCACTTCATTCTGCAACGCCATTGCAATTCCTGGTCGCACTCCGCCCGCGGCACAACCGCAAACGGAATTCACCACTACCATCAAAGTATCTTTTGAATTCTCAACCGCGTTCTTTACCGCTTCGGATGTTTTCGTTTCTTCAATTCCAAGTTTCGCGAGTTCTTCTCGCATTCCGGCAATCATTATTTCGGGATATGGCATAAGTTCTCCTAAGTTAAATTTATTTCTATCTTAAGTTAACGTGAATCAAGCGCATCGCGCAACATCAGAGTGCTTTCGATTAGTTCATGGCTGGAGTTCTGCCCGTTGAGCAAATCGGATATTCATCATATCCTCAGAGATATGAGCGATCAATTCATTGGTGATTCTGATGATGTTGTAATCGAAATGCCGTCAAGGAAGTTTACTCGCGGACTTTGGCGTTTGGGAATTATTCCGTTGGCATTTTTGTTTTTTATTTTTGTCTTGCCGAGGATTGTCGGAGTTTACGTTGAGGCACTATGGTTTGGTTCTGTCGGTTATTCTCAAGTCTATTGGTATGAATTCAAACTCCGATTGATTCTCTTTTTTACCTTCGCGCTTCTCACTCTCGTATTTCTTCGCGGAGTCTTCTGGTTGCTCGAACGCATTTTCACTTCGACCGCCATCGCGCCTAGAAAGATAATGTTGAACAATCAGCCCGTATTCATTAACCCATCGCTCATCCTTAATCCGGCGATTTGGATGGTTACAGTTTTACTCGCACTTGGTTACGGATTTTATTTTAGCAGTGAATGGCAAACGGTCGCACTCTATTTTAACCAGCAGTCGATCGCGGCAACCGATCCGATATTTAACAAGTCCGTGAGTTTTTATTTGTTCACGCTGCCTTTTTATGAACTTTTGAGCGACTGGATTTCCCGATTGGTATTCGTCGGTCTTATGGCTTCGCTCGTTTATTCGCTACTGGCTTTCCAGCAAGGAGAGAGCGGGAGAAAAACTCGTTATATGGTTTTATCGTTCGCTCTGGCTTTGTTTTCCATGACGCTCGCATGGAGTTTCTATCTTGAACGCTTCGGATATCTTTGGCGCGATCACCAGACTTTCACCGGCGTAACCTTTACTGAATATCATTACGTTTTGCCGGCGATATTTATTCTCTGTGTCGCACTATTAATCTCATCCCTTATCTTGTTCATCAATTCATTTGTCTCTCAAAGCGCGCGTCTTATTGTAGTTGCCGCTGCCTTGCCCGTTCTGGTTTATCTTTTTGGTTTGATTTTAATTCCGGGTTACGTTCAGAGTTTTGTTGTGAAACCCAATGAGCTTGATCGTGAAACACCTTTCATCGAACACAACATTGAATGGACTCGAGCGGCTTTTCAGTTGGACAAAATTGAAATTCAGGACTTTGAAGCAGAAACGACCGCCGCCGCCTTTAAGATCGAAAAGAATCAACAGACCGTCGACAACATTCGCCTTTGGGACAGACCGGAATTGCAGTCCACGCTTAAGCAACTGCAGGAAATTCGCAATTACTACAACTTTGAATCGGTCGATGTTGATCGTTACACGATTGATGGTCAGAAACGTCTGATGATGATTGCCGCCCGCGAATTAGACGTTAACGAATTGCCCGAGGCTTCTCGAAATTGGGTTAATCAAAGGCTGACTTACACACACGGTTACGGAGTGACGATGAACACTGCGAATGGATTTACGGCAGAAGGTCGCCCCCAATTTGTTTTGTCGAATATGCCGGTTGAGTCAACCTCACCGGAAATTAAGTTAACGCGTCCGCAAATTTATTTCGGACAAAAAACCGATTCCGATGTTTACGTGAAAACGAAACAAAAAGAATTTGATTTTCCGCAGGGCGATGCAAATACCTACACCGTTTACGAAGGAACGGGCGGTATCGAGGTTGGAGGCGGAATCCGTCGTTTGAGTTTGGCGTGGTCATTAGGTGATTTGACCAAGCTTCCATTTTCCGATGACGTGACAAGCGAGAGTCGCGTTTTGATGCGCCGAAATATTATGGAACGAGTTAATGCACTCGCGCCTTTTTTGATTTACGATGATGATCCTTACATCGTTATTGATTCGCAGGGACGTTTGATTTGGATGATCGATGCTTTCACGCAGACTAGCCGATATCCATATTCTCGTCATTATAATGCACAAGGTAAAACCGTTAACTATCTCCGCAACAGCGTTAAAGTAACCATCGACGCTTATAACGGCGACGTGAACTTCTACGCCTTTGATGAAGAAGATCCTTTTTTGAAATCCTACAGCAGTATTTTTCCCGCACTCTTTCAATCTTCAAGCAAAATGTCGGCGGATTTGCGCGAACATGTTCGCTATCCCGAGACATTGCTTGAGACACAAGGACAGGCTTTCGGTCTATATCACACCACCAATCCAAAAATTTTCTTTCAGCGCGAAGATGTTTGGACTTTGGCGAGCACCGTAATTAAGGGGCAAAACAACAATCAAGCCCAACCGCTAAAGCCCTATTTTGTTTTGGCCCAACTTCCAAACACTAAAAACGGAATTGAGTTTGTAAAGATTGTGACCTTCACTCCCGCGAATCGAAATAATTTGATCGGCTTAATGGCCGGTCGCGCTGACGGTGAAAACTTGGGCAAGCTCGTCGTTTATTCTCTACCGAAATCGCGATTCATTGATGGACCGATTCAAATTGAAGCGCGCATCGATCAAGACCCGCAATTGTCTTCGCAGTTTACGCTTTGGAATCAGCAAGGATCGCGGATCGAACGTGGAAACCTGATGGTCATTCCGGTTGGAAATGGTTTGCTCTATGTTCAGCCGATTTTCCTTCAAGCGGATCGCAGTCCGATGCCGGAGCTGAGAATGGTAGTTTTAGGAACGCAGGAACGAATCGCTTACGGTCCGAATTTCGCGGCGGCTTTATCGAGTATGTTCGGCAATACGGCTAAAAAGGAAGCGACGCGAGATTCCACAAAACCGGAAACTAACGAAACTAAATCGGCTACGGTTGCGCAGAATTTACAACAGCTCATAAATCGCGCCGCTCTGGAGTTCGACGACTACCAGCGACTAACATCGCAAGGCAAACTCGCTGACGCCGGAAAGAAACTCGAGGACTTAAAACGCACGTTAGACGAACTGAAGAATGTTAAGTAGAAGCACAGTTGCTTGGAGCGGGAATAGTCCGTCTTCATAATCCGCAGCGACGCCAACGCATTTGAAAAAGTAGTCTAAGCGACGACCTCATACTCGCGCGTCGCGATGAAACCAACGAGGCTTGTGCCGACAAAAACCGTTGCTTTCATAACAAAAGTTGCTGGCGCGAAAGACAAAGCCAAATTGATACCGGCACTACACAGACTTAAACTTCCGGGCGATTCTGGGCACTGCCACGCCAACCGAAAAGAATCGTCGTTTTTTCCGCAAACTTAACGAACTTACGCGGTCATCTTCCGAACCATGTGGTCAATAACCTCACTGTGTTCCTTTTGCGGACTGAACAATATTACCTCGGCGTCTTTTCCGACTTTCACCGTGTGTCCCGGCTGCCAATAAAAAAGATCACCGCTTTTGACCACTTCCTCTGTGTTGTCCGCGTAAGTGACCGTAAGCTCTCCCTCCAGCAAATAGCCCCAGTGTGGTGCTTGGCACAAATCGCCTTTGAGACCTTTGAGCAACGGCGCGATATCCGCCCCGGCGCCGAGAGAA
>DAITAB010000320.1:0-2451 GCA_036824525.1 Pyrinomonadaceae bacterium
TTCCGCGCGACGGCGAAGGAGATTCGCGATCGGACAAAGCGCTCGCATTCGCGCTCGGATCAAGTTCAAAAGACAAGAAAAAGAAAAAACCGAAAGTGAAGCCTACTCTTAAGTATCCCGAAAGAGATAAACCAAAAAACGATTCTGATGTCGATCCTAAGACTGAGGAAGAGCGGATGCCACGCGGAGCCGAAAACGGTGGTGCAGATCTTCCTTCTTACGATCCAGAAAAGGATGACATTTTTGACCTTATAGGAGCTGGACTTGCCGCAAGCGCATTCATAATGAACCGGACAAAGTTTATTGGTTTTTCTAACGAGCAGCAGGACAGTATTTTTTCGAGACTTGTGCTTGTTATTGCGTTGAAGCCCTGTAGGGGTGCTATTGCTGGTTTTCCCGGAACTTTGAGTACGACGATCGAAGTGCTTCGAAATCGTGGCATAACTTACGTGAACGCACCGGCGCTTGAAGATTCCAATATTGAAAAAGAGCTTGGTTTCACCGGCGAACAACGGCGTTATCTCAACAGTCGAGTTAGTGGATTATTCGGATATTACTTCGGGGCGCAAGCCATAACGGTTGTTCCCGTAATCCGCAACGGAGGATACATGAAATTGCCTAACCAGAGAATCATCACGGTAGTGAATTTTGGTAGTTGGCTGTCCGATATTGGTGAAGACATTCCACACGAATTGATACACGCTGGTGGTGTTGAGGGGAAGGAACCGATAAAGGTTTTGACGCCGAAGCACGATCTTAGCGATTACGGATCCGCTTACGAGCGGGTATTGAAAGGATGCGCTGTTGACGCAAAATTCTAGTCAGTTTCAAATGGACGAGTCAGCAGAATCAGTTTATCAAACGTATTCGTTTTAACGGAGGGCGAAATGTCCAATTTTGTTTCAGTAATCGCGGGAGTCTATTTGATGCTCTGGTGCAAGACGATACAAGGGTTTTATTCAGGTTATGCGCGAGGTGCGCAGCTTGGGCATGTCGTATACTCTAGATTCGGCGAAAATCAAGACGTTACGCACTCCGATCCGTATTGGGAATTGGCGAACTTTCATCTTTACTTAACGTGGATTTTGGTTGCGTATATTGTCGCCAAGACAATAAGAATTAAGAACTTCTCGCATTTCGTTTCAACTCCCGCAGCGCTTTTTGCGACGATTGGTTTCTGTATGATCTACGTAACGACACGATCATATTCCATTGACAATGACCCATATCTTGACCTGATGCGCGAGACGATGCCGATGTATCCCGCCTTAATTTTCCTATCAGCGGCTCTGTTTATGTGGGAACTTTTCGATATGTTCAGAATTTATGGCAAACTCGGAAAGAAATAAACTCGATACGTTGAGCCGCGGATGACTTCATTGTGAAGTCGAGGTGAAAGAAAATCCGCTGCGAACCACCGGCTTGATTGATTCACCGATTCCGCGCGACGGCGAAGGAGATTCGCGATCGGACAAAGCGCTCGCATTCGCGCTGAAATCTACGACGAAAATCGGCGCGCATTCGGATGGGAATGATGGAAAATCAGGTGGAAGTGATTGTCCAAAAGGCACCGTTCCGATGCCGGATTCCGAAGGAACTATTCAATGCGTCGGAGTAGGTGAAAATGAAGTTACGGTTAGCGGTTCGGAAACCGATGAGTTGGGATTTGATCCGAACCGCGTATCCAGTAGAGTTGTAAATGACCTATTCGGTCCGCTTGTTATTGATGAACCGAAATTCCTCGCACCTGCAACACCCGAAGTCTCACAAATCTTGAGAAAAGTGGAAGTGTGCTCCCGGCCAGCGGACCTCACTTCGGCGGGGATAAACTGGAACTTTTTTGGAATTAACCACCAGTGGATTAGAACCGGGCAGATCGAAGCCGGCGCCGGACCTGAGGGTGGCGGCGTACCCGGACAGGGCGGAAGTGATTCACCATTTTTTACCCAGATGACGATGAATGATCACTCTGGACAGGGAAATCAGCAAGGATCAACCTGCCGGATTGCTCCTGGTGCAGATGTTAATAAAGTTAATAGTGATCTCAGACTTGGACAGAACCATGGAATATTTGGTCCATTAAACAACTGTCAAACTGTCGTGAACCGAATAATTCGAAATGCTTCGCCGGCACCGCCACCACAGTTTGATCCGTTAACGAGACTGCCGGTTGGTACACGTCCGCAGTATGCGTGTCCTTATCCAAGCGTCAGGCGTTAGTTTGTGAGGTTGTAAATAAAGACGTGAAAATGTACGTTTCGAAGATAAGAGAAAGCACTTTGAGTCAATCGAATCTGACCGTCCGTGGTCCACTTATTTTAGGAATATTCCTGGCAGGATTTCTGATTAATGCTCCGGTATTATCACAGACTATCACCGATCCGGAAACGGAATATCTGCGCATAAGAACAATTGCATTTGATGGTGATTATGCAAGCGCTGCGCTTGCTG
>DAITAB010000321.1:0-2439 GCA_036824525.1 Pyrinomonadaceae bacterium
CTCGCCGATTTTTTCGCGTCGCTTCACCGCGCCCGACGTTTTTGAAATCTTACTCAAGTGACCGTAAAGCGATTGAAGCTTTTTGCCGTCGCTCAAAACGTGTTCGATTATTACTACGTTTCCCCAACCTTCGCCTGCGTCTTCGGCGTATGTGATCTCACCATTCGCCGTCGCAAAAACCGATTCACCGCAATCGGAATTGCCCCCGGAATTCTTGTTCCAGTCTTCGCCGAGATGATTGTTCTCGCCAAAATCCTGTGCGTTGTACCAATCGTCTGCGTCTTTTGCCTGAGTGACGAAATCACTCGCTCCGATCGGATATGAAAATCGCTCAGCGATGGTCGCCGAATCGTTCGCCTCAGATTCTGCGAGGAAATTTTTGCGCCTCGCACACGAGGACGCGAGCAGTAGAAGGAGACATGTGATTGCGATGACTTTCATTTATTTATCGTGAGCGCTTTTGTCAGCGTCGCCTCACGCCAATATAATCCGTTCAACGTTAATTTCAACTAGAAGTTCAAATTTTATGACGACAAAAATTGACTGGATGCGCGGATGCGCGACGGCGCTTGTAACGCCCTTTAAGAAAGACGGCTCGATTGACGACGCGTGTTTCAAAAAACTCGTCGAACGACAAATCAAAAACGGGGTGAGAATTCTTGTGCCGTGTGGCACTACGGGCGAAAGCGTAACGATGAGCGAAGGCGAACGCCTTTACGTGATCAAAATGACGGTGGAAGTCGCGCATAAACATCGCGCAAAGGTCATCGCGGGAACGGGAAGCAACAATACGGCGGCGAGTGTTGAGTTCACCCGCAAGGCGCGCACGCTCGGCGCAGATGCGGCGCTCGTCGTTGCGCCTTACTATAATAAGCCGACTCAGGAAGGAATGTTTGCGCACTTTTCGGAGATCGCGAAATCAGTGAAAAAATTTCCTTTGATGCTTTACAACGTGCCGGGCAGAACTTCTTCAAACATCTCCGCGCAGACGACTCTTCGCCTCGCGGCAGCGCACGACAACATCGTTGCAACCAAAGAAGCCTCGGGAAATTTTTCGCAGATAATGGAAATCTGTGCCAAACGTCCGAAAAATTTCAAAGTGTTTTCCGGCGACGACGCGACGACACTGCCTTTGATTTCCATCGGGGTAGACGGTTTGGTTTCAGTCTGCTCAAACGAAATTCCGAAAGAAACTTCCGCGATGGTTGAAAAAGCCTTGAGCGGCGCTTGGACCGCAGCGCGCAAAATTCATTTTGAAATTTTGGAATTGATGGAAGCGAATTTTGTTGAGTCGTCGCCGGCGCCGTGCAAATTTGTGATGAAAGAAATGGGTTTGCTCGAGGAGAATTTGCGTCTGCCGCTGGTGCCTGTGACCGAGCCGACGAGGAAAAAACTGCGCGACGTTTTGAAAGATCTAAGAAAGTGATTCACCACAGACGCACAGAGGACACGGAGAGAATGCAAAGGCAGGAAAGGAAAGTTCGACTTAAACGCTACCTTGATGAGTGATTCGGTTGGTCAGGCAGTGATGTTAAGTAACAAAATTCGGTTCGCGATTAGCTCTGAAAATCATTTTCCCTTTTTTCTCCGTGCTCTCCGTGTCTCTGTGGTGAAATAAAATATGAATTTGCGACAACAAATCGAAGCGATATTTGCGAAATCTGAATTCACTGCCGCCGATCGTGCGACGTTTGAAGAATTCAAAGCGTCCTTGCGAAAAGGCGAAATTCGCGCGGCAGAAAAAGATGCAAGCGGAAACTGGCAAACCAACGCTTGGGTGAAGCAGGGAATTCTCGTCGGCTTCAAGATGGGCGCGATGATTGAAATGTCGAAAGCGAGCGAGACGTTTCGTTTTTTCGACAAAGAAACTTTTCCGCTGCGCCCGATGTCGCTCGAAGATCGCGTGCGAATTGTTCCGGGCGGTTCGACTATTCGCGATGGTTCGTATGTAGCGCCGGGCGTCGTCTTGATGCCGCCGTGTTATGTGAATGTCGGCGCTTATGTTGATGAAGGGACGATGATCGATTCCCATGCGCTTGTCGGTTCGTGTGCGCAGGTCGGAAAACGAGTGCACATTTCCGCGGCGGCACAGATTGGGGGTGTGCTCGAACCGGTGAACGCAAATCCGGTAATTATCGAAGACGATTGCCTGATCGGCGGCAACACAGGAGTTTATGAAGGTGTGATCGTGCGCGAGAGAGTCGTTCTCGCTTCGGGCGTTATCCTGACGCGCTCGACGCCGGTTTTCGACCTGGCGAAAAATACTATTTACAAATCTACGCCGGAAAAAAGTCTGGAAATTCCCGCGGGCGCGGTCGTTGTGCAAGGCTCACGCGCGATCATGAGCGGTTTCGGAAAAGAAAACGGCTTGTCGCTCTACGCGCCGATTATCGTGAAATATCGCGACGAGAAAACCGACGCGGCGACGAAGCTCGAAGA
>DAITAB010000322.1:0-2433 GCA_036824525.1 Pyrinomonadaceae bacterium
TTTTCACCTTTTCACTTTCCATCCTTCCTAAATTCTCCATCGAAACCGGTTCAAATGTTTTCCACATTGTGGATAAAAATCTGTTGAATATTTTCCACAGAGATTTCCACAAAACCTCGATAAAATAAGGCTGAAAGTTAAAGTGTTTTCTACTTGACTTGAAAATCAATCGGGCGCAAACTGGTTTCATAGTCACATTGCTTACGGGCTTTATGACCGACACAGGGATCGGCAAACAGACGTGGCGACACATTGTTTGAGATCAACAGAACGCGGACAGCAGTTGATACTGACGCCCTGAGTTGAAGCCGAAAGGCTTTGCTAGATTAAGTTGAAAAACTTAGTTGAGTTGCTCGGATAAAAACGAGTAAAGCTCTTAGGAAATGATCATCCGAAGAGTGCTACGCCGCTCAAGCGAAAGCCTGAGCCTCGTTGCCGGGAACGTAACCGGCGGTGGAGGAAAAGCCACCACAACAAAAACCTATAGACACTGCGCGCTTAACTGTTGCGCAACAAAATGCGAAAGCATTTTGGGTGTTGACCGGAGTCGAACTCACCGCTGAGCTTCTTCGGGATACAAAATCGGCGACTCGAGCGTGTACATGTAAGAGTCGCCACTCTTTCAAACACTTCGGTGTTTTTAAGAAAAAGATTGCGCCGGCTTCAGAAATGAGGTCGGCGTATCTTTTTTTGTGTTTTTGTTTTGAGTTCCGGCTTTAGCCGGCTAAAGTCTGAGGATTTTCGATTTTGGTTTTCTCAATTGCCACGAGCTTTAGCTCGTGGACTGTGACTAAAACAAACAAGACCCAGCCCACGTTGGCTGGCGACAGGATTATCCTCGCCGGTTCGACGCCTTCAGCGTCGGAACATTTTCTTAAAGCTCCCAGGGGTTACGCTCGTTTCACTCGCTCACCCCTGGCTAGTTTCTTCGTCGCTTTCAGCGACAAGAAAAAAGTTGCGAACAATCCGATTCTCTACGACGTCGGTTTTGGGTCTCGTATTTCGTGCTTCGAACCTTAAAGTCCGAACTTTGTATTTTACTCTTCCGGTCCTACGCTTTCGACGTCTTCGATCTCGTCTTCCTCAATCTCAAAAACCGCATAACCGCATGTATCATCGTAATAATAGTCTTTGCTCTTTTGATCGTGTTCCCAAGATGATTGATCGCCTTTTTCTGTTGTAGAATCTTCACGTTTCTCAGATTTTGGTTTTGTCGGCGTCATAAGACTCTCGGCGCGAGCGCAGGATATTTCGCCTCGCAATTTTTATTATGAAACAAAGGGAAATGAAAATGAAACACCGTTCGATATTTCTGTCGCTCTCACTAATCTTTGCAACTTCAATCTCTACGTACTTCGTTACGACATCCACGCGGGCGCAAATGGGCGCAGCGCCAGCGCAGACTGTCGCGGACAATGAGTATCAGGTAGGAGCTATTCTATTCCAACAGCGCGCCGCCGAGTATCGCGCACTGGTTTATCAGTCGTTCAATTTCGCAAGGATGATGCTCGATTCCGACTTCGAAAAGAAAAACTTAAAGCTTCTGCCAAAAAGCGAACGCAGGAAACCGCGAGCGGTCATAGTGGATGTAGATGAAACAGTTCTCGATAACTCACCCCATCAAGCGGAACTGATCAAGCTTCGGCTTCCCTTTACGAATTCACTTTGGACTGACTGGTGCAACAAACGCGCGGCAAAAGCGATTCCCGGCGCAGTCGATTTTTTGAGCTACGCTGCGCAAAAAGGCGCGCGCGTTTTCTACGTCACGAACCGAAACGAATCCGAAAAACAGGCGACGATTGATAATTTGAAATCCGTTGGATTTCCAGATGTGAGCAATGAAACCGTGGTGGTGCGCGGGACTGAATCGAGCAAGGAATTGCGCCGACAGAAAATTTCCGAAAAGTATCGAATTGTTTTACTTGCAGGTGATAACTTGAATGATCTCGCTCAAGTTTTCGAACGCAAATCGATAGATGAGCGTTTCGCTGAAGTTGAGAAAGCGCGACAGGAATTTGGCAAGCGATTTATCGTCTTGCCTAATGCAATGTATGGCGACTGGGAAGCCGCGCTCTATGAATACAAGCGTCTAGGCGAATCGGAAAAAACCGCTAGACGAAATTCCCTTTTGATCATTAATTGAACGGGAACGGAAGGGTCCAGCTTGCGTTTCCAACTAAATTCATATGAAAGCAACTGCCGTAAAATTTCTCGTGTCCTTAGCGACTTCGCGCCTCGGCATTTCATTTCTTTTTCTGTTTGTATTTACGCACCTTGCGTTGGCACAACTCACCGTTCGCGACATAATGCGCGAACCTTCGATTGCTGGAATGCGTCCGGAATCGGAGAGAATCTCGCCCGATGGAAAATTCGTCGTTTTTTCATGGAACGCCGACGGACGCGAACCGCGAAATCTATATTGGGTTTCGACGA
>DAITAB010000118.1:0-8084 GCA_036824525.1 Pyrinomonadaceae bacterium
TTCGGCTTCGAGAAGCTGGCTGTTGAGACCAACTAATCTCTCGACAACGGTGTTTTGCTTATCGTCCTGCGAGGGCAGTTGATAATTTTTTCCATAAGTGAGTAGTCTCTCTTCATCGCGGCGAATATGCGATTGCAACTCCGCGATGTTGCTTTGTAAGAATTCATTCTGGTTACTGTTACTTTGAGTTTTCTTATTCAAATTAAATTTAACCAATTCATCTGCCAGCGCATTGGCAACCAAAGCAGTCACCTTCGGATTCGGATGCTTAAATTTGATTGAAATCAAACGTGTATCTTTTACTGCTTGTTTAGATTGCAAAACGGGCTGAACCTTGAGGGAGTCATTTATTGCAATTACAAACGGATTCAATCGTTCCGCCTCAGCTTGTCTTTCTGACTCTTCGGAATCGAGTCGTATAACCTCGGATTGATTTAATGAGTTTGCAGATGGCTTCGTCTCGACCAGTGGCAAAGGCGTCGCAAGCAAACTCGACGATGTTGAAAGTCCACTGATAAATGCGGGATCACTATCGAGATGTAATCGTTTTACAACTCGCCTGATCAACTCCGGACTCTCTAAAATCTCCATTTGAGTATTAAAGTAAGCGCGGTCCTCGAAAGGCGTCGTTGTACCTCTTATAGAATCGAATTCATATGCAGTATCAGAATCGATCTGAACGCGCGATGAGGCTTCGTAAACACTCGGTTGCTGATACAGGTAAATCGTCGCGGCAGAAGTAAGAATGACTGTAATCAAAATTACCGTCCATTTGTGGCGCTGGACTCGACGAATATAGTCACGAAGATTTATTTCATCACCGTCTTCAACATCTAACTGCGCGTTTTCGTATTCGTAATAGGGAAGACGAAGCGGAGCCGCATTTTTTGCCTCAATCGTCAAAGGATTTTTTCTTCTTTCGAAATCGTAGAACGCCATATTTTTTCTCCGGTCGATTCTTTAGCGTTTACTTATGGAATCACGCGTGGAATTACCGTTACCGGGAGCCTCGTTATACTCGGAGCAACCGAGTTTAATAATCCATGGATGAATTTTTTTCCGCTTGATGTGGGAACTTCAACGATGTCATCCGACTGCAAAACAATATCTTCCGACTGTTGTTTCTTTATCGATTTCAAGTCGACAACAATTTGGCTCGCTGCAGTTTGACCCTTTGTTTTCCTGACGATCCGAACATGATCGAAATCCGTATCGGGGAGTGTGCCACCGGCGGTTGCGATCGCTTCGGTCAGAGTAATTTTTTCTTTAAGGGGAATGATGGACGGACGGTAAACATTGCCAATCACGTAGATTTTGTCCGCTTCGATCATATTCACGATATCGCCGGGACGTATATATGGATTTGCGCTCGGCGACTCGCCACCTTGCATTAGGCTTTCAAGTTCGTACCAGTCCGATGAAACATCATTGGCTGACAAAGCCGAGACCGGAGTTTCGAGAGCCGTCTTATCTTTGACTTCACACTGTTCGATTTCGGGTGCGTGTTTAATCTGAATTCGACCGCCCGCCTTATCTGTCGGACCGCCGGCAAAAGAAAGCAGCTCCAAAAGTCTGATCCGCCTTTGAAGTTGAAACCTTCCGGGTTCACGGACCGCTCCGAGTACCGCCACAAACTTCGAACGAAAATCTTTTATAAAAACATCAACATGGGGATTTCGAAGATACTCAACGTAGCGATTGGCGATTTCCCGCGAGAGTTCAGTTTCGGTTCGGCAACTGGCGCGAATATCCATCTCAACTAGCGGAACTCTTATCATTCCGCGCTCATCCACCCGAACCGCATCACGCGAAAGTTCCGGTCGTCCGAAAATTCTTACATCCAACACATCACCGATGCCGATTAAATACCGATTCTCGTCGCTATCCTCGGTAGAAATCTTAGCGGCGTCGCTCTTTAGATCGCGGTCTGTCATGGGCGTTTGAGCCCGTAGTTCTTCCACCAAGCAAAGACTCGCGGAAACAAAAACCAAAAATATTACAACCCGCTCAAAGGCGTTTCTTGATAAGACACAATTCAAAAGATCAATTGACATCAGATTCACCTCGGTTTCATTAAATGACGGGAGTGCAAAACTTCTTTTAAGTGATTTTTGTTGACTAGATTGAGAACGGCATTACCAAGAACTACAAACGATTCTTCGTTTGCATTAACAAACCGTCCCGTTAATGGATGATCGCTTAACTTAATGAGTTTGGTTTCGCGTATCCACTGCCAGAATTGCGCTTGAGTTGTCCAAAATTCTGATTGGTTGTGACAAATTATCCGCGCGGTGCGTTTTACTTTGCGCTGATTTTTGCGCGAAATTTTTGCGGATGTCTTGCGAGCGATCTTTTGCATTTTGTATGCCTTCCTCAAAAGACAAATTCAGAAATCTATGGGCACACCTCTCGCCGATATGCTCTGGTTAGCGTTTAGCACTAAATCAAGCAAGGTAGCCACGATGGGAAGCCCCGCGAGGGGCGAGTTGCAATCGACGAAGTCAATCGCGTAACGAAGTCGTTATCATTTCAAAAAACCCGGAGAATTTCCGCGACAGCATTTGTTATCTCCAAATGGTTGATGTCACAAACAAATCGAGGAACAAAAATTTTCCACCGTTCAAACAACACCTTTGCCGGTGTTCGTATCAACGTCCGTCGAAACTTTTTTTACCTATCTCTTTGGTGTAAAACTCCACCTTAAGCAGATATCTTTCAATAAAACGAAATTTCCGATATTCGCTAGTAAAGCAACTTCGATGCCACGAGGTTACGCGATCGAACAAGTTCATTTTTCCGAGTTCTCGCCTCTCAAACAAACGGAAACTCAATGATTTAAGATTTCATTTATCGAATTTTTAAATTTCATTTCGCGCCTTTTCTGCGTGATTTTCCGCATTGAGGTGAGTCAAATTTCACATCTGCCGAAAAAGGTTGCTTAGAAAACGTAGTGTAAAAATTAGACAGTTTGGAAAGATTGAATGGAGATAAAAAGACGCCTGTATTGAGTTTGTAAAGAGTGGAAACTCATCCAACCAGGAGAAGAATTTCCCGTGTCACTATATCGGAAAGTTCGCCGAGAATTCGCGTAGGCTTAGCGGCGCAAAAAGACCGGTTGGATCACTCCAACCGGTCGGCTCTCGAAATCAAAAGGCAATCAAATATCGGACTGCCTCTTTTTTTTGAATTTGAAATCAGTCTTTACGGGATATAAGCCTTGGGAATCGGTTTATCGGAAGCTAAACCAAAGCCTTGGATCAGCGTTCCAGCAGTCGATCGATTCACGTACCAGGTTCCGCTACGGTAAATCGATACATCATCTTTACCGTCGCCATCGTAATCGCCTGGAACCGGAACGTCGCCGGCTTGTCCCCAAGTCACAAACGACGCACCTCCATCAGTACTTCTGCGGATGTACCAGGTTCCATTCGCGGGACGAAACATCGCCACATCATCTTTGTTATCGCCGTCGTAGTCAGCGGGAACGGGCATGTCGCCGGCAATACCGTATTGTACCGCCTCAAAATTAGTTGCAGGATTGCCCGAATTGCGCGCGATGTACCAGGTGTTATTGGACGGACGATAAACCGCAAGATTCGACTTGCCGTCATTTTCCAGATCGAAGGGCATCGGAATATCACCATTCAACCCGAAGTTAGCAACCGAGTTGGAACCACCGCTGTTGAGGATGTACCAAGTACCATCCGATGGACGAAACAAAGCAGCATCCGTTTTTCCATCACCGTCATAATCGCCTGAAATCGGAATATCACCCGGAACTCCCCAAGACACGCCCGAAAAGACAAATCCATTGCTCTTCAGAAAATAGAAATCGGGATTTGCAGGATTTGCGTCCGCGCGAAAGATAGCGGTGTCTGTTTTTCCATCGCCATCAAAGTCGCCCGGAAGCAAAGTGTCTGTGCTGTTTCCCCAATTCAACGCCGCAAAACCTGCGGTTGAACGCATCAGGTACCAGTTACCTTCGGAGGGACGGAAAACCGAAAGGTCGGTTTTGCCATCGCCATCAAAGTCAGCTCTCGACCTTACGGCGACTGCGTCCGGTGTCGGTCCCTGAATGCTCACGGTAATCGGCGAACCGGTTTTGAAAAATCCAATCGTTCCATTCACCGTTTGCGGCGGGCGGTTAGAATCAAAACGGAAATTATAAAGCGTGCCCCAGCGGATTGCATTCGCATTTTGATTCTGCGGGAAGGTCTCCGAGTTCCAAGTCATGGCGCTTGCGGTCTGAGTTTGAACCCATGGCGCGCTACTGAATCCGGTATTTCCTACCGTCCCGTCGAATGTCCATCCCGGGTGCTGAGGTGGGGCATGAAAACCAATATTGCTAAGCGTGATACCCGACCCAACAGGCACACTGAACGACTGAATTCCGCGATCCATGTTTTGATTGTAAATCGCATACTCATAATGCCAGACGCCTGGAGATGGATTGGTAACTTTATACGCCACTACTCCGATACCGTCGTTAGCCGAATCAGGAACAATGTTGACGAATGTTGCACCTGTCCAGGCGTTTATCGCAGTCTTTGTTCTTACTGTCGAGCCAACCGATGCGAAGGTAAACGGACTTGTAGTTCCAGTAACGCTGTACCGCCGATATGAGACATTGTTATTCATGTTGCACTGTCCGGGATGTGACTGACACCATACATATTCATGCGGCGTAATGTATTGTCCTTCAGCGTAATAAGTCGCGCCGGGATTTAAGGCTGTGTTCAGGTCGCTTATCTCGGTGAGAATTCTGTGCGATGGACCACTATGCGTATGACCGGTGTGACTGTTTGGTGAGGTCGCGGAATCGCCTCTAGGATAAGCGCCGGTAAATGGATTGATCCACGCGCGCGAACCAAGACTTGGACCGGCATTTAGACTAGCTGAATAAGGGTCCGAGCATCCCGAGCCGAGCTGCGAACCACCAACTCCGTTACAGCCAAGCCCGCAGATGTTATTGGTTAAAGCAGTGAACGCGTGTTTGACGCTGGACTGCCCGATTTGTTCGAACCGTTCATCGTTCGTCGCACCGCCACTCATTCGATAGAGGTTTTGGGGAATTACCGGGTGATCATTGCTGGGCAATGCGAACCAATTCAAATTCTCAACGCCAAAATTGCAAGAATCGGTTCCCACCGCGAGTCCAACTTGTGTGCCGCTACTACCTCCAAACTGCGCCAAACCGGAAAGATCTCCGACGACAACATCCGGTCCCGGAACGGTTCCAGTTTCCGGATTCTTCATCGCCGGAAGCGTATCCGAAACGACCGCACCATTCACGATCTGACTGACTTCGATTGGCTGCATCGTAGCAGTCAATGAAATTTTTCCAACAACAGAGCCCGTTTTCGAAGAACGTCCGAGCTCGCGGGCAAATTCCTTTGAGATCAATAACCTTCCCGAATCTAATCGCAATACACGCTCGTCCGCGCTATACGTGAATTCGTGTCCTTGAATGTTGAAATAAACGAAACCCGTTTTTCCGTCGCGAACAACGAGGTCAGATTCTTCGCCCCACGGCAAACTCTCGACTACCAATTGTTCAAGAGAATCACTCAATTTTGAGGGGAGTTTCGGTGAATCATGCGGCAATAATGCCATCGAGCCCGGAATCGGACCGCGAAACTCATCATTGAAAACAAGAACACGGAAAAACGAATTTTGCTCAACGCCAAAATTTATTATGTTCGACTTGCGAAGCTTTGTATCCGAACCTTTTACGTTGAGTCGCTTCAAATCAATGTCCATCACGACATTGCCTTCAGCCACAATCATCTTTTCCAGCTTTCCGGTATCGCCCGCCGAACCGGTTTGACTTACGTTGGTTACCAAATTAGCCGCTTCGTTGCCAAATAATCCCAGCAAAGGAAGCAGACCTATAAGAAGTGTTTTCAGCATAATTTTTCTGATTGTCCGGAAAGTCCGAAACGTCTACGTAGAACTCTGGTTGGCTTCGAAAAAAGTAGGTTTCCTTTTACACTCTTTTCGGTTAATTAATCAAGTGCGAATTACGGTTTTATTCCAGTGCGAACTAATAATTAATCTATTTTGATTATGAAAAAAGATTGTGTGGGTGATGGAGAAAGAGTCAGGCGGAGCACCGACCTGCCGATACTCCAGAATTCCGAAGGTCAGGAGAAGGGAATTCGTAAGTCTCGAACTGCCCGTTGGCGCGCGGCGGCTCTTATCGCACTTAATCTGCTAATGATCGCGCACATTGTTCAATGGTGGTTCATGGGGCGGACGATTTCGCCGATCGAACCTTCGGAATCAATGCAGACTTTGCAAACCGGAGCCGTCAATGCAGGATTCATTTTTTTCATTCTCGCTATTCTCGCCACGCTCGTATTCGGGCGGTTTGTCTGCGGTTGGGGCTGTCATATTCTGGCTTTACAGGATTTCTGTGCGTGGTTGCTGAAAAAATTCGGACTCACGCCGAAGCCTTTTCGCTCGCGGCTGCTAGTCTTCGTGCCGCTCATCGTCGCGCTCTATATGTTCGTTTATCCGACTGTTTTAAGATACTTCGCCAAAGCGCCAAACGAACCGATGATTCCGCAGTTCACTAATCATCTCGTGACAACCGAATTTTGGGCGACGTTTCCGACAGTCGCAGTCGCCATTCCATTTCTTTTTATATGCGGATTTATGACCGTCTATTTTTTGGGACAGAAAGGTTTCTGCACTTACGCCTGTCCGTACGGCGGCTTTTTCAGCCTCGCCGACAAAATCGCGCCGGGAAAAATTCGCGTGACAGACGCATGTAATCAGTGCGGGCATTGCACCGCCGTCTGCACTTCGAACGTCTTGGTTCACGCCGAGGTCAAACAATACGGAATGGTCGTTGACCAGGGTTGTATGAAATGTATGGATTGCGTGAGCGTTTGTCCCAACGACGCGCTATATTTCGGTTTCGGCAAACCGGCGATCGGAGTTCCGAAAACGATCACAAAAAACTTTTCGCTGACCTGGATCGAAGAAATCGCGGCGGCATTTGTATTTTTCGCGAGTTTTTTGGCGGTTTGGGACGTTTACCAGCTTGTTCCGATGTTGATGGCACTCGGAATCGCGTGCGTGACTACGTTTCTCGCGATGAGAACGCTGAAATTATTCAGAGCGAAGGATTTGTCCTTCTACCGTTTCAATCTGAAATCATCCGGTAATTTTAAAAAAGCGGGCTGGATATTTTCGAGTTTTGCGATGGTATGGATAGGCTTGAACGCGCACAGCGGTTGGGTTCATTATAACGAATGGGCAGGCGCGCGGGCTTTTGAGAACCTCAAGATCCCTGATGAACTCGCGCTGGCGCAGAAAAATCCCGATCAATGGTTAACTGCCGGCGACCGTGCGAACATTGCGAATGGGAAAAAGCATCTTCAATCTGCCGCGAATACCGGTTTGTTCCCCAATAGTACGGCATTACCGAAGCTTGCATGGTTCGAATATCTTTCCGGAAACACCGAACAAGCTGTTGAACTGCTCGCTGCGTCCGCAGCGCATCAAGAAGGGCAGGCGAAAGCTTTAAGTTTATATTACCGCGGCGCAATTTTGAACCGTTTGAATCGTTACGATGAAGCGGTCGCTAGTATCGATCAGGCGCTCGCTGAGCGCCCTGATCTGGTTCTGGCACGTGAAGAAAAAGGCGATTCGTTGTGGTCGCTCGGGCGCAAAGATGAAGCCGTTTCAGTTTGGCGCGAAGCCATCAAAAATAACCCGAATCTTCCTTTAGCAAACAATTTCCTCGCTGGCGCGAGCGCGTCTTTAGGTCAGCCGGAAGCATCAATCGCTTATCAAAAACAAGCTGATAAAGTTACTCCTGCCGATCCGCTTTTTTACTGGATGGTCGGTCTGCGCTTACAAAACATTGGGATGAACGATCTTGCCGAAAAGCAGTTCGCGCGCGCCATCAAGCTCAACCCTGCATTTAATTCGCGACGAAATTAGACGCACGTGAAAAGATTCTGAGCGTAACCACACGCCAATAAATCTTCGATGATCTTTTTACGGATTGAGTTTCTGATTGGAGGCGGCGATCGGAATCGAACCGATGAATAAAGGTTTTGCAGACCTCTGCC
>DAITAB010000119.1:0-8076 GCA_036824525.1 Pyrinomonadaceae bacterium
AGAAGACAATCAAGCGCGAATAAACGCGGAAAAGCGCCGATGGAAAATTATGAAATGTCATTGAGTGTTTCTTCACAATAGAAGCCCATGCCCAATCGCGGGCGGATGTTTCTTTCGAACGCTTCCGCGTTCGTTGCAGGCAAGGCTGCCTGCGCTCCGTCAAACCGCAAACGGGAATTCTTTACGTCGGAATGCGCGTACAAAATAAATCAGCAAGCCGACAATGATTAAAACAGCCGCATAGCGAATCTCTTTCTGAAAATTCGTGCGCATAAAAAGCACATACAAAAATCCCGCGATCGCAATCAGCGCCGGAATCGGATAGAGCCACATCTTAAACGGTCTGGGCATTTCGGGGCGAGTCGCACGCAAAATCAAAAGCCCGACGATCTGTGCGAGAAATTGAATCGTAATACGAATTACGACAAGCGCGGCGACGACGTCCGCAAGTTTGAAGAAACAAAACAGCGCGGCAATCAATCCCAAAATCAGAAGCGAGACATGAGGAAATCTGTGTTCGGGATGAACCTTGGAAAAAATCTTGAAGTAATTACCGTCGAGAGCTGCGGCGTAAGGCACGCGCGAATATCCGAGCAGTAAAGAAAAAACGGAAGCAAACGCCGTGAACATAATCAGCAGGGTTGCGATCACGCCGGCGGTGTTGCCATAAATTCGTTCCATGAAAATCGAAATCACGTAACGCCGCGCGTCCGATTTTGCCGTTTCGGAAAATTCCTGCCAAGGAATTACACCGAGCACGGCGATGTTCATTACGATATAAATCGCCGCGACGAGGGCGATCGAAATAATTATCGAACGCGGAATCGTCGTTTCCGGATTTTTCACTTCGCCGGCGAAGAAATTCACGTTGTAGTAACCCCAATAATCGTAAACCGAGATTAGGAGTGCCGCGCCGAGTCCGGTAAAAAATTGCGGACGAAGCGTGAAGGCTTCCGGTGGAAAATCAAATGCGATTACGGGGTTGAAATTTGTAAGACCGGCGAAAATGACCCAAAGAATGGTGAGCATCACACCGATCCACAGAAACTTTGAGAATTTTTCGATGATCGTAATTTTGCGATAAAGAAGAAACACGCAGAACGAAACAACGGCGATCGCGAGAATAGTCGCATTCGAAAAAGAGATGCTCGCGGCGAGATCGCCGATAATGGGAATATGAAGCGCGAGATCGCTCCGGAAATATGTCGTATCGAGCGAAGGAAAGGCGTAAGTCGCGTAACCGGCAAAACCGATGCAGCCCGAGGCGATCGAAAGCGGCGCGGAAAATGTAAGCTGCCAGATAAAAAGAAACGACATCAACCTGCCGAGTTTGTTTGCGCCGTAAATTTCCTTGAGGTAATTGTAAGGTCCACCGGATTTCGGCATCGATGCGCCTAGTTCCGCCCAAACCAAACCATCGCACATCACCAATACGGCGCCGACGATCCATCCAATCATTGCCTGCGGTCCACCCATCGCCGCGATGATCAGAGGCATCGTAATAAACGGACCAACGCCGATCATGTCAATCATGTTCAGCGCCGTCGCGCCCGGAGTTCCGACCGCACGAATTAGTTCTGGTTTTTCGTCCATCATTTTTGGAAAGAGAATCTTACCGCAGAGACGCGAAGGCACAGAGAAAAACCGAATAGAAGTTACTCATTCCAATCAACGGTAGTGCAAACAACTACCTAAATTATCGCCGTTCAAAGGCTTTTGTAATTCCTATGTATCTCCGCGGTAAAAACCCGCTAAGCGATTTGCGAACGTTGCTTCTCGGTTTGTGACAACACTTTTTCGTAGAACTTAATGTATTGCGGAATTACAAGGCTGGCGCTATAGCGCGCGATGGAGGTTTCGCGACCGCGTTTACCAAAATCGGTGCGAAGTTTTTCGTCGCCAAGGAGACGCAACACATCGCCCGACATTTTTTCGACGTCGCCGATGTCGCTCATAAATCCGGTTTCCCCTTCAGTAACCACTTCCGGAATTCCGCCAACCCGTGTCGACACAACCGGAACTTCGCAGGCTTGTGCTTCCAGCGCAGCTAGTCCAAACGATTCGAGCTCCGAAGGAAGAAGAAACACATCCGCGACTCCGAGATAATCGGCGATCTTCGCCTGTTTTCCTACAAACATTACTTTTTCCGATATTCCGAGTCGTTCCGCGAGATAAAAACAGGCGGAACGTTCGGCACCATCGCCGACCATGATGAGCTTTGCGTTTGCACCTTGTTTCAAAACGCGTGCAAGAATCTCTACGCAATCAGTCGGTCGCTTCACCGCGCGAAAATTCGAAACGTGAACCAACAGTCTTTCACCGTTTGGCGCCAATTCCTTTCGCAACGGAAAATCACTCAACTTTTGATAATGATCGGCGCAAATAAAATTCGGAATGACCTCGATTTCGTCAAAGTCGAAAGTTTCGATTGTTGCTTGCTTAAGAAATTTCGAAACGGCGGTAACGCCGTCAGACTGTTGCAAACCGTAACGCGTAATCGGCAGATACGAACGATCAGCACCGACGAGTGTGATATCTGTTCCGTGCAGAGTGGTGATCACCGGAAGATACCGCTTGGGTTTGAGCGACTCACGGGCGAGAATCGCACTTATCGAATGCGGAATTGCATAGTGGACATGAAGCAGATCGAGATTTTCAGCGCGCGCGACCGTCATCATCTTAGTCGAAAGCGCGAGCGAATAAGGTTGATGTTCAAAAAGCGGATACGACATCATTTCGACTTCGTGAAAGTGCACCCGCTCATTAAGTTCGGTGAGTCGAGTCGGCAGCGCTGAGGAGATAAAGTGAACGTTATGACCGCGTTCGGCGAGTTCACGTCCGAGTTCCGAGCCGACAATTCCACTACCACCGTAAGTTGGGTAAACCGTGATCCCGATGTTCATATAAAGCCTAGTTTAGCGAGAATATAGCATCTGTCGAGTAGTGAAAGGGGCGGTTTGCCGAGATTTCTTGGGAAATTGACGGTAACGCCTGTCTTCCGTATAATCTGAAGTTTTCCAATAGCGGACGATTTTCCGTTGATTGAAGCTAGGAGAGGTTTATGTCATTCGCAATTATTAGAACGGGCGGAAAGCAATATTCTGTTGAAGCAGGACAGACTTTGCGCGTGCCTTCAATTGATAAGAAGGCGGGAGAGAAAGTTGACGTCGAAGCGATGATGATCGGCGACGGTGCGAAGATCGCGTCGGGCAAATCGGTTTCGGCGACCGTTGTCTCACATGGTCGCGGGGACAAGATCATCGTGTTCAAAAAGAAACGCCGCAAACAGTACAAGCGCAAGCAAGGACATCGTCAGGGATACACAGAAATCAAGATTGAAAAGATTTAGGAGAGCGGATTGCGGAATGAAGTTTTGAGTCCACGCGTAGGCGGGTGGTTTTTTTGAATAAGAGCCAATTGAAGTTGGTAATCAAAACGAAATTCTCAAATCCCAAATCGTTTTATGGCACATAAAAAAGGTGTAGGTTCATCACGAAACGGTCGCGATTCGAATTCGCAAAGACTTGGGCTTAAGAAGTTCGGCGGTGAGAAAGTTCTTGGCGGAAACATTTTGGCGCGACAGCGCGGAACGAAATGGAAGCCGGGCAAAAACGTCGGTCGCGGAAAAGACGATACGTTGTTCGCGATGATCTCCGGAGTCGTGAAGTTTGAAAACAAAGGTCGGAAAGGCAAGTTCATTAGCGTTTATATGGAAGGCGCAAAAGAACTGGCAGTGGCTTCATAAGTTTTTGCGCGAACGCGCAAATGATCCGAGACGCTTACGCGGAACAATTTCGATGTTCGCGTGAGCGTCTTATTATTTCGGGGATGTTTATAGATCGGGTAAGAATTCGGGTGAAAGCGGGCGATGGCGGAAACGGCGTCACGGCTTTTCGGCGCGAGAAATTCGTGCCGCGCGGCGGACCTTCCGGCGGCGATGGCGGCAAAGGCGGCGACGTTTGGCTGGAAGCCTCCGAGTCGGTTAATACGCTCCTTCATCTTCGCTATAATCCGGAACATAAAGCCGGGCGTGGCGGACACGGCGAAGGTTCGAACTGCAGCGGACGCGACGGCGAGGATGTGATCGTTAGAGTTCCGGTCGGCACCGAGATCTTTGATGCTTTTACCAATGTCTTGCTTTGTGATTTAACCGAAAACGGACAACGAACCCGCATCGCGAAAGGCGGACGTGGCGGATTTGGAAACGCCCATTTTGCTACCTCCACGAATCGCGCACCGCGTTACCATCAGGATGGTGGTCGCGGCGATGAACGCGAACTTCAACTCGAACTAAAATTGATCGCCGATGTCGGTCTGGTCGGGTTTCCGAATGCGGGAAAGTCTACTTTGATTAGCGTCATATCCGCGGCGAAACCCAAGATTGCCGACTATCCTTTTACGACGCTCGAGCCGAATCTCGGTGTGGTCGATCTCGGAAATTACCGTTCTTTCGTAGTGGCGGATGTTCCCGGTTTGATTGAAGGAGCTTCGGAAGGCGCGGGTCTCGGCGATAGGTTCTTGCGGCATATCGAACGCACGAAGATTCTTTTGCACCTCGTAGATGTTTCGTCGCTTGAAGGGCGCGATCCGGTTGAAGATTACGAAATCATTAATCGCGAACTTTCGAATTACAGTCCTGAATTAGCAACGCGTCCGCAAATTGTCGTGGCAACAAAAATTGACGCGCTCGATGAACCGGAAAGACTGGAACGACTGCGAAATTGTGCGGAGTCCGAAGGTCGGAAGTTTTTCGAAATTTCTTCCGTAGCCGGTAAGGGTTTGAAGGAGTTGGTTTTTGCAGTAGCCGGGGAATTAGAGGCGGAGAAATTGCGACGCGATAATGCCTCGCGCAAAGTAATTGAAGGTCAAACGGCGTAGTTCGTTTATGAAAAGGAAGTCACCAAACCAACCCGACGAAGAGTTGGAAAGTCGAGATGGTCAGGTTTCAACTCGTCATCGTCGGATCGCGTTTTACGGGGGAAGTTTTGATCCCGTACATCTCGCACATGAGGCGATTGCGCGCGAATTGCCGTCACTTTTTGAATTGGACGAACTGGTTTTCATTCCGGCGTTTCAGGCGCCACACAAGCGCGACCGAAAACCAACTTCGCCATTTCACCGTGTTGCGATGCTTGCACTTGCTACACAGGAAATTGAAACAGTTTCGATCTCTACTATTGAACTCGACGCGCCCGAAAAGCCCTATTCGGTAGAGACTTTGCCGAAACTTAAAGCGACCTTTCCCGAGGCAGAGATTTTTTTTGTGATTGGCGCAGACTCCTGGCGCGATATAACGACTTGGCGCGAATGGGAAAAAGTTTTGACGATGGTGAGCATCATTGTGATTCATCGTCCGAATTGTGAGATGGGAACATCTCACGTAACGGAAGAAATTCGAAGACGCGTGGTTGATCTTCGCGGTAGTACTAAATTGCCACCTTCGGAAAGCAATCGAATTTATTTTACCGATGCGGTGAGTCTCGATATTTCCGCAACGGAGATTCGCCAGATGATCAGGGAAGGAAATTTGTTATGGCGCGAACTTGTTTCGCCCGAGGTTGCGCAATACATTGTTAAGCAGAAACTCTATTTGGATTAATATTGATGGAAGAAACACTGAAGAAGCAGAGCCTCGAACACGCAACCGCAAAAATTGTCGTAACTGAAGCGCAAACTCCATATTCCGATCTCGATGAAACTATTCGACTCGCGTTGCATTGCGCGAGCGAAAAGAAGGCACTGAATCCGGTTGTGCTTGACCTACGCGAAATCGCGAGCTTTACCGAGTTCTTTGTAATTGTGACGGGAACCAATCAGCGTCAGGTTCAGGCGATTTGCGATGAGGTCTCGGAGCAACTTAAGAAACAACTGAAAACGCGTGCCGTTCGAATTGAAGGCTACAATTCGGCGGAATGGATTCTACTGGATTACGGCGACTTCATCTTTCATGTTTTCGAGGCGAAGTCGCGTGAGTTTTATGATCTCGAACGTCTTTGGCGCGACGCGAAACGTGTGCCTCTTCCGGAGTCAATTTAGCTCTCAATGCACTTTCAATTCATTTGGGTCGGGAAGACGAAGAATGCGAATTTGCGCGCGCTTCAGAATGATTTCAGCGAGCGGCTCTCGCATTTCGTCAAATTCGAAGTGAAGGAGCTTCGCGATGAAACAAGGGAAATTGAAAGCAAACGTATTTTAGAGAGTTTGAATCAAAAGGGCTTCGTCGTCGTATTAGACGCTGAAGGACGCTCGGTAACTTCGCCTCAACTAGCGCAAATCGTCGAAAAGTGGCAAAATCACGGTTTGAAAGAAATCGCCTTTGTTTTGGGTGGTTCAACTGGGGTTTCCCGGGAAGTTGTTAAGAAGGCAGACATGGTATTATCGCTGTCCGGCTTTACGTTGACACATGAATTCGCGCGGGTAATATTGCTTGAGCAGTTGTATCGCGCATTTACAATAATTAAAGGATTTCCGTATCAGAAATGAAGGGTTTAGATCTTAAAGAAATCAAAAAAACGCTGATTGCCGAACGCGAAGGACTTTCATTGAAACTGAATGGCAATGAGCTTTCGGTTGACGACAATGAAACTCCGGATCCCGTTGATCAGGCAGTTCAAAATTATTCGAAGAATGTAATGTTGGCAGTTTCCGAGAATGAAAGCCGACAGCTTCAGATGATCGATGAGGCGCTGCTCCGCATCAAGCACAAAGAATATGGGCTGTGCGTAAACTGTGAGTCGCCGATTCCGGGAAAACGTCTGCAGGCGCTTCCATGGGCGCGCTATTGTTTGAAATGTCAGGAACTCGTCGAACGCGGCGAATTGGAAGAGTAAGAAATACGGCGGCGTTTGCCGCCTTTTTTGTTGATGACTCGCAATAGACTATTCGATCCTGTCCTTACCCTCTTTTTTCCTCAATCATGTTCGATCTGTGAGCGCAGCGTCGAATCGAAGTTTGGTGGCTCGATTTGTTCTTATTGCTGCGATGCGACCAAGGTTTTCACACACGCAGAAAATTTGTGTGCAAAGTGCGGTACTTTTCTTCGTGGCGAAAAAAATAACAAGAATTTCTATTGCGGTCGATGCGGTGACGATGCATATGATAAAGCCGCGGCGATCGGACCTTACGCCAATGCGCTGGTCAATTCTGTATTGGGGTTGAAGCATTCGCCAGCGATTTCTCCTTGGCTTCGACAAGGAATAATCGAGACATTTATCCGATCCGACTTCCTGGACTCCACAAAAATAATTCCCGTTCCGCTCTCAAAAAGAAGAATTCGGGCACGCGGATTCAATCAAGCCGAGGTAATTGCCCAAGTAATCGCGAAGCGATTTGGAATTCCGCTGGACGCAGGTTCATTAACGCGAAGCGCGAAAAATGAGAAACATCGTATGGGAATGGACAGTCGTGCCCGCCGCGAGAGCGTAAAGAAAATATTTGAAGTGTCGCGACCAAAACTTATAGAGGGCGAGACGATTCTCTTAGTGGATGACGTCTTTACCACCGGCGCGACAACATCGCAGTGCGCAGAAGTTCTTAAAGAAAACGGTGCGAAGAAAATTTACGTTTTCACGATCGCACGAGCGATTTGAAAGTCTTACGGTTTGCGACTGCTTCGCAATCGTGCGGACGAGCCGTCCGCACTCCGAAAGATACGATCTTCCGTCTACTGACTAACATTTATCTCACATACCCATTTGGTATCGGTTGGTCGCCATTCGTACCGAAGCCGACGATTTGCACTCCCGCCGTCGAACGATTCAAGAACCAAGTTGCGCTTGCCGATCTGAAGACTGCCGCGTCGAATTTTCCGTCGCCGTCGTAATCGCCCGGTGCGGGAGTGTCGCCGCTTGCGCCGAAAGGAAATGCGTAAAACGAACTATCTTCGCTGCGCAAGACAAACCAGTTTCCGGTTGATGGTCTAAAGAACGCGATGTCGGATTTTCCGTCGCCGGTGTAATCGCCGGGCACCGCTTTATCGCCGGTGGTTCCGAATGGCGCGGCGAAAACTGTGGAGTTCGAAGATCTTATTCCCCACCATTCCTGATTAGCTCCGTTCGCACGATAAATCGCGATGTC
>DAITAB010000323.1:0-2427 GCA_036824525.1 Pyrinomonadaceae bacterium
CGTTTTCGAAAAGTTTTTCTTTATCGAAAGAGACTTTTCCGACAGCGGTGTGAATGACGCCCGTCTTATCAACTCGATACTCGACTTTTCCCGCTTTCGTTTCCAGAATCGCGGTCTTTACATCCATCGTCACTGTTCCGGTTTTTGGATTTGGCATCAGTCCGCGCGGACCTAAAACTTTTCCAAGCGTTCCGACTGAGCGCATCATATCCGGAGTAGCAACAACCGCATCGAAATCCAGCCAGCCGCCTTTTATCTTTTCCACGATATCGTCGCCGCCGGCAAAATCCGCACCCGCATCCAGCGCCTCTTTGATCTTGTCGCCTTGCGCAATTACGACCACTCTTTTGGCTTTTCCGCCCAATCCATGAGGCAGAACCATCGTTCCGCGCACCATTTGATCGGCTTTACGAGGATCAACTCCCAGCCAAACTGTTAGCTCTACGGTTTCATCGAATTTCGCAAAAGCGACTTCTTTAACTTTGGATACCGCTTCATCGAGCGTGTACTTCTTGTTCGCATCAAGCTTGCCCAATGCCGCCTGATACTTTTTTCCACGTTTTTTCATCTTAAATATAAAGGTGCAAGCGAAATGTTTTTAAATTTGCGATTCGCACCGCAATCATTTCTCCCTTTTGATTAGAACCGACAAAATTCAATTCTATAAAGAGCAATTTTCAATCAGTAATCGTCAATCCCATGCTCTTCGCCGTGCCTTCGATCGTTCGCGCTGCGGAATCGACATTCGTCGTGTTCAGATCGGGCATTTTAAGCTTGGCGATCTCCATCAACTTCCCACGCGAGATCGTTCCAACCTTATCGCGGTTTGGCGTGCCCGATCCTTTAGGAATTCCCGCAGCCTTTCGTATCAAATCCGCCGCAGGAGGCGTCTTTGTTTCGAAGGTAAACGAGCGGTCACCATAGACGGTGATTACCACCGGAATCTTCATATCCGGATCCATGCTTTGCGTTTTCGCGTTGAACGCCTTGCAAAATTCCATGATGTTCACACCGTGTTGTCCGAGTGCCGGACCAATCGGCGGAGCGGGATTTGCTTTGCCCGCTGGAATCTGCAACTTGATATAACCTGTAATTTTCTTTGCCATTGTTCGATTAACGATTTCGCCTAGCCTCTAGCCCGGCGAAAATGTCCTCTTATTTATTCTTCTTCTGCAAAAGTAACTTTTTCGACGTCGAGGAAACTGAGTTCAACCGGTGTCGATCTTCCGAAAATTGTGACCGTTACTTTGAGCGTCGCTTTTTCCTCACTCACTTCCTCAACCTTACCCGTGAAACTTGCAAACGGGCCGGATTTGATTCGCACCACTTCGCCAACTTCATAGGAGAACTTAGGCTTAGGTTTCTCCATTGCGACTTCGACGTTGTGAACAATCTGGTCAACCTCTGCCTGGCTCAACGGAGTCGGCGCCTTACCGCCCAAGAAACCGGTGACTTTCGGAGTCGACTTGATCGCATGGAAAACGTTGTCCGGTATCCGTCCCTTTTCGTCGCATGCAACTTCAACCAATACATATCCCGGATAAAACATCCGACTCGATTCAATTCTCTTGCTGCCGCGCATTTCAACAACCGTCTCTTTTGGTAAAAGAACGGAGACAATCTGATCCGCCAAACCCATATCGCGAATTCGAGCCTTCAAACTCTCGAGCACCTTATTCTCGTGGCCTGAGTACGTATGTATGAAATACCACTGATTCATTGGAAAAATTAAAGTCCCGCTAATTTGTTAACAAGCCACTCCAAACCGGCGAGAATATAAACCCACGCGCGATCGACTATGAACAGAAATGCCGCAAAGAAAATCACGTTCAGAATGACAATCATCGTCGTGCCCCGCACATCTTCCGACGACGGAAATGTAGACTTGTTCAGCTCTTCGCGCGTTTCACGAACGAATTCACCAACTCCAGTCTTCTTCAACTTGTTCTCGACCGTTTCAATTGCCTCTGACACTTACTTTTCCCTTCCTATTCCTACCTAATCCGATTGGCAGGGGTACCAGGACTCGAACCCGGACCTACGGTTTTGGAGACCGACGTGCTAACCATTGACACCATACCCCTAAAAACTAAGTGAAAAACTAAGAATGAAAAGTGGTAAAAACGATCTCCTAATCAACTCTCCATTTTTCACTATCAACTTTTCGATACTCTCTACTTAGTTTCTTTATGGTTAGTATGGCAACGGCAACGTCGGCAGTATTTCTTAAACTCCAACCGGTCCGGCGTATTCTTCTTGTTTTTCGTCGTAACGTAATTACGTTCTTTGCATTCCGTGCATTGCAGAACGATGTTGTCTCTCGGCATAAAACCCCTAATGTTTTAGGTTCCCGTTTTCCCCGGAACTCAAAACTATTCAACAATCTCTGAAACTGTACCGGCGCCGACGGTTCTTCCGCCTTCGCGG
>DAITAB010000120.1:0-7996 GCA_036824525.1 Pyrinomonadaceae bacterium
GACCTATGTTTGCCGATGTTTTTTGTGAGCAAAACGCCTTTAGTTTTCAACAGGCAACACGAATCCTCGAAGCTGCAAAGGCTCTTGGTTTTGGGCTGAAAGCACACGTTGATGAGTTTACAAATCTGGGCTTTTCGGCTGCCGCGATCAAACTTGGCGCAACCTCAATCGATCACCTCGATCATATTTCGGAAAATGAAATTAAGTTGCTCTCGAATTCAGAAACCATCGGAGTGATCACACCGACGGTTAACTTCAATTTCGGTTCGTCGCATTTCGCCGACGCCCGAAAATTGATTGATGAAGGTTGCGCCATTGCACTTTCGACCGATTACAATCCGGGAAGCGCGCCGTGCCCTTCCCAACCGATGGCGATGCAGATCGCATGTCGATATCAAAAACTTTTACCGTCGGAAGCTTTCAACGCAGCGACGATTAATTCCGCCTTTGCAATCGGTCTCGGCAAAGAGGTCGGCTCGTTGGAGCTTGGAAAACAAGCCGATATGCTCATTTTCGATACGAAAGATTATCGGGAAGTGTGTTACGAATTCGGATGGAATTGCGTGGAACGCGTGATAAAGAAAGGTAAAACGGTGGTGAATGGCGAAAGCGTTGATTCGTAATAATTGAAGAATATGTTTCGGCAATTGTGTTTATGAAAGAGATCGTTTTAGACGGAGAAAATCTAAAATTTGAAGAAGCTTTAGCGGTCGCCTACGGAAAACCCGGCGCTCCGAAAGTGAATCTCGATTCGGCGGCGATGAAGCGCGTTGAACGATGCGCGAACGCAGTTCAGGTTTTGCTTGATCGTGGCGAAATCGCTTATGGAATCACCACCGGATTCGGCGCGTTCAAAGATAAAGTAATTTCAAAAGACGAAGTCGAACTGCTGCAAAGGAATATCATCTTAAGTCACGCTGTCGGAGTTGGACGTCCATTTGATATCCCTACGACTCGAGCGATTATGCTCATTCGTGCGAATACGTTAGCACGCGGATTTTCGGGAATCAGAGTTTCGACTCTTCAATTGTTGCTTGATTTATTGAATCACGGTATTCATCCCGTGATTCCGTCAAAAGGAAGTCTAGGAGCGAGTGGCGATTTGGCGCCGTTGGCGCATATGTCTTTGGCTTTGATCGGTGAGGGCGAAGTTGAGTTCGGCGGCGTAATCATTCCTGCCAAAGATGCATTGAGAAAGTGTGGTCTCGAATCTATCACGCTTGCAGCAAAAGAAGGACTTGCGCTTACAAACGGTACTTCAGCGATGGCGGCAATTGGTATTCTCGAAACCGCGAAGGCGAAATACCTTGCAGAGGTAGCCGATATTTCCGGATGTCTTACTTTGGAAGCGCTCAATGGAACGCCGCGTGCTTTCGATGAAGGCATTCATACGCTTCGTCCGCATCCACGCCAAATTGAATGCGCCAAAAGTCTTCGCGAGAAACTAGCGGGCAGTGAATTCGTTCGTGAAAGCGATTCATCGAATGTTCAGGATGCTTACACGCTTCGTTGCATGCCGCAGGTTCATGGCGCGTGTCGCGATGCGATTGTCTATTCCGAATGGGTTTTGAATATCGAATTAAATTCCGTAACGGACAATCCGTTGATTTTTATCGATGGTGAAAAGATTGAAGTAATTTCCGGCGGCAATTTCCATGGAGAGCCGCTCGCGATTGCTTTCGACTATCTTGCGATCGCGCTTGCCGAACTCGGAAATATTTCGGAGCGTCGTTTAATGCGACTAACCGATGAAGCTTCAAATGCGCATACTCTTCCGGCGTTTTTGACCGAACATGGCGGACTGAATTCCGGGTTTATGATCGTGCAATACACGGCGGCGGCGCTCGCGACCGAAAACAAGATTCTCGCGCATCCGGCGAGCGTCGACACAATTCCGACTTCCGCGAATGTGGAAGATCACGTTTCGATGGGCGCGACTGCAGCGCTGAAACTGCGAAGCATAGGAGAAAATCTCGAACACATTTTGTCGCTGGAACTTTTCGCCGCGGCGCAGGGAATAGATTTTCGTCGCAAAGTAATCGGAAGTGATAAACGATTGGGAAAAGGAACCGCGAGAGCGTTTGAGTTGATTCGTTCAAAAGTTCCTTTTATTGAAAAAGACGAACTGATGAAACCTCATATTGATTCGGTTCACGCGCTGCTAGCGGAACGCAAATTTTGAAGAACCCGGATACTAGCTTGGCGGATGCGCGGCAGGGATAACTTTTGGGCTGTCCTCCGCGGCTGCTCCTTCTTTTTGATTTAACAAAAGTGCCTTGTAGTTTTCAGGAAGTGTTCGGACTTTCTTTTCGGAATCAGTCACAACATGAAGGCTTTCACCTTCGGCTAGCAAAGTTCCATCCGATTCGCGAAAAATTTCATAAACAAATCTCATCGAGCGACTGCGAATTTCCTGCACCCGGGTTTTGATCGTAATCTCATCTTCATAATTGGCAGGTGATTTATAGCGACAGTAAATTTCCGCAACGACGAGGAGAGCATCGTCTTTCTCTTCCATATCGAGATATGAGAAACCGCGCGAACGACAAAACTCGCTGCGTCCGATCTCAAACCAGATTGGATAATTGGAGTGGTGAACAATTCCCATTTTGTCCGTTTCAACATAGCGGACGCGGATTTTCGTTTCGTGCCAGGTCATATGAATATGGACTGCGACATGCAGGTTGAAGTTTTGAGTCCAAGTTTCAGCGTGCCATCGGGACTAGCCGGCTGAAGGTGAGACTCAAAACGAAAATCCGAAATCTGCAATCGATTTGGCTGGGAGACAGGGACTCGAACCCCGATAGCCAGATCCAGAATCTGGAGTCCTACCATTAGACGATCTCCCAGCAAAGTGGTTTTACTTTATTGACGCGAAAATTTCTTGTCAACTCAATTTCAAGAGCGATTCGCAGCTAGAATCAATGCCGATCAAACTCGTGCGGGCAAATCATCCGCGCGCAGAGTGGCGAATTTGTTCAACCCGGCATAATTTATCCTGTGCGCAAAATCTCTTTGACAGAATATTTTCTTTATGCAATTTTAGATTCCGACATCAGGAGTGAATCGGATTTCCGATTCCGGCAACCGGCAGAGACACGGTGCTTTGAGGCAAATGCCTCGATGTGCTAAAGCAAAAGTGCTTTGGAAATTCTCGAAAGTTTGCGCGTGACCAGTGACTCTTGATTCAGTCACTGGTCTTTTTTCGTCCTGATGTATTTACCAAATAAAAAAAGGAGAATACATCAACCATGACATACCCAAGATACGTTTACCGTTTAGGCTACTCGAGTTATTTTCGGGCGGACATAAACATTTATAGGGATGAGCAAATCGCACCCGAACACGAAGGGCTCATTCTTTATCGCGGCGGCGAGGTCGTGCGCGGAAAACTTCCTCCCGTATGGGAATCCGCTGTCAGGCGCGGCGGAATCATCATCTATTATTCCGGCGCGGTTTTCGATGATTCCGGAAAAGTAACGGAAGAACTTCGCAAAGTGCTTCGGGAAGTTGCCTTGGAACATTCGAGGCAGACGAGGATGAACGGATGTGTCGTCTTCAGCAGTAACGACAGCGAATATTACGATCCGGAAGGAAAAGTTACTCAATGTGACTCACCGCCATTGGGCGGCGGCGATTTAGGAGTTCTGGGATGGCAGGCACGCGTACTGCGCGCGCAGGCCGCGCTCCGGGATCCTTAACAGATGCCGAAAAATCGTTTAGTTTGGAGCGAATCCATATGAGCTTCGAGGGCGATTTCGGGTCAAGCTTCAGACCGAGCGTTGAATGATCGCAAATGTAAAAGGGTGCGCGCAACATAATCCGCGTTGCGCGCACCGTTTTGTGAGGGCAAAATAAAACTGTATGTCAGCTTCGGAAAGAGACCTCGCAAATAATCGCGCCGCTTATCACGAATTTCACATTCTGGAAAAATACGAAGCCGGAATTGCTTTGAAAGGAACGGAAGTGAAGAGCGTGATGAGCGGAAAGATTCAGTTGAAGGAATCGTACGTTGCGATAAAAGATCGCGAAGTGTGGTTGTTCAACGCGCACATTTCTCCTTACTCACATGGCAATCGCGAAAATCAGGAACCGGTGCGTACGCGAAAACTTCTGATGCACCGTCGTGAAATTGACCGGCTTGAAAAAGAAGTTACGCAAAAGGGAATGACTCTGGTTGTTACGCGCGTTTACCTCAACAATGGTCGGATCAAATTTGAAATTGGAATGGCAAAAGGAAAGAAACTGCACGATAAGCGCGACACGATAAAGAAGAAAGATATTGAACGCGAAACCCGCGCGCAGTTGAAAGAAAAGCTCAGATAATATAGATTTAATCGCGTCCCTAGCATTTTCTACCATCAAACATTTTAGTCGAGGAATAAATGAAAGCTCAGGCTTACACCGGAAAAGTTCATCAAATCAAAACGGAAACTTTGGCAATTGCGGTTTTCAAAGACGAAAAAATTACAGCTGGATTTCTTCGTGATTTGGATAACCTTACAGGCGGAATGGTCAAGTCCGTTTTGCAGGTCGAAGAATTCAAGGGCGAGATAGGCGAAACCGCGTTTTTGCGTTTTCCCAAAAACGGGAAGCTGAATACGACTCGTTTACTTCTCGTGGGAATGGGTGAAAAAGATGAATGCGACACTCATCACGTCGCAACATTGTCGGGAACAGCAACGCGGTTTTTGAACAAAAGAAACATACACGAATTTACGTTGGTGCCGCGTGTTTCTGGAAATTCCAAAGAAGTCTGTTCTTTTGCGGCGCAAGGTGTAATCACGAGTCAGTTCGAACTTGATAAATACAAAACCAACGGCAAGAAAAAGAAATCAGTACGAGAATTTGGAGTCTTCATTGAAGGCGCCAAGCTCCAAGATATGAAAGAGGGACTTTCGCGCGGTCAAATCATTGGTGAATCAATAAACTTTACACGCGATCTTTCCAATGAACCGCCGAATATTCTTACTCCTTCCGCGATGGCGCAGCGCGCACAAAAGATGGCGCGGGAATGCGGACTGCGTTGCGAAATTCTCGACGAAGCAAAAATGAAGAAGCTCGGAATGGGCTCGCTTTTGAGTGTCTCGCTAGGTTCGGCTGAACCGGCTAGGTTGATTGTTTTGCATTACACACCGAAAAGCGCGAAAGGAAAGAAGAAAGATCTTTTAGCGTTCGTGGGAAAGGGAATCACGTTCGATACTGGTGGAATTTCACTCAAGCCTTCTGATGGAATGGAGGCGATGAAATATGACATGACCGGCGGCGGTACCGTTATCGGAACAATGAGAGCCGTCGGTTTATTGAAGCCGGATGTTCCGGTTATGGGCGTCGTTGCGGCAGTCGAAAATATGCCTGATGGAAAAGCATCGCGACCGAGCGACGTTGTGACTGCAATGACCGGAAAAACGGTGGAGATTCTAAACACCGATGCGGAAGGACGACTCGTTCTCGCGGATGCGGTTGCTTATGCCGAGAAGAAAGGCGCGACCCGAATCATTGATATGGCTACCTTGACGGGTGCGGTGATTATCGCGCTGGGCGACGTTTACACTGCAGTCCTTGGTAACGATCAAAAACTCATAGATGAAATCATCGATGCGGGAAAGGCTGTCGGCGAAAAGTTTTGGCAGCTTCCGGTCGGAAAAGAATACAGCCGCGGAATCAAATCCGATATTGCGGACATTAAGAACATCGGTCCTTCGCGAAAAGCCGGTACTATTATCGGTGCGGTTTTTATTCAGGAATTCATCAAGAAAGCGAAGTGGGCACATTTGGATATTGCGGGAACTGCATGGGCGGACGACGTAAAACCGCATCGCTCAAAGGGTCCGACCGGGATAGCAATTAGAACGCTTTTGAAAATGACTGAATGAACCGATTAATTTGAGCAATGAAAAAAGGTCAGCAGCAATGCTGACCTTTTTTGTTTTCTCGATCTGACGTTTAACTATGCGCTATTCATCGGCGCGATCTTGCGAATCGATTTCGTCGCGTTGGAATATCCAACCCTTTCGCCAAAAGTAAATGAGAAGAATAGTTGCAACGAAAAGCATAAACATGATCGTAATAAAATAACCATTTTCGCTGTGGAGCTCCGGCATGTTGTCAAAATTCATTCCATATATTCCGGCAATGAGCGTGAGCGGAAGCATAATTGCGGAAAAAATTGCGATGACTTTCATTACGTCGTTTGTTCGGTTTGCGACGACGCTTAGGTGTATGTCCATTAGTCCATTAATGAGATCGCGATAGTTCTCAGCGAGATCGACAACGCGTAAAAGATGATCGTGAACATCGCGAAAGAATGGAATATGAGCTGGATCGATCTGCGGAAACTCTCCGTGAGAGAGCCGATACAAAACTTCGCGTTGTTTGTTGCTGATGCGTTTTAAGCGATTCACGTTTCGCTTCAGCGTCATTATGTCTTCAAGCACCGCCGTATTCGATCTTTTCATTTTGAACACCCGCTCTTCGAGGGTAACGATCGAATTATCAAAATCATCGACAACCGGAACATATAAATCCACCAGCTCATCGAGAATCTGATGAAGTATGTAATCCGCGCCGCGCTCAAATGCAAAGGTGCTTCCGCGAATGCGGCGCTTGACTGCATCGATACTGAAGAAATTTTCGTGATGAAATGTCACGACAAAATTCTTGCCAAGATATCCATCGAGTTCGCGCGTAACAAAATTGCTAGAATTTGTTTCGCCCTTTACGCCATGCACGATTAAGAAAAGATAATTGGGGAATTGTTCGACTTTGGGATGGTTTCGCGTCTGAACCGAGTCTTCAATTGTAAGCGGATGGAAGTGAAATACTTCGGAAAGAATTCGTGTGTCGGCATCGTTCGGGGCTTCAAGGTCCAGCCAAACGAGATTGTTAGGATCCGAAAGAAGTTCCGTAAGCTGACTAGCTTTGAACCCTTCGTCAATGTGATCGGAGCCTTTTTTGTAAACGAAAATCTCCATTGCAGAAGTCCTTTGGGCATTTCATTCAGTCGCCCAATGCCTTATCATTTTCAAGCAATTTCCGTGTAAGGATAAACGCAAAAATATATTTCGGCAATCACCCATTCCGGTGATTTTGTTTAAATGAACACAACAGCAAATTCAACAACTATTCGGGTGGAAAATGTCTCGAAGCGCTTTGGTGATTTTCTCGCCGTCGATAGTCTTTCGTTTGAAGTTCGCGCCGGGCGGGTTTTTGGCTTTCTTGGTCCCAATGGCGCAGGTAAAACGACTACAATCAGAATGATTGTAGGAATCAACGCGCCTGATGAAGGCTCAATTTCTATTTTCGGACGGGAAGTTTCGGCAGATCTCCGCGATCGCATCGGGTATCTTCCCGAGGAGCGCGGGCTCTACAAAAAAATGCGTGTCTTTGAACAGTTGCGCTATTTCGCATCGCTGAAAAGTATTTCGAAAAAACATTCGGATCAACGAATTGATCATTGGCTCGCACGTTTTGGTTTAAGCGAATGGAAGAAGAAACGCGCTAATGAGCTTTCGAAAGGTATGCAACAGAAGATTCAGTTTATTGCCACGATTCTCCATGAGCCGGATTTGCTTATTCTCGATGAACCGTTTTCCGGTCTGGATCCGGTAAACGTCGAAGCGCTCATCGACGTTATTTCCGATCTTAAATCAAAGGGCAAGACAATTATTTTCTCAACGCATTTGATGGAAACGGCTGAGAGACTCTGCGATGACATCATTCTTATTAACAAGGGACGCAAAATCGTGGGAGGGAGTTTGCGTGAAGTAAAAGCAAGTTTTGCGACAAATGTTATCGCGCTTCGCTGTACCGGCGGCGAGAAGGTTCTCGAAGACAAAAACGTCGTCGCTCATTTGAATTACACGGCTGATGAAGCTGAATTAATTCTTGCTGGTGGAATTGATCCACAACAATTTCTGCGCAAATTGATCGAGAGCGGCGCATCTGTTTCGAAATTTGAAATGATCGAGCCGAGTCTCAATGACATCTTCATCGA
>DAITAB010000324.1:0-2408 GCA_036824525.1 Pyrinomonadaceae bacterium
TCGGCATCGACGGAATGAAAGCTGCACACGAGAAAATCCGCCGCAAAGAGGGAAGTTGGGACAAAGCGATTCACACAGCGCGAACTTTGCAGCAGATGAAGCGCGAACAGTTCCCGAAACTTGATATTCAGACTTGCACCTGCGTTATGCACTCCAACGAAGACACGATTTTCGATTGGTACGATTTTCTGAAACACGATCTCAAGCCGGACAAAGTAAACATCAATTATATACGTCCGCCTTCAGCGGATCCGAACGAATTGAATTTCGATCACAAACGCTACGCACAGTTATCGCAGATGATTCTCGACGACACGAAAAACTCCGCGCTGAAGAATAACTACGGTGGAAAATCCGGCTACTTCAAAGCCGCCGTGGATATTTATATGCACGACTTGATCGCGAAAACTAAAGAAGAAAACAAAGCACAGTTGAAATGTTATGCCGGAAGTGCCGGTGCCGTTATTTACGATACGGGTGCTTTATCGTCTTGCGAAAATAAAACGGATGTTTTGAATTTACGTGATTACGATTGGGATTTTCAGGCAGCCTGGAGTACTGATTTGATGAAAGCGCGTCGGAAGGAAGCCGGTGCAGGTTGCTTTTGCACGCACGAATCGAATTGTTTCTACCCGAGTTTACCTTTGAACGCGAAACATTTGATTAAGATCAAGAAATTGGAAAGCGAAATGAAGAAAGCCGCGAAGAATCTAAATGTGCCGCAGGCGGAAGCCCTTGCGGTGAAGGCCTGATGATGGTGGCTTGTTCAACTAAGCTCCTGTAGTCGAGATTTGAGTTCGCTATTCACATAATGCCAAACCGTCCAAAAATTCTCATACTCTCATCGGATACCGGTGGCGGACATCGGTCCGCCGCGCAGGCGTTGTCGGATGGAATTCATAGATTTTGGGAAGGAGGCTCAATTGCCGTTCGCGTGATTAAAGCCGTCGAAGACTCGCATCATATTACGCAAAAAATGGTGGGCGTTTACAATTGGGTTCTTCGTAACAAACAACACTGGATGAAGTATCTTCACTGGACGATTAATCTCGTGCGTCCGGAGACTCGCGCTTATTTTCATCGTCGATGCCTGCCATTTTTTCATGCGTTGTTTGATCGCTGGTGTCCGCATGTTGTCGTGAGCGTTCATCCCTTGACCCAACATATTCTCGCCAAAGTTCTCAAAGAACTGAACCTTGAAAAGCAGGTCCCCCTGGTTACGGTTGTTACGGATCCCGCTTCCGGGTTATGGCGAGGCTGGGCTTGCGACGACGTGACTTTGTACCTTGTTGCGAATGATGAGGTGCGAATGAATTTGATGGAGTATGGAATCGCGTCGGAAAAGATAAAAATTTCGGGAATGCCGGTTCACCCGAAATTTCGCGAAGTGAACGAACACGACGCTCAGGCTGCTCGGCATGCGCTCGATCTCAATCCGAATAAATTTACCGTTTTTGTGAATGCGGGTTGGATTGGTGGGGGAAACATTCCCCAGATATTTCGTGAACTTGTTCGGGGCGAATTGGATGTCCAGGCGATCTTTCTCGCCGGAAAGAATGACGATTTGAAACGCGAGGCGGAATTGCTTGCGAAAACGGCAAAATTTCCGGTAAAAGTAATCGGCTATTCCGATGATGTTGAGCGGCTGATGCACGCGGCAAATGTGATGATCTCAAAACTCGGCGGACTTACGACTTTTGAGGCGCTAGCTTGTCGACTTCCGATTATCGCTGATACAACAACGCCGCCGATGCCACAGGAAGCGGGAACCGCAAGTCTTCTTGCCCAACGAGGCGCGGGGATTCTTCTTAAAAAATGCAGTGATATTGTTCCAACAATTGAGAGCCTTTTAGATGATTCGGCAAAATATGCGGCGATGCGTGCCGCGACCATTGGACTGGCGATACCAAATTCCACCCAGCGAATAGTGGCGGAAATTACGGCTTTGTTGCCCCAAAATCTCGACGAAATATCCACGCCGATGACCAGTGCGGCGAGTTAATATTTCGTCTTTTACTTGTTTCTAATACGTAATTTCATTAACCTTTCAGCAAGTATTCAATTCGTTTTCACACAATCGGAGAAATAGTTTGACACTTCTACTTGAGGGAAAATGTGCGTTTGTATCCGGCGGCACACGCGGAATCGGCGCTGCGATGTGCGAAGTTTTTGCACGCGAAGGCGCGGATGTGGCGTTCAATTATCTTTCTAGTGACGAACTCGCAGCGGAAGTGGTTAAAAAGATTGAGACATATGGGCGTCGAGCATATGCGTGCAAAGTATCCGTTGTGGATCGTGTTGGACTGAAAAGGATCGCACGCGAAATCGCCGAATCGTGGGGTGGAATTGATATTCTCGTTAACAACGCGGCGGTGAACAAGGGTGACAACTTTGCTACGACAACGGAC
>DAITAB010000325.1:0-2399 GCA_036824525.1 Pyrinomonadaceae bacterium
GGAAATCAAAAGATGCTTCGCCATCTCCAGTCGCTAACAAGAAAACATTGATTTCGGAAATAAGAACCGATTAGGTTGACTCTACTGATAAGATTGTAAAGACGAATTTGCTGGAAACGCTCGCTAGAATTATTGATAAGTGCGTTTACTCGGCGTGATTCGACATTACAAGCGTATTTGGGTGTTATGCCGAGTGATTCCGCATAATCATTGGTGATTGGCTTCTTCGTAAAATAGAAACTGATGTTTTTAGGTTGAACTAAAATGCGTAGATTTCCTTTTCATTATTTTATTGCCATATTAACCTTTATCGTCGGCGTTTCCGTTGTTTCGGTGTGGTATCAATTTCAAAAATTACAAAAAGTTCAAGTTGCTCCGATAGAATTTCAACGAGAGCCAACATCTGATTTTCAGAATACTTCTTATGATGAATGGGAAACATATTTCGGAACACCTTTGGTCTGGAAATTTCTTCTGAATGATGAGGCATATGGAAAAATCGCCGTGGTCAGAGCAACAGGCGAAACACCGAACGGTAAGGTTAGGGCAAAACTAAAACTAGATTGTCCTGGACGAGACGGCGCAATTACAATTATTGCAGGCGATATGGAAAGCTCAGGCTTTGATTTAGGTAATTATTCTGTAAACTCAGGCTCACCTGTAACTAGAAAAAATCTAGTCGAAATTCGAGGTATTTCTCCCAAAGGCGGATTGTCATTCAAAACTAAAGCAAACGGTCATATTGGTTATGAAAATCTCTTTCCTACCGTGATGTTTTTTGAACTTGCTAAGACTAAAAAGCTAGAACACTTGATTGCTAAAGGCTCAACCAAAGTAACATTTGTCATACACGACCTTGACGATTATCAACGAACAATCACAGTTACGTTTCCCGCGATTGACTCTTCAAGCGAAATGGCCAAAGACTTAAAAGGTTGTCGTTAATTCAAGACGTATATAGCAATTTAATCGACAAGAGGACTAAACCGCGACCGGCGCGGCGGTTTTTCCGTGGCTTTGATATCCAACCAACGCCAGATTCTCGTATTTGAAAATTAAAAGTCCTTCGAGTCGTTTCGAATTTTCCACGTTTCTAGCGGTAAACTTCGCGGCGGTGTCCGATCTTCACGATATCCAGACTGCCTTGCACATCGTCAATCGAATAGACAATCCGATAATCGCCTTGGCGAATCCGGTAGTGATTTTCGCCCGAAAGCTTCTCCACTCCGATCGGTCGCGGATTTTCGGCGAGCGCATTTATTCGCGAGACGATCTGCCGCAGAATTTTTTTCGGAATGTCATCGAGCGCCTTCGCAGCTGAAGGTTTGATGGTGATCTTATATTTTTCCACGCGCTCTTAGCTTCTTTACCACGTCTGCAAAATTCACGCTTTTTTCGCGTTTTGTTTCGTCGAATGCGGCGAGGTCAATCGCATCTTCTGCGAGGCTTAGCTTTACCGCGTCGTTCACCAAATCCGAAATCGAGATGTCAGCATGTACTGCTTTCAATCGCAGCGCTCTGTGCAATTCAGGATCAAGGTAAATGGTCGCGCGTTTGGTTTCAGTTTTCATAAGCGGAATTATAACATCTGAGCGCTAAAACGTCCAGACGTTAAAACACGGAACGCGAACTTTAGTTCGCACTGAACATCTGCGGACTGAAGTCCGCGCTCCAACATCAGACCGCGACCGGCGCGGCGATTTTTCCGTGGCTTTGATATCCAATTAACGCCAGATTCTCGTATTTGAAATTCAAAAGTCCTTCGAGTCCTTTCAAACTCTCTGCGTTTACAAATTCGATTTTCGGTAATTGAAATGGCTCGCGAGCGAGGAGTTCTTCAACCTGCGCGAGGTGATTTTGATAAATGTGCAGATCGCCGAAGGTGTGTATGAATTCGCCGACCTCTAGATTGCAAACGTGTGCGATCAGATGAGTAAGCAGCGCGTAAGAAGAAATGTTGAACGGAACGCCGAGGAATGCATCGGCGCTGCGTTGGTAAAGTTGGCAGTGCAGAATTTTTTCGCGTTCGATCTTGAATTGAAAGAGTGTGTGACAAGGCGGAAGCGCGACCGCGTCGCACGTTTCAGGATTCCAACCCGTTACAATTAGCCGACGCGAATTCGGATTCGCTTCGATCTCGCGAATCAGCCGCGCGATTTGATCAACACCATTTCGCTTCGGATAATCGCCGCCGAAACTGCGCCAAAGATATCCATAAACCGGTCCGAGATCGCCCGCGCCGCGCCCAAATTTTGCAGTCTGCTCTTCGGTCGCCCACTCCGCCCAGATATCCACTCCTTTTGCCCGCAGGTTTGCTTCGTTAGTGTCACCGGAAAGAAACCAGAAAAGCTCTTCAGCTACCCAGCGGAAAGGTATTCTCCTGGTGGTTACGATGGGAA
>DAITAB010000326.1:0-2390 GCA_036824525.1 Pyrinomonadaceae bacterium
GTCGTAACCCTTCATCGCCCTTCGAATGTAGATGACAAAAATGTTTTTGAAGGTCTATTGAATGCGCTCGAAGAAATCAGCAAAAAGCTTCCGATAATTTTTCCCGTGCATCCGCGGACTCGCGAACGAATTTCCGGATTTGGCTTCGATGAGAGGATTTCGCAGACGCAAATTCGCCTCATCGAACCGCTCGGTTATTTGGATTTCGTTCGGCTTTACAGCGGCGCGAGGATTGTTTTGACGGATTCCGGCGGGCTGCAAGAAGAAACCACCGCGCTGGGAATACCGTGTCTCACCCTGCGCGAGAATACCGAACGACCGGTAACGATTACTCAAGGAACAAATCATCTGGTAGGAATTCAATCGCCGAAAATCATTCGAACCGCACGCGAAATCTTATCTTTGGGCGAAGCGCTGACGAGTAAAAAAATTCCGCCGCTATGGGATGGACATGCGGCGGAGCGAATTTGCGATGCTTTGTTGAAGACTTGATCGGTCGTTATTTCTTCTCTGCGGATTTCTCCATCGGATAACCGGCCTTTTTCCAAGCTTCGGTTCCGCCGATCAGCGCAAATGAATTCTTCAATCCTTTACTTTGTATCGTCTGTACCAAACTGGCACTTGTATGTTCGTTTTGTCAGGAACAGTACGCAATAATTTTCTTATCTTTCGGAAGTTCTTCCCAGCGTTTATCTATTTCGCTTAAAGGAATATTAATCGCGCCTTTTACATGCTCATCTTTGTAAGCGACTTCCGCTCTTGCGTCTATAAAAAGTGCCGCACCCGCATCGAAGTCCTTTTTTGCATCGTCCAAAGAAATTCGCAGCGAATCTCCCGGAGTCGGCGTCGGCACATTCGCCGAAACTCCATTATTTAATGCATCCAACGACGGACTTTTACAAGCTGTAAAAGCCGAAAATGCCAGTACTGCAGTTATCAAAACGGCAAAAATCAAACGCATTCAAAACCTCCCGATTCAAAAATAGAAACTCAAAAACCAAACTTTGCAAAGAAATGATAGCCGAAGAAAGCTATTTCGATAAAGAGGCAATTGCATATTGTCCGGTCCAGCAAGCTGCACAGGCATTCGTTTTTTCGAAACCGATCGCATCCAACATTCCTTCGAGCGAAAGATAACCAAGCGAATCCGCGCCGATGAATTCTCGTACTTCATTTTCGCTCATTCGCGCGGCGATCAATTCTTTCTTGGTTGGCGTATCGACTCCGTAATAACAAGGACTCACCGTCGGCGGGCAACTTATTCGCATATGAACTTCCTTCGCGCCCGCTTCCCGAACCATCTGCACGATTTTTTTCGAAGTTGTTCCGCGCACGATGGAATCATCAACCAGCACTATGCGCTTTCCTTCGATTAGGTCACGCACCGGATTCAGTTTTAGTCTCACTCCGAATGAACGAATCGTCTGCGATGGTTCGATGAAAGTCCGTCCGATGTAATGATTTCGAATAATCGCATGGCGGAATGTGATACCGGATTTTTCCGCGTAACCGATTGCCGCGGCAACTCCCGAATCCGGAACTGCCACCACAATATCCGCATCCGCCGGATGCTCTTCGGCAAGTTTTTCGCCGAGTCTATGTCGGGATTCGCTAACTGATTTTCCAAACACGATCGAATCCGGACGCGAAAAATAGACGTGTTCAAAAGAACAAACAGCGCGGCGTTTATCAGCAAAGGGAAAACTCTGCCGCACACCATCTTTATCAATTACAATCATTTCGCCGGGCGCGATTTCTCGTTCGTATTTCGCATCGATTAAATCGAAAGCGCAGGTTTCCGATGCGATGCACCATGCATCTTTCAATTTGCCCAAAACCATCGGACGAAAACCGCGCGGATCGCGCACTGCAATCAAAGCAGTCGGCGTCAGAAACAAAAGCGAAAAAGCGCCATCGGTTTCCTTCAAAACTTTCTCAATAGCCCCGATAGCATCTCGCGCTTTCGTCCGCGCGAGACTGTGCAGAATCGTTTCCGTGTCCGACGTAGAAGAAAAAATCGCGCCTTGCGATTCGAGCTCTTTTCGTTTTGCTTCGGCGAAAGGAAGATTTCCGTTGTGACAGACGGCGAGCTGACCATGTTGACACGTAACGGAAAAAGGCTGCACCTCGAGAATCGTATTCTTTCCGGCGGTTGAGTAACGCGTGTGACCTATTGCACTTGAACCTTTAAGTTTCAGCAGGACTTCTTCATTCAAAACATCTGCGACGAGTCCGATTGAGCGAAACTGCAACAAGTCTTTTCCATCCGAAGACACGATTCCGCACGCTTCTTGCCCGCGATGCTGCAAGGCAAAGAGTCCGAGTTGAGTAATCGTAGAAGCTTCGTCGTGTCCGAAGATCCCGAAGATGCCGCACTCTTCTTTGAATTT
>DAITAB010000327.1:0-2385 GCA_036824525.1 Pyrinomonadaceae bacterium
ATCATTCGTAGGTTCATCGAGCAACAAAACATTCGCGCCCGACTTCAACATCTTCGCAAGATGTACCCGATTTCGTTCGCCGCCGGAAAGCATTCCGACCTTTTTCTGCTGATCGCTTCCCGAAAAATTAAATCGCGAAACATACGCACGCGAATTCATCTCGCGCTTGCCGAGCTGCACGAAATCCAAACCGTCCGCAATTTCTTCCCAGATGGATTTATCCGCGCGAAGCGAATCGCGCGATTGATCTACATAACCGAGCTTTACAGTTTCGCCGACCTTAAATGTTCCCGAATCCGGTTTTTCTTGTCCGGTGATGAGACGAAACAAAGTAGTTTTTCCCGCACCATTTGGTCCGATCACGCCGACAATTCCGCCCCGCGGCAAAGAAAATTCCAAATTTTCAAACAGTAATTTATCTTTGTAGGATTTTGAAACACCTTTCGCTTCGATCACCAGATCACCCAATCGTTCACCAGCGGGAATATAAATTTCCAATTCTTCAGCGCGTTTTTCCGCTTCCTCAGAAACAAGTTTTTCGTAATCGTTTATGCGCGCTTTCGATTTCGCGTGGCGACCTTTTGGCGACATGCGAATCCATTCGAGTTCGCGTTCCAAAGTTTTCTGTCGCTTCGCTTCGGACTTTTCTTCTTTTTTTAGCCGGTTTTGTTTTTGCTCAAGCCAGCTCGAATAATTTCCCTTCCAGGGAATTCCCTCGCCGCGATCGAGTTCGAGAATCCAGCCGGCTACATTGTCGAGAAAATAGCGATCGTGCGTAACGGCAATCACGGTACCTTCGTATTTTTGGAGATGTTGTTCGAGCCACGAAACTGATTCCGCGTCGAGGTGATTCGTCGGTTCGTCCAACAACAAAATGTCCGGCTTTTGCAGAAGTAAACGACATAATGCGACGCGACGTTTTTCTCCGCCGCTCAAATTTTTTATCGGCGTATCGGAAGGCGGACAACGAAGTGCGTCCATCGCCATCTCGAGACGCGCATCCAAATCCCAAGCATCCGCGTGGTCAAGTTTTTCCTGCACCGTGCCTTGGCGTTCGAGAAGTTTGCTCATCGCGTCGTCGTCCATTGGTTCCGCAAATTTCCCGTTGATCTCGTCAAACTCCTTGAGCAAATCAACCGTTTCCTTGACCGCTTCTTCGACGATTTCTTTTACGGTTTTCGTTTCGTCGAGTTTCGGTTCTTGTTCGAGATAGCCGACGCTGTAGCCCGGCGAGAAAACGACTTCGCCATTAATTTCTTTATCGACTCCGGCGATGATTTTCAGCAGCGAAGATTTTCCGGAGCCGTTCAAACCGAGCACGCCAATCTTCGCGCCGTAAAAAAACGAAAGATAAATATCTTTCAAAACAGGTTTCTTGTCGTAAAACTTTGAAACCTTTACCATCGAAAAAATAATTTTATTTGGTTCGTTGTTGCTCATTTAGAAATATTGCTGCGCCACGGAGCGCCGGCATCCTGCCGGCAGACGTCGCGCAGCGACGTAATCTGTATATTCTCTACAAAGGCTTCGCGTACGCACTGCCAAATTCCCATTCGCTTGCCCGTTCACAGAAGCCCGCTTTTACAGGATTGTTTTCGATATAACGTATCGTCTTTTCGAAATGCTCGTAATCGCGAATGAAACGATCAAAATATTCGCGCATCCAAAACTCTCCCCTTCTATTCAAAACTTTGTTTGCTTCAAGCGCAGTAAAAGACTTGAACGAATGTATGATGCTCGGGAGCGTCCACGATTCCAAAGGTCGCAACAATAAATGAATATGATTGGGCATAATCACCCACGAAATTAGTTTGTATCTTTCGCCGTCAAATTTCTGAAGCGCAGATTTTACAACACCACAAACCTCACGACTTTTCAAAGAACATTCGCCGTGACCGGCATCGAGATATTTTTCGATTAGCTTCATCACTTCGCGGTTAACGTTTTCCGGTCTCGATCGCTCTACCTCAAGACGGAAATTATCCAAAACGCTTTGAGGAAGCGAGTCAAACAGTCTGCACGTAATGAACTGCGTTATCGAGCCGCCATCGTAGTGCGGCAAATATCCGCGTTCATACCAACCCTTTGGAAAGTTTTCAACACTCGAATCCTTCACGGCTTTTTTCGAACGCTTCGCGTTCGTTGCCGGCAAGATGCCGGCGCTCCATTCATTTCCTCACACAAAACTTTTTCTCGTCGTCAATTCTTCAATTCGGGCACGATCAACTTCATACCCAATTCCAGGTTTTTCGCTCGCGATGATTGTTCCGCTTGGTGTGACTTCAACCGGTGGTTCGATGATGTCTTCTTTCCAATAACGTTTTGACGCAGAAACATCGCCGGGCAATGTGAAACCTTCGAGCGTGGACATCGCGATATTGTGCG
>DAITAB010000121.1:0-7906 GCA_036824525.1 Pyrinomonadaceae bacterium
AAGAAACGCCCGGACCGCTGGTGGATGTAAAAGAACGAGCGCCATTCCAATTCGCGCCGATCACCATTCCGATCGCCGCAAGTTCATCTTCCGCCTGCACGATCGCAAAATTCTTTTTACCCGTTACTTTATCTACGCGAAACTTTTCCGCGTATTTCGAAAAAGCATCAACTACTGAAGTCGAAGGAGTGATCGGATACCAGGCGGCGACCGTCGCACCGGCGTAAATCGCGCCAAGCGCACACGCCGAATTTCCGCTCATCATTATCGAATCGCCGATCAAATCCCGTCGTTCAACCCGAATATTAAGCGGATATTTGAAATTCTTGTGAACATAATCAACGCCCATCTTCAGCGCTTTAATGTTCGGCTCGATTAATTTTTCCTTGCCCTTGAACTGTTCGCCCAACTGCGCTTCCAAAACTTCAAATTCAATATCGAAAAAAGCAGACAGCGCACCGATGTAAATAATGTTTTTGAAAAGCTGTCGCTGGCGCGCGTCCGTGAAAGCGTTGTTGGAAAGTTCCATCAAAGGAATTCCGAGATAGTTGATGTCGTCGCGAATGAACTGCGAGTGTAAAGGTTTGGAACTATCGTAAAGAAAATATCCGCCGGGTCTAACGCTCGCTACATCTTTCGCCATGCTTTGCGGATTGACGCAGACCATCAAATCAATTCCTTCGCGGCGACCATAGAAACTTTTTTCGCTGGCGCGAACTTCATACCACGTCGGCAGACCTTGAATATTTGAAGGAAAAATATTTTTCGCCGTAACGGGAATTCCCATACGAAAAATCGCCTTCGTGAAAAGCGCATTCGCCGACGCCGAACCGGTGCCATTTACATTCGCAAAGCGAACGACAAAGTCGTTTATTTTGATTTCGCTCATCTAAAATTTTTCGCCCGACTTTACTTCACTCGCTTCTCCCAATATCCGGGCTCGCGATTCAATTGCATTACGGCAAAAATAATGATCTCGTCTTGGGATATTCGGTAAATTATGCCGTAAGGAAACCGCTTCACCAGGCATCGACGCGAGCGGTTCGAAAACGGCGACCACGCCCGAGGGAAAGTCACTATTCGCTTGATGGCGGAGAATATCTCACGCGAAAATTCCAATCCAAGTCCTTCGCCACACTCTTGGTAAAAATCGATCGCCTGAAAGAATTCGCTTTCGGCTTCCGGATGAAAAGAATAATTCACCTACTGAACCGCTCCCGGATCTTGGCGAAGACCTCGTCACCTGGAATGGTTTGAACTTTCCCACTTTCAACCTCTTCGATGCGCCGTTCGACTTCGACTTTCCACAACTCATCAATTTCTTTTTGTGTTGGCGAAAGACTTTCGAGGATTTTCTCCAATAGCAACGTCTTAATGTCCACAGGCAATGATTCAACCATCGAAAAAAGTTCTGCTGTGTCTGTCGTCATAAACTCGCAACCTCACTCAAATTTTATCACTCACGGGAATGACTTCCGTTCCCACCACACCCGTACTTCACAGCGCCGGCTTTGGTCACATCGTAGAAAAACTTCTGCATATCCCAAGCCGCAGTCGGACATCTTTCCGCGCACAATCCGCAATGGAGGCAAACGTCTTCGTCTTTTACCATCACACGTTTTGTCGGCAGCGTGTCGGAGACATACAAATCCTGCGTTAGGTTCAGCGCGGGAACTTTCAGATGTTGACGCAGTTCGGTTTCTTCTTCGTTTTTCGTAAACGTGATGCAAGCGGTCGGGCAGACATCAACGCAGGCATCGCATTCGATACATTTCGGCGCATTGAAGACCGTCTGCACATCGCAATTCAAACATCGTTGCGCTTCTTTGAAACCGGCGAGCGGATCAAAACCGAGCTCGACTTCTTTTTTTCGGTCTTTCAGAGTGATTGATTTATCCGCTTGCGGCACGACATAGCGCAAATCATTTGCGACCTCGCTGTCATAAGCCCATTCGTGTATGCCCATTTTTTGGCTGATGAGATTTACAAAAGGATCGAGCCTTTTATTCAAATCTTCGCCTTTGCATAGAAGGTCAATCGAAACTGCGGCTTGGTGTCCGTGCGCGACTGCGGTGATAACGTTTTCGGGTCCAAACGCCGCATCGCCTCCGAAGAAAACGCGTTCGTGAGTCGAACGAAAAGTGACTTTATCAATCACCGGCATTTCCCATTGATCGAATTCAATTCCGATATCGCGCTCGATCCAAGGGAAACTATTTTCCTGTCCGATCGCCATCAAAACATCGTCTGCTTCAAAGAAAACATCGGGCTCGCCTGTCGGAACTAATTTGCGTTTTCCTTTATCGTCGTAAACCGCTTTGACCTTCTCAAAAGTCATTCCTTTCAGTTTGCCGTTTTCAATTACAAAAGATTTCGGCGTGTGGTTATCAATGATCGGAATGTCTTCGTGCTGCGCATCTTCCTTTTCCCAAGGCGAAGCTTTCATATCCGCGAAAGGGCTGCGAACGACGACCTTCACATCTTCGCCGCCGAGGCGACGCGCGGTGCGACAACAATCCATTGCGGTATTTCCGCCGCCGATGACGAGAACTTTCTTGCCGATTTTCGTCGTGTGTTCGAAAGCGACGCTCGCGAGCCAGTTGATTCCGATTTTGATATTGGCATCGCCTTCTTGTCTGCCCGGAAGTTTTGGCAAATCCTTTCCGCGCGGAGCGCCTGTGCCTACAAAAACCGCTTCGTAATCTTTTTCCAAAATCTCTTTCAAACTTTTTACATAGTGATTGAAGTGTGTGTGTATTCCGAGGTCGAGAATGTAATTCACTTCTTCATCCAAAACCGTTTCCGGCAGGCGAAACGAAGGAATCTGACTGACCATAAATCCGCCGCCCTTTTTCTGTTCGTCATAAAGATGAAGTTCGTAGCCGAGCGGTGCGAGATCGCGCGCGACTGTGAGCGAAGCCGGACCGGCGCCGATGAGCGCGATTTTTTTTCCGTTTGGTTTAAACGGACCTTTCGGCATCAGCGACTTAACGTCGCCTTTGTTGTCCGCGGCAACTCGTTTCAAACGGCAAATCGCAACCGGTTCTTTTTCGATTCGTCCACGCCGGCACGCAGGTTCGCAAGGACGATCGCAAGTGCGTCCGAGGATTCCGGGAAATACATTCGAATCCCAGTTGATCATGTAGGCTTCCGTGTATTTTCCTTCGGCAATCAGCCTTATGTATTCGGGAACCGGCGTGTGCGCCGGACAGGCGTATTGGCAGTCAACGACCTTGTGAAAATATTCGGGGTCTTTAATATCGGTAGGTTTCAAGTCTCTTCGTTCCTTTCGCTCACTCACCAATAATTACACACATCCAAGCAACACGCAGTTCAATTTTGGCAGAACTCTTAATACCATTATTTTCGTCGTGTTGACAGAAAAACTTATTTCATCGCGAGCGAATCTTCAGAACGAAAACACTTCTATTTGCTCTTTCGGAATTGTTACTTAATTTCAATCTCAAATGGCAACATCAACATCGCTTCGCCATTTTGCATCCGATCAAAGAGTTCCGCATAGCGCAGCGAGCGCTTTACGTCTTTCGGCAAGGCTTCGATGAAAGCCTGCGATTTTGCAGATGAAGTGTCTTCGCCTTTGCCGAAGAGTTCCTCAAAGATTGATCGCGGCTCCGGAAAAACGACTCGTTTCACATCCTTTTCAGCCGGAAGTTTTGCGAGCTCCTTGGCGACATCGATCGCCTTTTCGAGTCCGCCGATTTCATCTACAAGTCCGCGCTCTTTACCCTGATCACCCGTCCAGACGCGACCTTGCGCGATTGTGTTTACGGATTCATTCGTCTGGTTGCGACCCTTCGCAACCTTCGGAACAAAATCATCAAAATAAATTCTGTTTATCTGGTCTTGCATCTTTGCGCGTTCGGATTCGGTCCATTTTTCCGTCTCGCGAAAGATGCCCGCGTTTTTTCCGCGCATTACATATTCATTTGAGAATCCCAGCCAATCGTAAAAACCTTTCATTACGGGTTTGCCCATAAAAACTCCGATTGAGCCGGTCAAGGTAGAAGGTTCCGCGATAATCTTGTCCGCATTACACGAAATGTAATACCCGCCCGAGGCGGCGACGTCCGACATCGAGACGACGAAGGGTTTTTTTGCCTTCGCTTTTTCGATCGCGTGCCACATCAAATCCGAGGCGAGCGCCGAGCCGCCGGGCGAATCAACCCGCAAAACTATCGCCTTGATCGAATCATCTTCCGCGGCATTACCGATAGCGCGCACTAGAGTATCGGAACCCATTGTCTCGCCGCCGAAAGGGCTTCGACTTGAAGAGCCGATATTTATCGCGCCCGATGCATAAACTACCGCGATACGTTGACCCTTATTCAGTCCTAAAGAATCGGCGGGAATTTCTCTGTAATCACTACCGCGAACGACGCGAAGTTCGTCGTTCGTCGCATACCCGAGACGCGTTTTTAGCTCGTCGTAAACCTGATCGCGATAAAAAGCTTCATCGATCAATCCAAGTTCCTTCGCCTGTGGCGCGTGGTAAGGCGCATCGTCGATCAGCGCCTTAACATCTTCAGGAGATTTTTTTCGCGCTTCTGCAATCGCGCCGGTGAAGCGCGCGAAATAAGAATCGAGAATCGAATCCATCACTTCGCGATGCGCATCAGACATTGCTTTTCGCGTGTATTGATCCGGCGCATTTTTGTATTTTCCGATTTGAAGAACTTCGGGTTCGATACCGAGCTTATCGAGCGAGCCGCGATAAAACATCACATCGGCGGCAAAACCATTTACATAAAGATCGCCCGCCGGCGGCAGGAAAATCTTCTCGGCAGCGGTGGCGATGTAGTACTCCTTGTTCATTCCAATTTCCATAAAGGCATAAACGGGTTTGCCGGAAGTACGTAAATCCGCGATCGCATCGCGAAGCTCATCAGCCTTGCCCCAACCGATTTGCGGAAAATCTATATCAAGCAATACCGCGCCGATTCGAGAATCGACTTTCGCTTTCCGCAGCTGAGTCATCAAACTTGTGAATGAGGGCGGTTGTTCCATCCCGAAGATTCGCGCGACCTGATCTTGATTTGAATAATCCGGAAGATCGCCGCTGACCCGAAGCGAGAGCACACTATTGCTTGGAACTCGCGGACGCGAAAGCGTCTCCGCAAAAAGCGCGATTCCGATTATTGCCACCAAGAAAAGCGCTACGAGAATTCCGCCGACGATTAGTAAGGTTTTTGCTGTTTTTGAAATTGCCATCTGATTCTTTACCTGAAAATTTAGTGCCGTGTGATCTTTCATTAAATCACGATTGCCGCTTATGTGTTACGCAAACCGAACTTAAATTGTTTTGGGGAAGTTTCGCGCACAGGCAGATTGCCCGCGCTCCGCACCTAAAACAAGCTACCCTGTGTTTCCAGCTCGCCCGCATCTTTCGTGTCCATTTCAAACATTTCCAAAAAAGTCTTTGCGCTGGCAGGCGCGTGCCCTTCGTAGAAATTACTGAAATAGATCAAGATTTCGTTGCTTGTAAGCTTTTCAATTTCAGGTTTCCACAAAAGCAAATTCGCGTCCTGATGGCGCTGCACTTTTGCAAATTCCGTGAGATCGCGCATCCCCATAAAACGCACATACGAAAAATCCGCCGTGGGTTTTTTCATCGCATCAAACATCGAAGCACGCGGAATCCAACTTCCCTCTACGAACGCAAACGCGACATTGTTTTTCTTCAGCTCATTCATCGTCCAATCAATCATCCAGCTTCGCGACCGAAACTCAATCGCGAAGCGAATATCCTTTGGAAGTCGCGAAAGGAAATTGCGCAGCGCGAGGGCATTTTGCCGATTGCCTTCAAATTGCGGTGGCATTTGAATCAAAACTGCGGCTAGTTTTTCTCCAAGATGTTTTACCCGCGCGGAAAATTCTTCGAGAATCGGAAACGATTCACTCTTTAGCGCGAGTTCATGTGTGATCTCCTGCGGAAGCTTTAGCGCGAAGCGAAACTCCTTCGGCGTGCGTTCATACCAGCGATCAATATTGTTCGAAGGCGGAATCGCGTAGAAGGTTGAATCTACTTCAACCGTATCGAAAATTTTTGAATAGAAGCGAAGCATATCGGCAGGTTTTGTGTTGCGCGGATAGAAAACAGTTTCGCTGCCGGCGGGCGTCGTCCAATCATCGTAATTCCAACCTTGGCAGCCAATTCGGATTGCCGAGTTTCGATTTTGGATTTTGGTTCTTTTGTCGTCTTGTTTCATCCTCATCAACCCCAAAACATTTTCGACTATTTATCGACTTACCGCGTCAAATTGAGTGTTTGTCGTTGTTTCTCGGCAGTGCTAAACTGTCTCGCTTTCGGTGGCGAAGCCCGCTAAATCAGATTTTTCTAGAGGACTCTTCCCGTGCGTACAATCAAATTCCTGGCTTTCTTATCGTTTCTACCATTCTTTGTTGCGATTTTCATTAATCGAATCGCCTCACCGGTGGTTTCCGGCCAGACCGGGATTTCCGCGCCGACGGGATTTTCCGCTACCGACAATCTGTATAACAACAAAGTCGGTTTGCGTTGGGACACAATGCGCGGTGCGAACCTTTATCGAATATTCCGCAATACAACCAACGATTCTTCGACCGCGACCGCCATCGGGACGACTCCTTCACATTTTTTCTTCGATACAACCGCCACCGCGGGACAGACTTTTTTCTATTGGGTCCGCGCGGAAAATGGCGCGACCTTGAGCGCGATGAGTGCTTCGGACTCAGGAGTTCGTGCCAACGCTTTACAGCAAGGTCCCGTGCCACCGCTTGAACCACCACCGAATGCTCCGCCTGCGAATCCATTGACCGCAACCAAAGCTTATCTTGGCAAAACTCTTTTTTGGGATGAACAACTTTCATCTACAAAAACTGTATCCTGCGGAACATGCCATAAAGCCGGAACAGGCGGAACCGATCCGCGTTCTCTTGTTGCATTATTTAACTCCAGAAACGCCGGTTTCGATGGCGTATTCAACACTGCGGACGACGTTGTCGGCTCACGCGGCGTTCCGCTCAATAACGCCGACGGCACATACTCCTGGTCAAACATTTACGGATTACGCGAACAAGTCACCGGGCGGAAATCAAATTCATTTATTAATGGCGCATACTCGCCGTTGCTCTTTTGGGATGGACGCGCAACCGGAACTTTTCGCGATCCGATAACCAACGCGATCGTAATTAACAACGGCGGCGCACTTGAAAGCCAGGCTGCAGGTCCGCCGGTTTCCGATGCCGAAATGTCTCATGGCGGTAGAAACTGGACTACCGTAGCCGGCGACATTGCGGCAGCAAAACCGCTCGCGCTCGCGACAGACATTCCCGCGCCTTTAAGCGCCTGGATCAGCGGACGAACTTATCCCGAGCTCTTTCAGGAAACATTTGGAACACCGGACGTGACGCCTTCACGTATTGCCTTGGCGATTGCCAGTTATGAACGCACGCTATTCTCCGATCAAACACCGCTCGATTTCGCGAATGCTGGAATTGCGACATTAACCCCTGCGGAAAATCGCGGGCGTCAAGTTTTCACCGGTAATGACTGCGCGGTTTGCCATGCGGGTGAACTCCTTACCGACAATACATTTCGCAACATTGGACTCCGACCGGTCGCCGAGGATACCGGAAGATTTCAGGTCACTGCCGCCAATCAGAATCTCGGCGAGTTCAAAACTCCTGGCTTGCGCAATGTTGAGCTTCGATCTTCTTTTATGCACAACGGAAAATTCGCAACTCTCGAAGAAGTGGTGGAGTTCTATAATCGCGGCGGCGATTTTCCGAATGAGCCAAATGTTCCCGGTAATTTGATTCGTCCGAGAAATCTCTCGCCTCAGCAAAAAGCGGATTTGGTTGCGTTTTTGCGAAGACCGCTAACCGATGTTCGCGTTCGCGATGTCGT
>DAITAB010000122.1:0-7903 GCA_036824525.1 Pyrinomonadaceae bacterium
ATTATAAAGGCGGACACATGTGTGTGTTCCCAATGAAGGTTAATCAGAATCGCGCAGTTATTGAAGAATATTTGCGAGACGGCTCGAGATTTGATTTTGGACTTGAGGCAGGTTCGAAGGCGGAATTGTATGGCGCTTTGGCGATGGAACTTTCCCCGGATGCGCTCCTGGTTCTCAATGGTTTTAAAGATGAAGAATTCATTCGGCTCGCATTCGCGGGCGCCCGCGCGGGAAAAAACGTAGTCATTGTAATTGAAAAACTGTCCGAACTTGATTTCACGTTGAAGATTGCGGCAGAAACCGAGAAATCGTCGCCGAATGCAAAGCTTCCAATAGTCGGCGTCCGCGTAAAACTCTATTCAAAAGGAACCGGAAAGTGGGAAAAAAGCGGGGGTGAAGCTGCAAAATTCGGCTTGACCACAACAGAAATTTTGGAAGTTATCCGGCGTCTTTCGAAAGCGGGACGACTCGATATGTTGCGGCTTCTCCACTTTCATATCGGTTCGCAACTTACTGACATCAAGCGCATCAAGAATGCGATGAAAGAAGCCGCAAGAGTTTACGCGAAAATACGACAGCTCAAAATCAATATTGAGTATCTCGACGTCGGCGGCGGAATGGCGGTTGACTACGATGGCTCCAAGACATCGTTTGAGTCTTCGGCAAATTACAATGCACAGGAATTCGCTAACGATGCGATATACGTGATTCAACAGGTTTGCGATGACGAAAATGTTCCGCATCCGACGATCATTCAGGAATCGGGGAGATTCCTTACCGCTTATCACGCGATGCTTGTAACGAATATTCAGGATGAAATTGAAACAGTCGTCGAGGACCTCACACCAATTACGATCCAAAAAGACGATCCGCAAGTCGTCCGCGAGCTTCACGACCTTCGCGCAAACATCACTGCCAAAAATTATCAGGAGTATTACCACGATGCGCTGGAAAATCGTGACGAGCTATTCACACTATTCAGCCTCGGCCTAGTGAGCCTCGAAGATCGTGGAAAAGGCGAAGTTCTGTTTTGGGATATTTGCGAAAAGGCCGATCACTTTGCCCAGCAAAAGAAATACGTCTCGGAAGAATTTAATGATTTGCGTCGACTCCTTTGCGCGAAGTATCTTGCAAATTTTTCCGTGTTTCGTTCGATCCCGGATAATTGGGCGCTCGAACAGTTGTTTCCGATTGTTCCGATTCATAAGCTCAACAAGAAACCTACGGAGTTTGCGACGCTTTGCGACATCACTTGTGATTCCGATGGCATCGTCGAAAAGTTTGTTGATCTTCACGACGTGAAACCGGTTCTCGAATTACACAAACTCGATGGCGAACCATATTACATCGCAATTATGTTGGTTGGCGCATATCAGGAAGTGATGGGGAATAATCATAATTTATTTGGGATACCGAATGAGGCGCACATACACATTGGCGAAGATGGATACATCGTCAAACAGGTAATTCATGGAACTACCCTCGGCGAGTCGCTTGAACTGGTGCGTTTCGATCGGAACCAGTTACACGATTCCTTCAGGCGGCAGGTCTTGGCAAAAATAAAGGATGGTGACTTGTCACCTAAAGAAGGAAATCAATTAATTCAGTATTACGAAACAAAAGTAAACGCTTATACCTATCTATCGCCGAGCGAGCCGGCGAAAAAGCGTAAGTAGATATTTATCGACCGGCGTTATTTCCGGCTTTATCTATTGTCAATAATTTTCAAATTCAGACGTTGATTACGACACGGAGATTTTATGGTAAATCAGAAAAAACCGAAGGCTTCAAAATTTTTGACGACCGCGACTCGTCCGATTCCGCTTGATCGCGATCGTTCTATTTCAGGTCTTCTTGAAAAAATGGAAAATGCCGGATTTGGCGCCAGACAACTTGGAATGTCGCATCGCATTTGGTTGGAAATGCTCGACGATAATTCCACGATTTTTCTTTGCGGCTCGGGAAATCTGATTCCCTCCGGAATGAGAAGGCTTCTCGCCTACGTCATTAAGAATCGCTTCGTAGATGTTTTAGTTCTATCCGGGAAAGTTCTGTTTCACGACATCCATGAAACTTTGGGACGCCGGCATTTCCACGCTCAACCCGGAATGATCGACGACGAGCTTGAAGCGTCAGAAATTTTTCGCATCGGAGATACTCTCGCGAATCAGGACGAATATCGCGAAGCCGATGAATGGATAGGAAGCGTGATTAACCAACTCGATTTGTCGAGACCATATTCGGTGCGCGAATTCTTACATCTTCTCGGACGCGAATTGGCGGAAATTGCACACGAAGACGGAATTCTGACATCCGCGTTCAAGGCGAGAGTTCCGGTATTTTGTCCGGACATCGTTGGTAGCGAAATGGCAATCGGAATCGCCCGTTCGCGTTTTGAGAAGAAGACGCAGTTTTTCTTCGATATGGTTCAGGACACATTGGACATCATGACCATTTCTCAAAGAACGCGTAGTTCCGGAATCATCACGCTCGGAAATCTTGCCAGCCAAAATCTCATCAACATGACGGAATTGTCGGGTTACATTACGCGAACAAGTGCCCGCGGACACAAATACGCGATTTCTATCACAACGGATTCGATGCCGCTTTCAATCCGAACTCCATCGGTTAGAGGAACGCATCGTTCACTCTTTGGAAAGCTTCACAAAACGGCTAAAACTGCGTTTGTTGATTGCGATCCTTCGATAGCAATTCCGATGCTGGTAACTTCGCTTTCGCAAACCGCCGCGAAATTTATGAAAGGACGCAAACGTCCGAGCTTTTCATTTGCCGGAAAAGAACTTGGAGTTGAAGTTCCTTAGTTCGCAAAATGTAAGTTTGGTTGGACTTCGCGAACTGGCGCTTGTGCGAAAGATTTATGTCAGAGTCGGAGAATTTGCCGGTAAATTTTGGCGGTATCGAGGAAGCGAAATATTCCTCGTTTGGAAATTCGCGCGTCTTGATTCTTCCGGTTGGTTATGAAGGTACGGTTTCCTATGGCGCCGGAACTGGTGAAGGCGCGATGGCCATCATTGAGGCTTCGCGCAATATGGAACTTTACGACGACGAAACCGACTCCGAAGTTTTCAAGATAGGCATACATACACTCGAAGAATTCACCTCGCGTCCTTCACCTTCCGCGATGATGCGCGAACTATACGATCATACCCGCGAACTACTGAAGCACGATAAATTTTTATGCATGATTGGCGGCGAGCATTCCGTTAGCGCGCCGATCATCCGCGCACATTCCGAGAAGTTTCACGATTTCTCTGTTTTGCAAATTGACGCACACGCGGATTTGCGTGATACCTACGACAACACTCCTCACTCGCACGCTTCGATCATGGCGCGCGTCGTGAAAGACCTTCGAATCCCTTCCGTTCAAGTAGGAATTCGTTCGATCTCCGCGGACGAGGCGAGATCACTCGACAGCGGACTGCCGACCTCGATTTTTTGGGCGAAAGATATCGTTGGAAAATCTGATTGGATAGACTCGGCTGTGTCGAAGCTGACGCAGAATGTTTACCTAACTATCGATATTGATGGATTGGATCCTTCTTTAGTTCCGACGACCGGCACACCCGAACCTGGCGGTTTGGGTTGGTACGAAACACTCTTGCTTATACGAACAATTGCCGAGAAACGAAATATCGTAGGAATGGACTTGGTCGAGTTTTCGAAAGTGGAAGGACAGGATGCACCGGCTTTCCTGTGTGCGAAGCTGATCTACAAAACACTGGCGTATGTTTTTAGCGGTGAGACGCCGCGCGTTCGTGCGGCTTGATTTATTATTTTTCTTTGAACTTCCCGCGTTTTCAAATCGTAAACAAATCGACAAACATACGACGTTTACCCGAGGTGTTTACGTTAGATTAGAAGACGAGAATTACGGGCAGTGGAATCACAATTGAGGTCACACAGTATTAGTATGAAAAAATTCTACATTTTGTTTGCATTTTCATTTTTAGCTCTTTTTTCGGCGAGTTGTAAATCGGATTTTTTGCAAAGTTTCCAATCGCCGACCGCCAACAATGCTTCGCCGTCGGTCTCGACGGAAGTTCCACCATCACCAGTCTTAGCCGATGGAAGCCGAACATCGTATGCCGATATTGTTGATCGAGTCGCACCGGCGGTCGTGAAAATTGACGTGGAGCAGAAAGTGAAGCGACAATCCGCGAACCAAATGCATCCCTTTGCCGATGACCCGATGTTTAGAGATTTCTTTCGAGGGCTGCCTCAAGCACCGCCACAAGGACCTCAGATTCAGCGCGGTGTCGGCTCCGGTGTAATTGTTAGCGCCGATGGAACGGTTCTTACTAATAACCATGTTGTTCAAGATGCGGACAAGATCACCGTCGAAATGATCGATAAAAGATCTTTCGTCGCCAAAGTGGTGGGAACTGATCCGCTAAGCGATCTAGCGGTTTTGAAAATTGAGGGCGACAAACTTCCCTTTTTAACGCTAGGTGATTCAGAACGAGTTCGAGTTGGCGACATTATCCTCGCCATTGGAAATCCACTCGGAATCGGACAAACGGTTACAGCCGGAATTGTCTCTGCAAAGGGGCGCCATACTGGTTTGAGCGACGGAAATTTTGCCGACTTCCTGCAAATTGATGCGCCAATTAATCGCGGAAATAGCGGCGGCGCACTAATAAATCTTGGCGGTGAACTCATCGGAATCAATTCACAGATACTTTCTCCTTCGGGTGGAAATATCGGTATCGGATTCTCAATTCCTTCAAATATGGCGAAATCCGTAATGGATCAGTTGATCAAAGATGGCAAGGTTCGGCGCGGAATGCTCGGCATCAACATCCAGGATTTGACTGATTCAATCGCACAAACTCTCGAACTGGGAAATCAACGCGGCGTCTTGGTGAGCAACGTCCGAAGCGGTAGCGCCGCGGACAAGGCAGGAATCGAACGCGGCGATTTAATCACTGCGATTAACGGAGAGAAGGTTACCGAGAGTGCCTCGCTTAGAAACCGGGTCGCGGCGGCAGCGCCAGGCTCGGAAATTAAACTTACGATTTTACGAAAAGGAAAAGAGATGACCGTGTCGGCAACTCTCGATGAGTTGTCCGATGAAGTTGCAAAACGCGAGTCAAACAATGACGGCGACGGAAAGGGCGACGAGCCGAAGGAAGACGCAAAACTGGGTCTTCAGCTCGAAACGTTGACGGCGCCGATGGCGAAAGAATTGGAATTGCCCGCAGATTCCTCGGGACTGGTTGTGACTTCGGTAGATCCGGCTGGTCGCGGAGGAGCAGCGGGCATCAGAGTTCGCGATGTGATTCTCGAAGCCAATCGAAGTCCGGTGAAAACCATAGAAGAACTTCGTTCGGCGCTGAATGAATCCAAGGGTCGACCGATTGTTTTGCTGATTGCTCGAGGCGGACAGATATTCTATCTTCCGATTGAAGACTCAGAATAAGTTCGTTTGGTACAGGCAAAGGGCGATTCTTCGTGAATGTTGATTCACGCCGAATCGCCCGATTTTTTGTCTTTATAAAAGGCATATGGTAAACATTCATTCTCTATGTGGAAAAAATTCTTTGTTTTTCTTTTGATCGGAAGTGTAATCGTCGTCGGGTCCGTAATGTTCATGTCACACTCCTGGCTCCAGAGCTTAACGAATCCGCGGGATGTTGTGGCGAATTATGAGTTCTACGCGAATTGGGCTCGTAATTTGTTATTTCTAAGTTCGTTGATTCTTTTTCTGGTTGCTAATGCGGTGCTCTTCTCAAATCGACGTTCGTGGGCGCTTTGGTCAACGTTTCTATTTTTCTCGATGTTCGCGTTGGCGCAGTTTTGGTGGATGGACGGAAATTTCTTCGCCTTCAAGAGAACGAACAATCTCACGAACGGCGAAACGTCTCTCACGGGAATCGCCGCGGTACTAGCGTGCTTGATTGCAGGAGCTATTGCGTTTTTCGATCAAATAATCGTAGTTAGAATGCGCGATCGTATTTATGGTCGTAAAGTCCTAAACCCGACTTCCGCAGAGGATGAGATGGAACCTGTTGCCAAGAATTGATTTTTTTACTTCAAAGCTGCCGGTAAACAAAAAGGGCTTTCGATGTGAAAGCCCTTTTTCCGATGGTAAGTGGTCGGGACGGCGAGATTCGAACTCACGACCTCACGCACCCCAAGCGTGCGCGCTACCAGGCTGCGCTACGTCCCGTAAGAATATTTCAACCATATGAATGGGTGAATACATTGTCAACCAAGAGTAAATTGTTTTTGTCTAATCTGATTTCGAGCGACGCAACACATCGCGAAGTTCCATCAATTCCGAAGCAATCTTTTTCAAGGCTTCGCTGCGATCGTCACTGGGTTCAAGTTTAAGATCAGATTGCAAGCGCCTCGTACGTGATTTCTTTGGAGTCTCAGTAATCGGACCTTCCAAAGGAAGTTCATTTTGAACAGGAGTTTGCGTCGGGGGATTCGAATCGACCGTTTTTGGTCGACTTAGTTGTTTAAGCTCAACTTGAAGTTTCTTCCTCGCACCGGCGATGGTGAAAAGTTCCTCGTAAAGCAATTCCTTGATACGAAGCGCGATTTCAACGTCGCGCCTTCGGTAGGTTCTTTGCCCCGAACGATTTTTCTGTGGCGAAAGGACCTGGAACTCCGTTTCCCAATAACGCAAAACGTGGGCTTGAACGCCCACCAACTCGCACACCTCGCCAATTTTGAAGAAGATTTTTTCCGGAATCGTCCGGGAACCAAGGGACATTCGACAACCTCGTGGAAAATATCTTAAGCTGATTTACCAAGGCTCGTCAATACAATTATTTAGAGCGTATCCGTTCGAGTGATAGATATAAGGTAGTTCTCTAACATGAAAAACGAATTCGAGTTTATTAACTCGATAAGAACGAAGGTTTTGAAACGCAATCGAAAGAACACGATTGGCGATGACTGCGCCATCATTCGCCCGCTCCCGGGTAACGAAATACTTATTACCAGCGATCTCTTGGTGGAAAACATCGATTTTCGGCGCGAATGGTCGTCGCCGGAAGATATCGGGCACAAATCACTCGCGGTTTCACTATCGGATGTCGCTGCTATGGGAGCCGTTCCCCGTTATGCCATGTTGTCCCTGGGGGTGCCTTTAGAAAATTGGTCCTCGAACTTCCTTGATCGGTTTTATCGCGGCTGGTTCAAACTTGCCGACCAATTCGGCGTCGAACTGATCGGAGGCGACGTCTCAAGAAGCCCGGACTTGTTTTTTGTCGATTCGATTGTGTTAGGAGAGGCACCTCGCGGTAAACGGATTATGAGGTCAGGCGCGAAACCCGGCGATGTCGTTTATGTTTCGGGAAATCTCGGCGGCGCCGCAGCTGGATTAGAAATTCTCGAAAAACGAAAGTCAAAATCAAAAAGGATACATTCCAGCAAATTTAGCGCGGTGTTGAAAAAACAGCTTCACCCGAATCCGCGCGTTGAACTTGGCAAACTGCTGGGTGAATCGCGCCTTGTATCCTCAATGATCGACCTTAGCGACGGACTTTCCTCGGACCTTGCGCACATCTGCGAAGAGAGCGGTGTAGGTGCGCTGATCGAGGCAGCGAAAGTTCCTGTTGACGCACGCATAGAAATGCTAAGTCACGGAAATGAGAGTTTTAAATTTTCAAAGGCGCCGATTGAATTTGCCCTTCATGGTGGTGAAGATTTTGAATTATTGTTTACCTGCGCAAAACGTAACTCCGCGAGAATTCGCGATCTGTGTGGAGAGCAGATCACACAAATCGGAACAATAGTTGATAAAAATCAGGGCACGCGAATCATTGTTGGAGAAAAACAACGGCCTCTGAAATCTCTTGGCTTCCGTCATTTCTAAACCAAGGAGCTGTTGTTACAAAAGGTTCTTTCCGCAATTCAACTATTGACGAAT
>DAITAB010000123.1:0-7884 GCA_036824525.1 Pyrinomonadaceae bacterium
AAAAGAAAAAAGGGAACGGCCTTCTCTCCGTTCCCTTTCCTTGTTCCCTACGCTCCAAAACAAACTACGGAACGTAGTAGCCCACAACCGGTTCATCGGTTGCGATTCCAAATGACGTCGCAGCTACATTGCTGTCCGAAGATCGTAGTGTGTACCACGCCGCGCCTGTCGGACGGAAAACCGTCGCGTCGAATTTTCCGTCGCCGTCATAATCACCTGGTGCCGGACGATCTCCCGCCTGTCCGAAGGAGAACGCATAAAACGAACTGTCTTCGCTCCGCAACACAAACCACATTCCACTCGTAGGTCTGTAGAGTGCGATGTCAGCTTTTCCATCTCCCGTGTAATCGCCCGGAACGGCTTTGTCGCCGGTTGTACCAAACGAAGAAGCAAAAGATCCGCCCGTTGATTTCAAAACCCACCATTCTTTATTCGCACCATTGGTTCGGAAAACTGCGAGATCGGCTTTTCCGTCGCCATCATAATCCGCAGGTATGAGCGCATCGCCGCCGGCGCCAAACGGCGTAGCGACAACTCCGCCATCCGACGAACGGAGAATGAACCAAGTCGCGGTTGATGGGCGAAAGACCGCCGCATCCGATTTTCCATCGCCGTCGTAATCCGCCGGCGCAGGAATATCCGTTGAAGTTCCAAATGGGAATGCGTAAAACGAAGAATCTTCGCTTCTCAATACAAACCATTGGCCGATTGACGCTCTAAAGAAAGCAATATCCGCTTTTCCGTCGCCGGAATAGTCCGCCGCGACGACCTTGTCCGTCAATTGCCCAAACTGCGCCGAAAGAACCCCGGAATTGCTTTTTTGAATCCACCACTCGCCGTTCGTCGGACGGAAAATTGAAATGTCGGTCTTACCGTCGCCGTCAAAATCAGATCGCGTTGCGCCGATTACTCGTCGCGCTAAACAACTGGAATTTACGTTTACGTAAGACGCGACCTCGCTACGTGAAAATGTACAAAATGTAAGCGGTGTGAAAACAGAAAGAACGGGATTCATCACCGTATCCGAGCAACCCTGAGCTGAATCAGCGTGATTGGCGCTTAGGTTGTGTGCGATTTCGTGTGCGGTGATGTCGTATTTCGCCGGAGCCCATTCAATTTTTCCGGATAAGCCATAAGAAAAAGTCGGATTCGAACAAACGACGCCGATGAAAGCATAGCCTTGCGCTAGAGCATTGGGTTTTGCGGTCCATATATGAGCGATATCGCGCGGATACTGTGCAACCGGAAAATTCGCGTTCCAGTAATCTTTGAATGAACGCAAAACGGAGTCTGCATTCGCAGCGCCAAATGGATCAGGCGCGCTCCATGTATGTTGAAACACTACGTCAATGTTCAGTCCAAGTTCCTGGTCATAGGTGCCTTCCACCATATTTAAGACGCTCAATATTTCGTTGTTGGCTTGTGCCGCCGAACCCAACGCGGTAACAAATTCATAATCCGCTTCGGTTGCAACTTCTATGACGCGAACACTTCTTACACTTTCAACCTGAGTCGCCATGAATTTTTGACCCTTTCGGATCTTCTGTTGAAGCTCAGTTCCGCAACTGATCGCGATTTCTTTTTTCAGATCTTTTTCTTGGTAAACAACTGACTGAAATGCGCTCGCAGCTTTGGAATAACGACGCGCAGGTTCGATGAAAAATTTTCCTAGAGCAGAAAAGAAGTACCCTTCGACCGCACCTTCGTTTATCGAAAGTCTTACGTTTGAAGTCGGCTCACCGGCAATTCTTCCTTTGAAAGTTCGAATAGTGGGAGAATCGTTGGAGTGATCTCCAAATTGGTTTGTATCAATTGTGCGATACTTGGCTGTGCGAAGATCGTGCGATTGCAATATCAATTCAAACTGCTTTTGACCGGTATCGACTTGAAAGTTTGTGGGATTCTGAAGATTACCGATTGAATTAGTATCGAGAAGCGTAAAGTTCTTGAAACTTTCATTTAATTCTTGATTAACGAGGGAACTCTGCGCCGGCGAAGATGAGGTGATCCCAAGAATAAACAGCGCAAGGCAAAAAACTGCAACTTGAGATTGAGGAATCGACATGGTGGAAGAATTTCTGTATGGCATTGCGACCTCCGAAAACTCAAAGGACTTGCATAAGTCCAAAACGGTGGCAAATTTCTTTGCCAACACTATAAGTATATGTTTAACGGCGTTTATCTTCCATAGTGACAAATTTTCACTTCTTTAACTCGCTGAAAAGACGAGACATTCATGAAAAGATGAGTTTTGCGCGAAAAATCATTCGGTCAATTTGGTCGGGATTACCTCCTCGCCTTCGTCTATTTGTGGTGAGAATCTCGCAACGAAAATTCACGGTTTCGGTAGTGGCGGTTGTAATCAACAACGAAAATCAAATACTTATTCTTGAACATTTTCTTCGTCCATTTTCCGCGTATGGACTTCCTGGCGGATTCATCGAGCGTGGTGAAAATCCGGTCGCGGCATTGCGGCGAGAACTGCTCGAAGAAACCGGACTAAAGATTTTCGATGAGTCGTTATACCGCGTAAGAACAATCCGACAGCATCTCGAAATTGTTTTTATCGCGCGCGGAAATGGCGAGGTTTCGCCAATGAGTCGCGAAATTGTCTCCGCTTCGTGGTTTAAGTTTGAAGAGTTGCCGAATGAAATGAGTTGCGGACAAAAACAACTAATCGGCGAGATACTCAAAAACAAAGCGATTAGCAACTTGTTTCAAACAAACCCCTTCAGTTAATCTCTTAATGTAGAGTTTTTTACGGGAGCAATTATCGTGAGCTTGATACCAACATCAGAATCCGTATTGGAGATCCTTCGAACAACGGGTGCTTATCGCGAGGGACATTTTGTTTATCCAAGCGGGAAGCATGCCTCTTTTTATTTTCAGATGCCGCTCGCATTTCGTTTTTATGATAATGCCCGCGTTCTTTCGGTTGGACTGAGTCGAATATTCCGGATGCAGAAAATTATTTCGAGCAAGCTTCCAAAAATTTCTGTAATTAGTCCGAGTCCCGGCGGAATTCCCGTGGCTTTCGGAGTGCGCGAGGCGCTCAATGCCGAACAAATTTATTGGGCTGAAATGGACGGTCACAACCGTCAGTTTCGCCAATATCTCGGACATGGTGATATCCATCCGTGTATCATCGTTGACGATATTATTAGGACGGGAAGAGCCATTGAAGAAACGGCAAGATTGGTCACCGAGCTCGGCAGTACGGTCATCGGTTGCGGTGCAATTGTTCGTTTTAAAGATTCTCCGTCGGAAGTGGCAGGTGTGCAAATTCAGTCACTTTTGGAATTCGACTGCAATTTTTACGACAACATTGAGACTTGGAAAAATGGCGATGGGAAGGGCATTACGTCGCCGGAAGAAAAAGTTCGTTATTAAAAAGCGAAGCGAGTCGCCCTAGATCTCATGTCGATTTGTGAGCGCCTTATCCATCGTCACTTCATCGACAAAATCAAGGTCCGATCCAACCGGCATTCCCATCGCAATTCGTGAGACCCGCACGCCCAACGGTTTCAAAAGACGCGCTATGTAATTTGCCGTTGCTTCACCTTCAGTGGTCGGATTCGTAGCTACAATCACTTCTCTCACTTCAACGCCTTCGTTATTTTCCGGTTTCAAGCGCGGAAGCAAATTCGCAAGCATCAATTCATCCGGACCAACCCCGCGAATCGGTGAAAGCGAACCATGAAGAATGTGATACAAGCCTTTGTAGCTGCGCGTTTTCTCGACCGCAACTAGATTGTAGGCTTCTTCAACCACACAAATCATCGATCGATCCCGCGAAGCTGAAGCACAATACATACATGGATTTGTGTCCGTTAGGTTATTGCAGATTCTGCAAAGCGTGATTTTTTCTTTTACTTCGTGAAGCGCTTCGACAAATCTTTCGATCTCTTCTTTTGGACGTCGAAGAATGTAGAAGGCAAGACGCTGCGCGCTTTTTTGCCCGATTCCCGGAAGACGCTTGAACTCATCAATCAATTTTGCAACCGGTTCTGAATAATCAAGCATTTCGATTTTAGATTAGGGAAATTTGAATTCGGATTTGCGTGTTAGATTTTTAGCTACGCGAAAATCGCCTGGTTACTATATTGACTTCAAATTCGGAAAATGAAATCGCGGACGCAAACTTTCAAACAATCCGCGAAGGCAACTTCGCTTTTTGAGATCACATCATTCCCGGCGGAAGCATTCCGCCGAGCTTTCCTTTGAGAGATTCTTCCACCTTGCGACGCGCTTCATTGATCGCCGCGAGAGTCAGATCCTGAAGCATTTCTACATCGCCTTCTTTCACCAGGTCCGGAGAAATTTTTAATTCTAAAACTTCAAAATCACCGCGCATAATTACGGTAACCGCGCCGCCGCCCGCTGCCGCGTCCACAGTCATTGACTTCATCTCTTTGCCCATCTGCTCCTGCATTTTTTGGGCTTGCTTCATCATTGAATTCAAATCAAAACCGCCGGGAAATTTCATATTTATCTCTCTTCAAGAAAATGCGAACAAAAACTTTTGATTAGTATAACAAACGAGTTTTTAAAAGTCGTTTCAATATGCTTCTTCCCCGTTTTGCTTTAAACGGCAAAGAATTTTCTTCTGCTCTTGCAACCAAAACAAATTCTCAAGGCATCAAGTAGTTGACTCAAGAAATTGAGTCCGCGAGATTCTCAAATCATCCAAACAAAATTCGCCGTGCCGACGCGGGTCGGAATTGTGCAGCCTTGCGCAAAAGGAGATGTGTATGAAAAAGACAGACTTTCTCGATTCGATTGAAGTAAAAACGCCGTGTCTGAAGAGCTGGGAGGAAATGAAAGGTAATGATCAGGTGCGCTTCTGTGAGCATTGCGCGAAAGACGTCAATAACCTTTCCGCGATGACGCGAAAAGAAGCGCGGAAACTCGTGGCACGTTCGAATGGGCGAATTTGTGTGCGCTACATAAAAACTCCCGACGGAAATCTGCGCACAATAAAAAAGAGGTTTCACCAAATTACGCGACAAGCAGGCGTCGCCGCCGGAGTAGTTTCGGCATCGCTGGCGCTCTCGGCGGTCGCTTATTCGCAAGGTGAAGTTCGCGTCCTCACTTCAACCGAAATTTCGCAAGGAGAAAATCTAAATGCCGGAAGCACATTCGGAATTCTTAAAGGAACGATTACCGATCCGAATGGCGCGGTGATTCCTTTCGCGCTGATTTCACTTACGAATCCCGACGCGAATTTTTTCCGGACAGCGAATGCGAATCAAGAAGGTTTTTTCGAATTCAAGGATTTACCGCGCGGAACGTACAAACTGAGAATTGATGCGGGTGGATTCGCCTCGCGCGAAGTTGCATCGGTGAGCATCTATGAAGGATCGGAAACGAAAGAAAATTTTCAATTGGAAGTGCAAAAGCTTTCTGAAGAGGTGACGGTCGGTCGGGAGTTGTCCGGCGAAGGCTATGTTAACGGACTCGTTGGCGTCATAGTCACCACCGTTTCGCGCAATTCCCTCGTGCTCGCGGTTGAGAACAACGATCTCGATGAAGTGAAAGCGCGTATAGCAATGGGCGAAAAAGTAAATGTAAGAGATAAAGGTTACGACGGAAATTCACCGCTTCACATCGCAGTCGAAAATGGCAACGCGGAAATTATCGAAGTTTTATTGCGCGCCGGCGCGAAAACCAACATCAAGAATTTTGCGAAGCAGACGCCGATTATGTTGCTCGATCAGGACTCAACGCCGGAGATCGCAAATATGCTCTTGCGACACGGCGCGAAGATCAAGTTTCTCGACGCAAACAAAAACACAGCGCTCCACGGAGCGGTCGAATATGCTTCGCCTGAAGTTGTTCAACTCTTGATCAATGCCGGTGTGAATGTAAACGCAAAGAATAAAGAAGGACGAACCGCATTGATGAACGCGGTTGAATCGGGAAATCTCGAGGCGGTGAAAACTCTTCTTGGCGCCGGAGCCGACGCAACCGCACGCGATAAGAACAATCAATCGGCGATTTCAATGACCCACGACAATGACATAAAGCAATTTCTCGTTGCTTATGGCGGAATTGATTAACCGTCAGCTTTTTCTCACCTTCCTAAAAGGAAATGGCGGCTCTGATTTATCATCAGAACCGCCAACTTTTATTTTCGCTTCTAGCTTTTTAGCTTATCTTCCGCGTCTCGAGCGGAAAGAACGAAATGTTTTCTTCACGGTTGGAGTGAATTTGTTTGCATCACTATGCGCTAAAGGCAAAACTCCGCCGAAGTTTGGTAACAGCACGCGTTCGATTTTTTGTCCCGTAAGACGCTCGATTGCGCGCAGGCTGTGTTCTTCCGCAGAGGTCATTAGCGTAATCGCGCGACCTTTATTTCCCGCGCGTCCGGTTCTTCCGATGCGATGAACGTAATCTTCGGGCGCTTCCGGAATGTCGTAGTTGATAACGTGCGACACGGAATCAATATCAATTCCGCGCGCGGCGACATCGGTCGCGACGAGAACTCGCGTATGTCCGTTTTTGAAACTACGCAAAGCGGCTTCGCGTTGCGATTGCGAACGATCGCCGTGAATGCGATTCGACTTGTGCGAACGCGCTTCGAGCACATGCGCCAATCTGTCCGCGCCGCGTTTTGTGCGGGTGAACACAAGCACGCGTTCGAAATTTTCGCGTTCGAGTAAATCGAGAAGCAAAACCATTTTTGAATTCGCGGCAACCGGATAAGCGGTTTGCTCAATGGTTGAAGCAGCGTTTCCTCTTCGGCTGACTGCGATCATCTTCGGATCTTTCATCATCGAATACGCAAGCGTTTCTACATCGGTCGAGATCGTTGCGGAGAAAAGCATAGTCTGCCGTTTTGAAGGAATCGCCTTGAGAATTCGCTTGATCGCCGGAAGAAATCCGAGATCGAGCATTCGATCGGCTTCGTCTAAAACGAGTGTATTAAGCTGCGAAAAATTAATCGCGCCGCGCTCCATAAAATCGCAAAGGCGTCCGGGCGTTGCGACGATAATATCTACTCCGCGTCGCAAAGCTTCTTCTTGTCTGCGATAACCTGCACCGCCAATAATCACCGCACACGAAATTTTTCGTGGCGCGAGATCGCGGCAGGCTTGCTCGATTTGCGTAGCGAGTTCTCGAGTCGGCGCGAGCACGAGAACTGAAGTACCGGCTCGTTTCGCGTCAATCAATTTCTGAAGCGTTGGTAAAAGAAACGCGGCAGTCTTGCCGGTTCCTGTTTCTGCGCAAGCAATAATGTCTGCGCCTTGTAATGCGATCGGTATCGCTTGTTTCTGAATTGGTGTCGGCTCAATAAAGCCGAGCGACTGGCATCTTTCCAAAAGCATCGGATGCAAGTCTAAATCTTTAAAACTCATCTAAATCTAATTTCCTTTAATCTGTCTCACCTAAAACACCGGCAAGCGCACGCCAAAACACAACACAGTAAAATACTGCGCGGCAAAAGAATGCCTTGTTCCTGAATTCCAGGAGTTAATAAGAAGTGTCTAACGCGGAGTGTTCCTAAGTGAAACGGTTTGCAGCGAAGGGCTTGCGTCGGAAAGCTCAAAAAACTGTGAGCATCTTCTAAACCAATAAACTAACCGACTCTCGAACTATCCAAAACGCCGCTGAGGAAATTAATCAAAAGGGACGATTCACCGTTGATGAAAGAGAGAGGGAATGTCAGCACTAACCCTACGCTATTTCGGCTGGAATAACAATGATTCGCGGTTTAAGTTGCGAAAACGCCCGCAAAACGTGCCACAAACCGGCATTCTGTGTGAGATTTACTCCCACTCAATCGTGCTCGGAGGTTTCGACGAAATATCGTAAACGACGCGATTCACGCCGCGGATTTCGGAAGTGATCCGCGACGAAACTGCTTGCAGAAAATCATGCGGC
>DAITAB010000012.1:0-1530 GCA_036824525.1 Pyrinomonadaceae bacterium
TCAGATACGCAATTTGTTTTCCGTCACGCGAAAACGAAGGCGAGTTTGCCGAACGGATGTTCAGATATTGTTCGATCGAATACTTTTGCGAAAAGGCGGAAACGCAAAAGATGAGAAGAAGAATTGGAAGTTGAAATCGTTTCATAAAAAATCTACCTCGGCATTTTGAAACAGCATTGGAAGTTGTTGCTGAAAGCGACAAAGTTAATAGCCTAGGGTAAGCGTCTGAAGGACGCGCCACCCTAGGATTGCAATTATTAAAGTTTCCGACGCTGAAAGCGTCGAACCGACAACACAAATTTGTGCGACGCCTTCAGCGTCGGGAATTTTCTTCTATTATGTCCTAGCGTTGCTCTCGCTTAACCGTAGGATATTTGGTTCGTCGCTTTCAGCGACGAGATCTTCCGTACGCATTGTTGTCACTTTCAGGGAGAAGCTTTAACGTCCGCGAGATCAACTCGTGTGATCCAAAATAATTCGCCAACCTTCTTTTAGCTTGCGGAATGTAAGACTGAAAATTCCGTGCGGATTATCGTTCTCGCGCATCAAAGACCATTTGCCCAAAACTACTGCGGATCGCTTGTTCAGGACAGTTATCTCCAAATCGGAGAAAGAAAGCACTCCCATTTTCGCGCGCGAGTCGTAACCTTTTTTGTAACGTTCGAGCGTTGGCTGCCAACCTCTAGTTAAATTCTCGCCGGAGATAAATGTGAGTTCGGGCGAATTCCAGTAGCCGCCCATAAAGCCTTCGATGTCGCCGCGATTCCAAGCCGCGACCTGCTCATCAAGAACTTTTCGAATCGCGACCACGGATTTTTCGTGCTTCGTTTGCGCGAAAAGAAAAGTCGAGCTCAACAAGATGATCCAAGCCAACGAGAAAATTATCTTCATAAGTGTTTTTCGCCTGCGCTTTGCTAACAGAGGACGAGCGCGCTTTACTAGATTATTTTTTATGTGCGGATAAAATAGCACAAACGACAAGGAGGAATCTCTTATGCGAAGAGTTGTGCTTGGGCTTGGCGTTAGCCTCGATTTGTATATCGCACGCAAAAATGGCGCGGTGGATTTTCTTTCGATGGATTGGGATTACGATTGGATGGCGTTTTTCAAAACAATAGATACGGTTTTGATGGGACGTAAAACTTTGGAACACGCGTTGAAGATGTTTCCCAAAGCGAAAAAGAAAACGAATCCATATGCAGGAATGCCGACTTACGTTTTCTCGCGCAAGATGAAAAAGTCGGATGTAGAAGGAATCGAACTCGTCTCCGGCGACCTGAAAAAATTCGTCACGAATCTCAAAAAGAAAAAAGGAAAGAATATTTGGCTTTCCGGCGGCGGTGAATTAGCGCGGAGTTTTCTCGAGCAAGGATTGATCGACGAGATTTCGCTTGGCGTTGTTCCGACTCTCATCGGTTCCGGCACGCCACTTTTTCCGGAACTGAAACTCAAAAAAGATATTCAACTTCGATTGACCGAGTGCGTTACCTACAAAAGCACCAAGGAAAAAAATGCGATGATCGGGCTGAA
>DAITAB010000012.1:1630-18381 GCA_036824525.1 Pyrinomonadaceae bacterium
AAAGCGGATTTGCGTGTGGAAGCATATGGCACGATCGATGAGCTCGGGGCGCATCTCGCTTTTGCACGTTCGATAACGGACAACGTAGCCGCAAAAGAATTGACCAAATATATTCAAAAAGAACTCTTCAATCTTGCAGGTTCGGTCGCGAATCCAAAATTTGCGGAAGCGCCGAAGCCATATGTCACACAAGAGATGATCGATCATTTAACGATAGAACTTCATCGGATCGAATCCACGGACGGAATTCTCTCGGATTGGAGCTTGCCGGGCGATCTGGCATCAGCAGCGGCTTTCGAGGTTGCCCGAACGGTTTGTCGTCGCGCGGAGCGCTGTGTTGTAAGAGCAAGCGAATCGGGCGAGGCGGTGGATCCGCTGGTGGTGACATATCTAAACCGCTTGTCGGATTTGTTGTGGTTGATTGGAAGATTTTTGGAGCTTCACGCGGGAGTGGATTCGCGTCTGCGCGATGATGAACACGAAGGCAGCAAATGGTCGCGTGCCTGGTAAATAAAACTTGCTAAACAAAAAATGAAAAAGCCTTCAGCATCTGCCGAAGGCTTTTTTGATTTGAAATTTCCGAAGAAATTACCAGCGTGAACCGCCGCCACCGCCGCCGCCGTAGCCACCGCGACCACCGCCGCCGCCGCCGCGATTTCCACCGCGTCCGCCACCGCCGCCGCCACGATTTCCACCGCCGTTACTTTCACGCGGTTTCGCTTCGTTTACAACCAAGGCACGTCCGTCGATCTCTTTGCCGTTAAGCGTAGCGATCGCATTTTGTCCTTCTTCTTTGCTCGACATTTCGACAAACGCGAATCCGCGTGAGCGACCTGTTTCGCGATCTTCGATGATGTTAGCCGATTCGACTGTTCCGACTTCGCGGAACATTGTTTCCAAATCCTGAGTTGATGTGTTGAAGGAAAGATTTCCTACATAAAGTTTCATTGACATATAAATTATTTACCCTTTTTTTCCCGTAAGCGGGAATCTTCAAAAGAAGTGTCGAATCGAAATGGCTTCGGAGGTTTTGCAACGAAGAGATCGGATTTCGGATGCTCAAAATTCAAGAGCGACTTCTGTAACCTTTAACGAACCTGCTCTCGAACTTATCCAAAAAACCGTTTTTGACGAGCGCGTCACTAGTTGACGCAAGAGTAGGGTTGACCTCAATACGGTGCGCTATTTAGCTAGGAATTGCAAATAAAATAAACGAGTCGTGATTCGGAACTAACAATAAGCAGTGTGAAGTCAGCAGTTAGGTGCAGTAAATGAAAATTGGAAAATTGACAGTTGAAAACGAAAATCTGAACCCGTTAAACTACCGTCAATTGATAATAAAGGACGGAAAACAACGGCGGAATCGTTTACAAACCGAAACACCTTGAGTTCTCACCTTTCCGATTGCTTTCAACTAAGAATCAATTCCTTGATCTCTTCAATTCTTTCCAGGGCAGACGTTTCACCAATCGCGATCAATTCGCTGACTTTCTTAATGTCGTCGAAGCGAAGATGTCCGACTTTCGGCGTGATAACAATGTTTGCATCCGTGTGTTGATTCTGTGAAGAGTTTCGGAGCATTAACATTGCCGATTGAAAGACAACTCCAATCATCGTGCGTGGCACTGACGTGTATTGAATAGAATCATTATTTAGGTCCACGGCGATCACAATTTCTGAACCCAGCGCCCGAGCCGCGCGAACAGGCAACGCAGAAGCGACTCCGCCATCGACAAGTTTTCGACCCGATTCAGTTACCAGCGGAAGAAAAACGCCGGGAATCGCGCAACTTGCACATATCGCGAAAGCCAGATCGCCGCTCTCGCGGAATACAACCTCATCGCCGGTTTCCAGATCCGTGGTGACAAATGCGCAGGGAATCAACAAGTTTTCAATTCGTTCAATCGGATAATACTGACGGATGAAGTCGCCCATCGGGGCATTCGTAAAAATTCCCTGACGCGAAAACGACGGATAGCCCATCGAAAGCCAAGTGACTTTTCGTGCCACTTCAAAACACTTTTCGATGGAGAGTGTTGAAGCATAGAGTCCTGCAGCGAGTGCGCCTGCGGAGGTCCCGGCAATAAAATCAATCGGGATATTGTTTTCGACCAAAGCCTTCAAGACGCCGAGGTGCGCGAATCCGCGTGCTGCGCCTCCCGAAAGTGCCAATCCGATTTTCTTTCGCTCTGTCATAGTTCAACTCGAATAAATCGCATTGATTTGAGGTTTGCCTTGTGAAAAACTTACTCTGGCATTCTAAAGCGACTTAAGTATTAATGACTTTACACGAAGATTTCTTCATCGAGCGACATACTACCAGCGCGGACATCGCCGCGGGCGAAAATACTTGCGACGTTTGCTCTAAAGAAGTTGAGACGTTCGTTCCGATTGAGTCTCTTCCCGAAGATCTGCGTTCGCTGATGCGCGCGAATGCTTCGGACACGATTTCGTTTGACCGCGTTTGCGAACGCTGCGCGCGACTCTTTTCCCGTGCGAAAGAAAATATTCTGCGCGATGCCGCGATGAACAAAGACGGCTCCTACGTACTTTCAACTCCTCTGCGACTCGATGCCGATGAAAGATACACGGGCAAAGGAGTGACGATCGCATTTCTCGATTCGGGCTTTTACCCGCACGTTGATCTTACATCGCCGACCAATAGAATTCTCGCATATCAGAATATGAGCGCCAGCGATGGCGAAATCGCGTCGCTTTTCAAGCCGGATGTGGCGAGCTGGCATGGAATGATGACTTCGGTGGTCGCGGCGGGAAATGGTGCATTGTCGAATGGATTTTATCGTGGCATTGCGCCCGAGGCTGACGTTGTTTTAGTCAAACTTGCCCGCACCGGACGCATCAGCGAACAAAATATTCAGGCGGGACTTGAATGGATACTTTCAAACCGAACGAAGTTCAATATTCAGGTGGTAAACATTTCCGCCGGCGGCGACTTCGAGCAGAGTTACCTCCACGATTCGCTTTCGCAGACGGTGGAGCAATGTGTTGCGGAAGGTCTAACGATTGTTTGTGCGGCGGGAAATGCGGGACATCTTGAAAATCATCCGGTTTTTCCGCCGGCGAGTTCGCCATCGTGTATCACGATTGGTGGATTGGACGACAGAAATTCGATCAATCGCGCACGCCGCGGAATGTATAGGTCTTCTTTTGGACCGACGCTCGACGGTTTCCAGAAACCCGAAATCATCGCGCCGTCAATTTGGGTTCCGGCACCGATTTTGCCGAATACGCCCACCGCAAAACAGGCAACGCTCATCCACTTTCTCGATAAAGCTAAAGATGATGAGTTGCATGAAATTATTCGCGCCCATCCGAAAATTGTGCCCGAGCTGGATGCCGCGCTCGACCGCCCTGCTTATATGATTCGGCAAATTCTCTTGATGGAAAAAGATGGAGAGAGTTTGATAACCGGTAACTACAAATATGTTGACGGAACTTCATTTGCAGCGCCCATCGTTTCATCAATCGTCGCGCAAATGCTGGAAGCAAATCCCGATCTAACGCCACAAAAAGTAAAACGGATACTTATCGGCACTGCAGAAAGGCTTCCGCGTTTTGAAGTCGACCGGCAAGGCTGGGGAGTTGTCGATCCGCGCCGCGCCGTCGAGATCGCGCTGGAGACGCGTGGAAGAAACTAGTATCTATTGGTTACGAATGAAGTTGTAGACGATTACGCCGATCGCTTTCACCGGACGACCGCCAACCATTACCGGATAAAATCTCGACTGGCGCGCAGCCGCCTCCGAGGGTGCTCGCAAAAGCGCATGACCGCTAACCGCTTTCGCCGAAACCACATTTCCTTCTTCATCCAATAAGACTTGAACGGAAACCTGACCGCTTGCGTTCATCTGACGCGCGATCGGCGGATAAGCCGGTTTGGGTAAATCCTTCGCGCGACTGTTCAAAACGCCCGCATTCACAGGCTGATTTGGAGGAGTTGCGCTCGGAGTCGGTTTCGGAGTTACGGGAGTTGGAGTTCGCACCGGAGTCGATACATTTGAATTGACGATTATGGCGCGATTCGAATTTGAGTTCGCATTAGAGTCAAGGTTTGAATCCAGAGGCGACGGCGAGGGCTTCGGCGTCGGCGTCTTCGAAGGTGTCGGTTTCGGCGTAGGCGTTTTCAAATTTGCGTTGACGTTTGTATTCGCGTTGAGGTTGAAATTCGAAAAAGAGTTATCGAGGTTCGCGGCGCCAAATAGAATATTTGCGTTGGAATTTGCGTTTATGTTTGAAGAATAATTAGTGTTGGTGATCGTCGAATTGGTTCCTTGCAGCAGCCACCAAACTCCAAAGCCGCTCAAGATCACGGCGAGTGTTCCCAAACCGCCGAGCGCCACGAATTTCCCAACGCCGGAAGTTTGTTGCGGCGGTCTCATTCGCGTTTGTGGCGCGGGCGCTTGAGGCGATTCTCTCGGAGTTTCGGTTGTCGGAATGAAAATCCGCTGACTTGGCGCGCCTTGCTGCGACCCGGATGAAACGCTTGGCGGCGGAACCGCCGGAACTTTCGGACGCGGAGTGCGCACAATGGTTTCTTCGCCTATGTCCAACAAGGACTCTTCACTCGGTAAGGACGTAAATTTCGGCTCGCTTTCGGCTACCAGCGGCGTGCCATCTTTGGTACAAAACCGAACAATTTCTTCGTGGTAACGGGTCTGGCAAGTTGGGCAGAATTTTGTCATTGGAAGTTACGAAATCGATGCGAAACCGTTTACGCGAAAACGCGCTAATACGCGGGAATCTTAACACGAATTCGCGTGGTGGAGAATTAAATCTCAAACTTGCAGCTTGAAAACAAACAATGAAAAAGGCGATGAACAGCATCGCCTTTTTCAAAGTGGGTTTCGAAAAAAAATTACTTTCGCTTGAGCAAAAATCCCAGCAAAAGACCTACCGCCGCGGAAATCAAGATCGTTTGTCCCGGTTTCTGTCGCGCAAATTCCTTTGCGTCTTCAACCATCTGTTTCGGATCTTTGCTTTGAAGCTCTTTCAGCTTGTCGCCCGCCTGAGTCATTTTCTCATTGGCGAAGTCGCGTGCTTTCACCGCCGCATCCTGAAATTTTTGACCGTATTCCTGAGCCTGAGATTTAAATTCATTCATAAAGTCATTATCAACCTCATCGCTTCCCGAGATTGTAGTTGGTACTAAACTTTGTCCGTCCTTTTGTGTTCCAAAATCAGCCATAACAAAAAATCTCCTTCCTATAAATTACCAATTTACGCAACCGCGACGTGGTTTGTTTTCGTTAGCCAAGCTTTGGTTCGCACTTTCAGATGCTTCTGAGCATCACAGAGTTTGTTACGAAATTCAATGCTCCGAAGTTCCGGCATTTGATTCCTCAGTTTGAACTTTCGCATCCGAAGGGTTTGCGCAGCCTCGTTTTCTGATCGTGTGCTTGACAGGGCAGACGCCCGAATGAGAAAGTAAGTGAGCGCTTACTTAACTTCTTACGGGGAAACTTTGATTCGTGGCTCTAGCGGCAGCACAGAAAAAAATCGCAAATACGAGAATGAAGGGCGATGAGCGTCGCTCGCAGCTGATCCGTGTCGCGATCAAACTTTTCTCACAGCACGGTTTCACCGGCACCACCACCAAAGAAATCGCCCGTGCAGCGGAGGTTTCGGAAGCGATGGTTTTTCGTCACTTCGCCACCAAGAGCGAGCTTTATCATGCGATTCTTGATCACGTATCTTCGGAAGGTTCGATGCGGGATCTGCCGTGGGAAAAAGATGCGGCTGAACAAAAAGCGATTGAAGACCAGGATGACTACGCGGTTTTTTATCATCTCGCCCTTAATGCGCTGAAGCATCAGCAGCAGGACGTTGACTTTATGCGCTTGCTTTTCCATTCGGCGCTCGAAGAACACGAACTCGCTGAAATGTTCTTCAATCAGTTTGTAACTAAACTTTATGAATTCCTCGGTTCGTATATACGCAAGAGGCAGCGCGATGGAGTGATGAGAAAAGTCGAGCCCAAGATCGTTGTGCGGGCATTTATGGGAATGTTGATTCATCACTCACTCAATAACATTTTGTGGGACAAACAACGCCGCTTGCTAAATGTTTCAAACGAAAAAGCCGCGCGCGAATTCGCAACAATTCTCCTAAACGGAATTTTGAAGTAAACGATTTTTAGAATGAAAAGAAGAAGCATTGGAATTTTTCTTGTGGTGATTTTGTTTTCCGGGATTTTTTCCGTCGCTTGTAGAAGCGGCGCGCCAGGAAATTCATCTGTCAGTTCATCGAACGCGGCGTCTCCGACTCCCGTTACGGAAGTCAGCGTGAAGACTGAAGTCGCAATCGTCCGGAAAATGCCAACTTATTTTGAAGCGACTGGAAGTCTCGCCAGCGACGCACAAACCGATGTTGCGCCGGTGATCGGTGGACGTGTAATCGAAGTGAACTTCGATGTAGGAAGTTACGTGCAAAAAGGTTCGGTTCTCGTGCGCCTCGATGATAGTGATGCGCGAATTCGTTTGGATCAGGCGCAGCGACAAGTGGAACAGGCGGTTGCTCAGGTCGAACAGGCAAAGGCAGTAGCGAAACAAGCAGACACGGGAATTTCTCAGGCGCGCGCGAATTTGCGTCAGACTCAAGCCCGACTTGGCGTGAAAGACGGCGAGACATTTGATATCGAAAGATACTCGCAGGTAAGAGTGGTTAAAGCGCAACTCGACCTAGCCGAAAAAGAATTAACACGCTTTGAGAAACTGCTCGCATCGGGAGATGTTTCGCGTTCGGCTTACGATTTGCGAAAGAGCCAGCGCGATGCACTTATTCCGCAACTAGATGAAGCGCGCTCCATAGCTGCGATTGCCGTGCGCACGATTTCCACCGCGGAGGAAGGCGTTCGCGCAGCGCAGGCGCAGGCTGAAACCGCACGCGCAAGTGTTTCGACCGCGCAAAAAGCCGTTGAGACTACGCGAGTCCAAATTGATCAAGTCAGAAAAGCGATCAACGACGCGGTGATTCTCGCGCCGATTTCCGGTTATGTTTCCGAAAGGGTTGCGGACGTCGGCGAATACGTGAATCCAAGCGCCCCAAATACAAAAATCTGCACAATTCTGCGGACCTCAGTTTTGCGAATGAAGATCGACGTCCCGGAACAAAACATCGGACAGGTCCGCATCGGTCAGAGCATCTCGTTACAGACGAGCGCCTATCCCGACAGAAATTTCGCGGGAGCGGTCGCGCGAATCGCGCCGAATTTAAATGCGCAATCGCGCACGCTCACCGTAGAAGCTGAGGTTGAAAATGGTGGCGGATTGTTGAAACCGGGACAGTTTGCGACGGTGAGAATCGCGCAAGGAAAATCGACGCCGACCGTGATGATTCCGGCAAACGCCGTAAGAACCGATGGCGAGATCACAAAGGTTTTTGTGATTCGCGAAGAGCGCGCGGAAGAGCGAATCGTAAAACTCGGCGTCCTTGAAGGCGACATGATCGCGATCGATCAGGGAGTTAACGTTGACGAAAAAGTGGCGACAACGAATTTAGGACTTTTAAGCGACGGTATGGCAGTAAAGGAATGAGTCCAAAGTCCAAAGATTTTTTAATTCGCGGAGACTTCTGAATGTCAAAAATTGAAAAGTTCGAGGACATTGAAGCGTGGAAGTTAGCCCGTGAAATTACACGAGCGATCTATCAAGCAAGCTCAACAGGTGAGTTCAGCAAGGATTTTGCTTTGGTTAATCAGATTCGACGAGCGTCAGTTTCAATACTCTCGAACATCGCCGAAGGTTTCGAGCGAAATGGCGATAAGGAATTCGTCCACTTTTTGACAGTTGCAAAAGGTTCATGCGGAGAAGTTCGCGAGCAGCTCTATGTCACCTTGGATCAGACTTACGTTGATAACTAACAGTTCATGAAAGTTCAAAGTAAATTAATTGAGACAAGTCGGATGATTTCAGGACTAATAAAGTACCTGCAACAGCCTGATCTAAAGGGCAGTAAATTCAAGTGAGATTGTTTTTGGGCTTTAGACTTTGGGCTTTGGGCTTTGGACTAATCTTTTATGCAGTGGCTAGCTGAAATTTGTGTAAAGCGACCGGTTTTCGCGACCATGTTGATTCTTTCGCTCGTGGTTGTAGGCGCGTTTTCGTTTCTCTCTCTGGGCGTCGATTTGTTCCCGAAAATTGATTTTCCTACGGTTACGATAACGGTAATAAATCCCGGCGCGTCACCACAAGAAATCGAAACCGAGATTACCGAAAAGGTCGAAGAATCGGTAAACACGATTAGCGGAATTGATGAACTTCGCTCCACTTCAATTGAAGGTGTGAGTCGGGTTTTTGTTCAGTTTCTTTTGGAGAAAGACGTTGACGTCGCCTTTCAGGAAATCCAACAAAAGATCTCTACGATAACTTCTCAACTTCCCGAAACGGCAGAAGCACCAACCGTTTTGAAACTCGGAACCGATGCGGCGCCGATCTTGCGGGTGGTTGTTTCCGCACCGGTGAGTATTACGGAAGTCACTGAAGTTGCGAAAAACAAAATCAAAGAGCGTATCGAATCCGTTAGCGGTGTCGGGCAAGTCACGATAATCGGCGGTCGCGAAAGACAGATCAATGTCTGGATTGATCCCGATAAATTGCGTGCGCTCAATGTAACTGCGGCGGAGGTGACGAACGGACTTCGTCTGCAAAACCTGGAATTCCCCGGCGGGCGTCTTGATGAAGGTCAGCGCGAAGTCAGCGTTCGAACTCTCGGAAAAATTAAGAGTGCCGAGGAGTTCAATGATGTAGTTGTAGCCACGCGCGGCGGATATCAGGTGAGGGTGAGAGACATTGGCTACATCGAAGATGGTGCCGAAGAAGTTCGTACCGAGGCGCGACTCGACGGAAAACCGGCAGTGACGCTGATCGTTTCGAAACAGTCGGGGCAGAATACTGTAGCAACCGCGCGCGAGGTAAAAGCGACACTGCTTGCAATCGAGAAGAGTCTTCCGCCGAATTACAGCATGCAGGTCATCGCCGATAGTTCGATCTTCATCGAGAACTCTCTGCGTGCCATTGAAACCCATCTTCTTGAAGGCGGACTGTTGGCGGCAATTGTGGTGTTTCTTTTTCTTTGGAGTTTTCGTTCCACCATTATCGCGGCATTGGCGATTCCGACTTCCATCATTTCGACTTTCGCATTGATGTACGCGCTCGATTACACGCTTAATCAAATTACGATGCTAGCGCTGACTCTAATGGTCGGTATTGTGATCGACGATGCGATTGTTGTACTCGAAAATATTTACCGCTTCGTAGAAGAAAAAGGAATGAGTCCATTCGAGGCGGCGATTGAGGGCACCCGCGAAATCGGACTCGCGGTTCTCGCCACCACACTTTCCTTGATGGCGGTATTTCTCCCGATCGGATTTATGGGAGGCATCGTCGGAAGATTTATGTCGTCGTTCGGGCTAACCGCTTCATTCGCCATCGGTGTTTCTCTTTTGGTTTCGTTTTCGCTTACTCCGACTCTCGCGGCTCGTTTGATCAAACGCAAAGACGAATCACAAAAACTAAGCGCGATCGAAACACAAGAAAACGCCGGCGGCGAATCGACCGCGATCGGCGAAAGCCTAAAACCTAAAACGGAGAGTCATACTTCCAAAGACTCTTGGTTTTTCCATCTTATTGATACTACTTATACGGTGCTCCTGAAGTATTCGATGGCACACCGCCTGCTGATCGTCGTCCTCTGCATTGTTGTTATGGCGAGCATCGTCCCGCTTTTCATGTTTGTTGGAAAAAACTTCTTGCCGGTTGACGATCAATCCCAATTCGAAATTTCCGTGCGCGCTCCTGAAGGTTACACGCTGCAAGCCACGTCTTCATTACTCGAAAAGATCGCAGCGGAGATTCGAAAGATGGAAGGCGTAACGAATACGCTGGTGACCGTAGGCGGCGGGCAGCAAATTGTCGTCAACAATGGTTCGATTTACGTGAAGCTCACGGAAATTCACGAACGCAAAAAGTCTCAGCAGCAAATGATGGAAGATGCGCGCAACCTCTTGAAGAATTATCCGCCGGAACTTCGAACCGCAGTGCAACAGGTGGCGGCATTCGAGGGCGGTGGATTTCGAAACGCGAATGTTCAGTTTCTCATCGGCGGACCTGACATAAAAACGCTCGACAGTTATTCGCAAAAAATCGTCGAAAAACTTAAGACTATTCCAGACGCCGTAGATGTTGATTCAACTCTGATCAGCGGAAAACCCGAAGTGCAACTTGAAATCGATCGTCCGCGTGCTGCGGATTTGGGTGTGCGGGTTAGCGACGTTTCGCAGGCGCTGAACACTCTCGTGGCAGGAGTTGAAGCGACCACTTTCACTGAAGGAACTGAGCAATATGAAGTTCGTGTGCGCGCGATAAAAGATTTCCGTGGCAATGTTGAAGGACTCAAACGCTTGATCGTGCCTTCCTCGAAACTCGGATGGGTTGCGCTTGATCGTCTGGTTACGGCAAAAGAAGGAACGGGACCATCCTCGATTGATCGTCTCAATCGGCAGAGACAAGTGACGATTTTGGCGAACGTAAAACCGGGCGGTTCGCAGGCGGCGGTGATCGCGCAGCTGAATGCATTCGTAAAAGAACTCGGAGTTAAAGCACCTTACACAACCGGTTTGGTTGGTCAATCCAAAGAACTCGGAAAGGCGGGATACTACTTCGGATTGGCTTTCGCCTTATCTTTTATTTTTATGTATATCGTGCTTGCTGCGCAGTTTGAATCGTTCATTCATCCAATCACGATTTTGCTAACTCTTCCGCTCGCTATTCCTTTTGGAATTCTCTCGATTCTGATCGCGGGGCAAACCGTGAATATTTTTTCAGGTCTCGGATTGCTTTTGCTTTTCGGTGTCGTAAAGAAAAACGCGATTTTGCAAATTGATCACACCAACAATCTTCGCAGGCAAGGAATGAATCGATACGATGCGATCATTCAAGCGAATCGCGACCGATTGCGTCCGATCTTGATGACGACCGTGGCTCTGGTTGCGGGAATGATTCCGCTCGTCGTTTCAAGCGGACCCGGTTCGGGAACAAACCGTTCGGTGGGAGTTTTGGTGGTCGGCGGACAGACCTTGTGTCTGCTTCTTACGCTGCTTGCAGTTCCGGTTTTTTATTCCTACTTCGACGATCTTGGAAGTGTCAGCATTTTTAAGCGCATTGGAAATTTGTTCAAGGGAATTCGGCAACGAGTCGTAACTACTGCCGGTTCTTTATTCGGAGCGTTTGGAAAAAACGGATAGACGCTAGTTCGCAAAGCCTAAACCCGCAAAGGCGCGGTTGCCTATTACGAAAACGTTTGAAGCTGAGAATGTTTCAGCGTTGGATTTATGAAAAGAATAGTCGTTCTTATAATTTGTGTTTTTGCGCTTCATTCGACGCCCGAGACTTTTTCGCAGACGCCTGCATCGACGCCGCGAGAAAATAGAATTGTCACTCCCGAAAAACTTGAAGGCATTCCGCAGATCGCACCGGAGTTTCAGAAACAAGAAATCGAACTTCCCGAACTCGGACGCGTGGGTGTCGATATGATGAATCAGCGTCCGCTCAGTTTGCGCGAGTCGATTCTCCTTGCGCTCGAGAATAATAAAGATATCGAGGTTTCACGGCAGAATGTCCGCGTTGCTGAATTTGATCTTCGGTCCGCGCGAGGCTTTTATGATCCGCGTTTGACCGGTCAAACATTTTACGAACGATCGACGACGCCTAACCTCGGAATCTTCAGTACCAATCGCGAAACGCGAAATCGAACGCTGGGCGGAAACGTCGGTCTTCAAGGGTTTTTCAAAAAGTTTGGAACAACCTATAGTGCGACCGTCACCGATCAAAGAGTTACGACGGATAATCCAATTTCGATTCTTAGCCCGCAATCCAACGCATCGATAAACTTTTCTTTTACTCAGCCGATTCTGCGTGGTCGCGGGTTCGATTCGCCGCGCCGCGGAATTGAAATCGCTAAGAAGAATTTATCCTTGACCGATGCGCAGTTTCGACAAAAATCCATCGAGACGATTACAAACGTCCAACGTGCATATTGGGATCTGACGTTTGCTCTTCGCAATCTTCAGGTCCAACGCGATTCTGTCCGCGATGCAAAAGACCAGCTCGAACATTTCCGACGCCTTTCGATAGAAGGCGTACTCGCGCCGATTGATGTTGTCGCCACGGAAACTCAAGTCGCGAATTTCGAACAGCTGGTTTACGACGCGCTCAATCAAGTTTCATTGACGGAAAACAATCTCAAGAATCTGATTGCCGTAAATCGCGATGATGCTATCTGGTCCCAATCGCTGGTGCCCACCGACCCGGTTGACCTTGATGCTCCCAGGACGACTTTGTTTGACGCGCTCGACGGAGCGCTCAAAAATCGCCCGGAGCTCGAACTGAACAATGTCGCGCGCGATATCAATGAGATTGATCGACGTTTTTACAGCGATCAGAAGAAAGCACAGATAGACTTTGTCGCGAGCTACACATCGAGCGGAGTCGGCGGAAGTCAGAATCCTGTCTTTGTAAATCCACTAACGCGTTCAGCGTGTTCGGATCCGACTTCGGCAACTTGTATATCGATATTGAATGAACAGCGCGCAGTCTTGGAGAGGCTCGGCGGCGCTTCAACTATTCCGGCGGATATTTTCTCGAATCGTTATCCAACTTTTCGTTTTGGCGTGCAGTTTAATCTTCCGCTCCAAAACAAAACGGCAAAAGCTCAGTTTGGTAAATCATTGGTTGAAGAAGAAAAAATAAAAACTCAGCGCGAACAACTCGAACAGACGATTCAGGTTGATGTGAGAAACGCGCTGCAAGCGGTGAGAACTGCGGAAGCGCGACTTCGGAGCGCGGCTATCGCACGCGAAAATTCCGGAAAACAATACGAGTCCGAAAAGCGAAAACTGGAAGCTTCGCAATCAAACATCTATCTTGTCTTGGAACGTCAAACGGCGCTCTTGAATGCACGTAGCAATGAGCTACGCGCCCAAACGGAATTAAACAAGTCCATCGCCGAGCTCCAACGCGCCACGGGAAATTCTCTCAGGGCAAACAACGTCGAAGCGCGGTTGAAGAGATAACGATAAAATCATTATGGTGAATGACCGATGATAAATGTTGACGTGCTCGCAATTTTCGCACACCCCGATGACTTGGAACTCGCCGTCGGCGGTACACTTTTCAAACTCAAATCACTCGGCTACAAAACCGGTGCGCTCGATATAACGCGCGGCGAAATGGGCACTCGCGGCACCAAAGAAATTCGCGCAAATGAGGCGCATGAAGCCGCGAAAATTCTAAAGCTCGATGCGCGCGAGAATCTAGGACTACCGGACGGACACGTTTTCGTGACGCATGAAACCCGCACCGAACTCGTGCGGATTTTGCGTAATGCGAAGCCCAAAGTAATTCTTACTCACCAATCGGAAGACTCGCATCCTGATCATCACAATATTGCGCAACTCGTACGCGAATCCGCACGCCTCGCGAGTCTTACGAAATATGACGAAGCTTTTGGTCAGGAGCGAATTACCGCGCCTATAGTCGCGCACAGCATTTTTTCCCGGCGCATTTTGCCGTCGTTTATTGTTGATGTTTCGGAATTCGCGGAAGGAAAAATGAAAGCGATTGCCGCACACAAATCGCAATTTCACGATCCAAATTCAAAAGAGCCGGAGACTATTCTCACCGGAAAGAATTTCCTGGGAGATATTGAAGGTCGCATGCGTTATTACGGATCATTGATCGGCACCGAGGCGGGCGAACCTTTTTACGTGCGCGAAGCATTGAACGTGGATGATCCGATTGCCCTGCTTACGCGAACCATGAATTTGTATTCGTAGATTGATACGATACAAACGCTATTGGAGTGTCAAAACAATGAAAACTGAAACAATCAATTTCAATACAGCGAACGGCGCTTCGAGTGCATTCGTTTCCAAACCCTCAAAATATGCTAAGTGCGTTGTGCTGATACATGAATGGTGGGGATTGAATGATCATATTAAAGATATTGCAAAACGATATGCAGAAGAGGGATTTCTGTGCGTTGCTCCGGACCTCTATCGCGGAATTGTCACCAAAGACCCGCAAGAAGCCTCGCGTCTGATGCACGGACTCGACCTCGAAGATGGAATAAACACCATAGAGAGCGCGATGGAAAAGACAAAGACGGAATTTGGAATTGAGAGTTTTGGCATCACGGGATTTTGCATGGGCGGAACTTTCGCACTCCGCGCGGCATGCGAACTCGAAGGATTGAAAGCGGCAGCACCTTTCTATGGCGATATTCCGGAAGACGAAGTTTTGTCTAAACTGAAAACGCCGGTCCTTTTTGTTTCGGGGAAGCGAGATGGATGGATCACGCCGGAAAAAGTTTCAGGTTTAGAGAAAGCGGCAAAGGAATTTGCGTTGCCGATTGAATCTTTGAAATACGATGCGGATCACGCGTTCTTTAACGACACGCGAGCAGATGTTTACGACGAAACCGCCGCGCAAGATGCATGGTCGAAGGTCATCAAATTTTTCAACACGAAACTCTAAGATTTTATAAACGAAGTTAATTCAGCCACGTTTGGCAGCGCGGTTCGCGCGCCGAGCGCCCGGCATTTCAAAGCGGCGACGGCGTTTGCCATTCTTGCTGCTGTCTCCAAGCTTTCACCTTTCAAAATCCCGTAAAGAAATCCCGCGCGAAAAGCATCACCTGCGCCGGTAGTATCTTTTGCGCCGCCGGGGACGACAAAGCCATTCGTCTGTATGACCTCATTTTCACACAAAATCATAGAGCCATTCTCGCCGAGAGTCGTGCCGACTATAGCGCAACCAAAACGCGATTTGATTTCACGTAGAGCTTCAGTGTTAACACCAACACCAAGAAACTTTTCCGTGAAATCGGACGAACAAATCAAAATATCAACCAACGGAAGCAAATCCTCGATTCCCTCAAATACATTATCTATATCAATTGAAATAATGGTGTTTTTCGCCCGAGCCTCTCGCGCCATGTGAATGCATGCGCGGGCATCGTGTGGAGTGAAGTGCAGGATTTTACCTAAAGCGGCAGTATGAATCGGTGCCTGTGTATGTCTGTAAGCGAGTTTTTCGTCGCGTTTCCAGATAACGGTGCGCTCGCCGTTTCGTTCATCGATGATAATGAAGGCAATTTGCGTTCGCGCATTCTCGCTTTGCTCGGCGAAGCGCAAATCTACTTTTTCATCGCGCAAACTCTGCAAACCGAAATCGCCGGCGCTGTCTTTTCCAAAGCGTCCGACGTAAGACGTTTTCATGCCGAGTCGCGCAAGACCGGACATCGCGGTAGCAACTTCGCCTCCTGCAAGTTGCACATAGCTGCGAAGTTCTGTCTTCGAATTGAACGCCGGATATTCCGGAACAACGATCAGATAATCCACCGCGTTGGTTCCAAATCCGACTACATCGAACTGCTTTTCTCCTTTAATCTCTATTGGAAATTTCATACTCGAAAACGAAAATGCCCCGGCGAAAAATGCCTTGTAAAAAGTTTTTTGGCAATGGCGGAAAATTCTTTCATAAATACTTGCAAAAGTCTTGCGGGAAAGTTTAGATTAAAATCCTCAAACTAATCACCAAGAATTTTTTCCGGAAAGGAAAAGATTCGCGTAAGTTTTATTTGGAGGTTGTGATCGTGCCAACAGCAATTTGCCCCGAATGTGAGGAAGAAGTTTACGTTGATAGTGATTCAGAACAAGGCGAGATTATCTCGTGTGACGAGTGTGATTCCGATCTTGAACTTGTCGGACTCGATCCCATCGAGCTGGACCTTTACAAGGGACACGTCGAACGTGCGAATGTGCACGATGAATTAGACGAATTCGAACAGGAAAGCATCGGTTATTAAGATATAGCCGAGCGAATTCGTTTCGAGTTTGTCGTTTCGAATCGCTGCAGTGCTTCCTTTTTATCGGGTCCGGTTTAGCAAAATCACTGAATGCGGTAATCATCGCGGTTTTGGATGATCTTGTATTCGCTTCGGGTAGTAATCTTTATCCGATGAGGTCTTTTGTCTTTCCGGTTTGCTTCAGCGGGATAAAACGCCAAAACATAGGACGAACTAATTTCTTCAGCCATCATCTTAAATAATTCGTCGAAGTTATTTTCATCGGCATAAAATGATCGTCCACCGGTTTGTTCCACAATACCACTCAGTTCAAACGGCGTTTGCAAGGGCTTCGAATTAGTCTGCATACGCGAGTAAGAAGGAACGATCAACGCAAAAATACCGATGTCATTTTCGCGTGCTCGCTGAATAACTGTTTGAGGAGACACAGTATCGCCGACCGGGAATCCGTCCGTCACAACAATTATCGCGCGTCGCATCAAAAATCTATTTGCCGTCGATGGTAATTTACGTGTGAGAATTCTGATCGCATCATCGGTCGCATCGTAAGCGTGCGATGACAATCCGTCTTTTTCCTGTTGGATTTTCTCAATACTCTTTCGCAATTTGTCTCGTCGATTAGTCGGCGCCTGAATAACTTTAACTTTCATCCCGAAAGTCATTGCCGCAATATATGCTTGATATTCAGACAGGCGATCGGCAAAACCATTTAGAGCTGATCGCAGTTGTGATAATTCGTCGGGCGTCATGCTTCCGGAGACGTCCAACACAAAAACAATCGCCAAAGCCCGCGAATTACGTTTTTTCGTGAGCGGTTCAAAAAAGTCCACACCTCTTTCAACGCCATCTTCGAAAAGACGAAAATCCTT
>DAITAB010000012.1:18481-24808 GCA_036824525.1 Pyrinomonadaceae bacterium
GTTCAAAAAAGTCCACACCTCTTTCAACGCCATCTTCGAAAAGACGAAAATCCTTCGACTCAAGACCTCTTATGGATTTACCATTTTTGTCCTTAACGTTGACTTCAACCGCCACCAGGTCCGTTTCTATCCGAATAACGCCCTCTTGAGAGAAAATTGATGAAACTGTAGAAAACAGAACGAGCAACGAGACCGCGAGCGATCGAAGGAAACATTGAAGTACGAGACTTGGAAGCTTTAAGTACATGAGCTTTTCACGGTTTTCAGAAGTTAACGCAAATCGCCTTGGTGTGCTACTCATTTCTAAATGCGACTTTCGATGGATCCCTTGATGAGCTTCTGAAAAATAACGGTTATAATATTGACTTAAATATAAAGATTCGAAAAAATAAGTATTCAAACTAGGAAATTGAAGTTTTCATAAGATGCCAAAAATCGCAGACATACAAGAAACGCCAAATCCGAATGCGGTGAAGTTCATTTTAAAAGAACCGCTCAGTGCGGGCACATCGCATTCGTTTAAAACCGCTGACGACGCTAAAGACGATGCCGTTGCCCGTTCGCTGTTCGACTTGGGCAATGTCGTCTCAGTGTTTTATATGGATAAGATGATCACCGTTGAAAAGACGGACGAAGGTGACTGGGACGAGATCCTACCTTTATTAGCCGTGCCGATTCGTGAAGCGGTTCCGGTAGCGGTAAAAGAGATTTCAACCGCCATCGGAGGACCGATTGCTGCAGCGCTTAACGGCGATCCGCGTCTTCGCGAAATTGACGCTCTACTCGATGAAAAAATAAGACCTTATCTGATGAGTGATGGCGGATGGCTGGAGATCTTGTCGTTAGATGATAAAACCCTGAAAATTCGTTATCAGGGCGCATGCGGAAGTTGTCCGAGTTCACTTACCGGAACTTTAATGGCGATTGAAAACATGATTAAGGAAGAAGTTGATCCGGAGATTGAAGTTATTGCGGTTTAATTAAGCGAATTTACCAAACGCTTTCGAAAGGCCGAGGATTTACGTCGAAACACACGAAAATATTGTGGTAGAAAGTGTTGCGAAATAAGTTTCTTGACACTTTAGTTCGTAAGAGTCCATAATTCTGAAGGTGGCGCGGTCGGCTTGGCGTCACATGTTCCCCGCGAATAAAGTTGTCACCTTTTAACACCGCCAACCATCACCACACATTTAACGTTGTAACTGTAACTTACGGAGGAGAATTACTGTGAATAGTCAGGAACTCGAAATTAGTTTACGAACTGAGTTCGAGAGCTATCTAAAGAATGCGCTTGCTGATTCGCAAAACGAGCTCAGTCAATTGAAACAGAAGATTGACGAAGACTTGGAGAAACAGAAGTCGCACCTTCATCAACTTCTTGGGCAGACGCTCGATCGAATTCAACAGAGACAAGAATTCGAACCCGGATTTACTGCGACGGTTGTCGAGCATTTGCGTCTTGCCCGCGATGAAGGAGCGCGGATTACAGCTACTGCGTTTTCTGCCACCGAAGACTTAGCCCGCGCTGCGGATGATTCTTCTGCGGTTAAAGAGATTAGTCATGCAATTATTGAAACGAGCTCGAAGAGTACGCAGGCCGAGATTTTGAAAGCTCTTGTGCACTATGCCGAGAAGTTTTCGCCGCGCGGAGCTTTTTTTATCGTCAAGAATGATCGGATCGTAGGTTGGAAAGTTTTTGGAGATGGTCAGACCATCGCGGAAGAAGTTGTTACGAATGTCTTTCTTCCAGTGCGCTCAAGAAGCATTCTGAGCGAGGCGATCAGTTCTCTTTCAACAATTAAAGCGAAAGAAATGTGGCCAGATGATCGAGCGATTTTACAAAGACTCGATTTTGGCGAACCTGCTGAGATGTTCGCGATCCCTTTGGTCGCTCGCGGACGCGGAGTCGCCGTGTTGTATGCGGATGGAATCCATGAAATCGGCAAGGTAAACGTCGAAGCTTTGGAGACGCTGGTTCGCGTCGCGGGCTTAACCGTTGAAGTTAACGCTTCTTCCAAGGGCACGCCGAAGCGCGAAACAAAGAAAGAATCTTCGTCGCTTTCAAGCGATTCGAAAGGATATTCTCAATCACCCGGCGCGGACACTTATACCTCGGATTACTCTAAGCACGACAGCTATTCGACTCCGGCTCCCGCAAGCTATCAGACGTTTGAAGATACGCGGATGTCTTCGGAAGAAAAGAGCTCGCGATACGAGGATGCTTCATGGTCGCGCCCCGGCGACGTCGCTGTGAAAGAAGCCGAGAGCGAAGTTTCTTCGTCGAGCGACTATCAACCTTCATCATTCTCGAAGGAAACAACCGAAGAATTTTCGGCCGATGCTTCGAGAGATGAGCGTGACAATTTTGCATTTCGTCCGTCAGAACCGGAAAGATATGTCGAACCCTCGGTTCCTGAATATTCGGAACCGGTGCGAGATGAATTTACGGCAAGTGATTTTAGAACCGAAATAAGTCCGACTCCGCCGGCAGTTGAAGATTTCGCGCCGGTCGTTCCGCCTGCGGAACCTGCCTTCGATACCTTTGATTACAAGAGATTCCAGGCAGAGACTGTCGCTCCGGTTGTAGAAGCCCCGGCTCCTCCGCCGATTCCGGAAGTTGTAATTGAAACTCCCGCACCGGCACCAAAGCGATCTCGATTGAGTGATCGAAATGTTGATTTACCGATTGAGGTAGCGGAAGATGAACGCCGTTTGCACAATGATGCGCGTCGATTTGCACGTCTTCTCGTTTCGGAAATAAAACTTTACAACGAGCAAAAAGTTGCCGAAGGTCGCGAATCGGGCGATATTTACGAACGCCTTCATGAGGCTATCGATCGCTCGCGCGAAATGTACGACAAACGAATTCAGCCGCCGGTTGCCGCAAAATTTGATTATTTCCATTATGAAATGGTCAACACACTTGCCGAGGGAGATGACTCAAGGCTCGGTGCAACCTATCCGGGACCAACAATTTAACGCGTAAATAACTCCTAATGAGAAACGCAGCCGTCTGACGAAAGTCAGACGGTTTTTTTTGTTACTCAGTAATTTCAAACTGAACAAACTGCGACGCGAATTTGCGTTTCTCCTTAGCCAGTTTATCCGTAACTATTACTTGAAAGATGTAATCGCCGGGCTTCATGACCGTGCCGAGAGAAATTGCGAGCGTCACCGGAATTCGTGTGAGGTCCGTTATGCCCTCGAGCGAAACCGGTTTCGGTACACCTTCGTAGAATAATTTTCCATCGCGGAAAATTCGCGTTCTGATTTCAATGTCGGGTTTTTGTCCGGCGGTTGATCGCGCGTTGAAGACAGCGAAGCCGATTTGAAGAATTGTGCCCCGTTTGAATTTTCGCAGCGCGGTATCCTCGACCGAATCCGGTTGGTCTTCATCAGGATTCAAATCCGAATTCTTCGTAGAGTTGTTCCATTGTTTAAGAGTGTAGTTTTTCAACGCGAGTCCGGAAACGATGTGGCGATCTTTCTTTACCTTCGGAACTTCTACGAACTGATTTGCCGAACCCACCTTGGAACTCCCTTGATCGCGAATCGCGACGCGATATTGATAACCGCCACTTTTCTTCACCGGAAAGCTGAAGTAATAAACAAATCCGCGTCGCTGAAGACTCTTGACGTCTGCTTCCGTTCCGTTAAACGTGTACGTCCTATCTAATTCCTGAACCAACATTCCGTTTTCGCCAAATGCCATGGCGAGGACGTCGAACTTCGCGCTGAATTTCCCGTCGGGCTGCTTTGTAAATGTGAGATCGTTGGCATCGACATGCAAAAACGAACGAACGAATGAACCCGTTTTCTCTTCGTTTCCGAAAAGCGCATTTAATCGCACATTAATTCCGGTCTGTCCGAATGGGGAAGTGATTGCGGTAAGGAGTTGCTGAGCGGGCGATTGTGCGGACGGACGCACTTGTTCATCGGCGATTCCGAAAAACCCACTTCGAAACCGCACACGCAAATCGGGACGCTTCACTTTCACGACCAACTTGTTGAAGCGACGTTTCGCCGGATCGAACGTATCCGAATCCGGAGTGTATCCGATTAAATAAAAACCTTTTTGATCGTTGAGCATTTTTTCGATGCCGCCGCTAAGATCATTGTTGTTCTTTATTGCAATTCCGCCGGTTTCCCGTGCGAGAAATGAAAGCCCTTCCTGAGTGTCGAAAAGCTGGCTGCTGCGGTCGCTTAATCGCGATTGGAGCTGTTCGAATGAAAGTCCGGAAACATCATCAGCCGCAGTTAAGCCCAGAGTCTGAAGTCCGCGGGCGTCCATCGTGTAAACGACAACTGAAGCACGATTCGCGAGTTCAGTCAGACGCCGGAAACTATCTAGAACCGTCGTTGGTCCCCGAAGTCCATCTGAATCCGTTCGGAAAAGCCTGAAACCATCCGAGAGAAGCATGACGCTTTTTCGTCCGGGAAGATCTTTCATGCCGCGGACGATGTAATTTAGTGCGCCGAGCGTTCCGACCGCAAAAATATTTTCGCGAAACTCATTTAGCTCTTGTGCGGCATCGCGATCAGTTTCTTCGTTGTCGATAGTGCGGGATTCATTTGCGACAATGTCTTCCAAAGTGGTTTCGATCGGAGCAAATGCGCTGATTCCGCCAGAACCGCTCGGACTCCAGCGAACTTTTTCAATCGCCGCGAAAAGTTGACGCTTGTCGTTCGTAAATTGTTGAAGTGCGCCCATTCCGCCTGCGGTTCGAATTATTGCAACGAGATCGCCACTCTGCATTTGTGTGTTTACGAATTTCTTTAACGTATCGCGAACCGCGGCGACGCTTTCAAACGACAGCGAAAGATCATCGACGACTAACGCGATCGTCCGGCGAATGTTCTCCGAACGAATTCGCGCGGGCGGGATTGTATTGATCGGATCGAATTTTTTCGATGGTTTCACCCCAGGTTCCGATGTCGGCTCGGATTCAGTAGTCACAAACGAAAAATTTGTGATGTCTTGCTTTTCGTTGTTCTCAAATATCTCAAAATCTTCCGCCTTGAGATCGCGAACGATATTTCCTTTTTTATCGGTGACCGTAGCATCGATCTGGATTAGCGTCGTGGTGATTCTTACGACATCGCCGTCGTTCTCAATCGGTAATGTGGTTGGCGCCGGAGTCGGAGTTGGTGTTTGCGAATAGAGCGATGTCGTGGCAATAAAAACGAAAATCGATGTGAGCCAGAGACGTTTCATTTTAAACTCCCATAACAAGAGCCAATTGCTTGCGATCATATATCGATTGAGGTTCGGTTCAAAAATTATTCTTTCAGTTCTTCTTCAATCAATGCTTTCAGATCGGATTCATAAAGACGCGCCAATTGACGTCCGTTTACGAAAATCGTCGGTGTCTGCCGAACGCCCAACGATTGTCCGTCTTTTTTATCGCGTTCAAATTTAGCAGCGTAGCGATTTTCTTTAACAGCCGCATTGAATTTTTCTAAATCCATGCCAAATTCCATCACATATTTTTCGAACAAAGCAGGAGCGTTCGGTTGAACGATTGTTGCGGGACCGTGTTTCGTGCCCCATTCCGTCTGTTTTTGAAAAAGAAACTCTTGAGCCTGCCAATATTTTCCTTGTTCGCCCGCGGTTTCGATGAAAGTCGCAGCTAAAACCGAATTGGGATGAAGTGGCATTACGCGCGCTACCAAACGGATCTTTCCATCATAATCTTTCAACATTTTCTTTATGGTTGGATGGAATGCCCGACAAGATTCACATTCAGGATCGTAAAACTCAACGAGCGTAACGGGCGCTTCAGCCGCGCCAATCGTTGGGCTGTCAGGTCTAACTAACGCACTGTTTGCCGTGATCGGTTTGCGTTCTTTTTGGATTGAGCTCCGATAATGATTCGTTCCTATAACCGCGGCGACAATCACCAAAAACGCGATCACACCTAAGAGAATTGTTTCTTTTTTCATAAAAATTATTTTTACTCTGATTTATAGAATAATAAGCACAGCCCCAAACCAATAAATGCCGCTAGGGCCATTAAAGGAATTGTAATGAATCCGAACCACTCGATTTGCGTGGCGTTGCAAGGTATTCCTTCGGTGCAAGGCGTAATGCTTTCCGGGATCAGCCCGTAATAAAGCAAATTGTGGTAAATCGAAATTGCCAAACCGATCACGCAAAGTGGCAAAGCATAAATTTTCATTCGCTTATCGCGCAACACAATTCCAATTGCGATAATCACCACCAGCGGATACATGGCAATTCGTTGATACCAACACAAAACGCACGGCGGCAATTGCATGACTTCGCTAAAAAAAAGTCCGCCGACGGTTGAAATCAAAGCGATTGAC
>DAITAB010000328.1:0-2359 GCA_036824525.1 Pyrinomonadaceae bacterium
TGTATTCTTCGATTTGACTGTCGGTCAATGCGTGAACTTTTCCAAGTTTCCCGGAAAGCGCTTTTACTTTTGAATATGTTTCATCGCTGGTCGCGATTCCGCGTATGACCTCGACGAGTTTCATCAAGGGAACCGGATTGAAAAAATGCATTCCGATAACTTTATCCGCGCGTTTTGTAACGCCGGCAATTTTTGTTATCGAGATCGAGGATGTGTTTGATGAAAGAATCGTTTCAGCTTTTGCAATCGAATCGAGTTTTTGGAAAACCTGTTTCTTAATTTCAAAATTCTCCGTTGCCGCTTCAACAATCAATTCGCACTGCGATAATGAATCGAGCTCCGTCGTAGATTTTATGCGTCCGAGAAATTTCGCTTTGTCGTCAGCGGTGATCGTTTCCTTTTTTACGAAGCGATCGAGGCTCTTCGAAATATTGTCGATGCCTTTTTGGACATATTCGGATTTTACGTCGCACAAAATGACTTCGTAACCGCTAGCTGCCGCGGTTTGCGCAATACCGTTTCCCATGGTGCCCGCGCCAACCACTCCAATAATTTCACTCATTAAATAGATATTCCTTTTTGTTTATAGGAATTAAGATAAATCAGACAAACGCCAAAAACAAAAAAGGACTCGACAAATTCGAGCCCTTGGATATTGATCTGCGTCACATTAACGCCAATTTTGCGGCGGCGTGTTCAGGAACTGCTGTTGCCCGTCGGCGAGGTAAAAACGTTTACCCTCTTCGCCGAAGAGAAACCAAAGTCCGTAAACACCGGCGGCTGTGCCCAGGGGAAACGACAAGCACGACAAAATACTTCCGATGATTCCCCAAGTACGGGCATTGGCTTGCTCCTTCAATAATTTGTAACCTCCGATAATCTGCGGAAGCAAAATTAAGCAAGCGAATACAACGATGAATATCGTAAGAAAAAGAAAAAACGTGCCGGCAAATTGTTCTTCACGTCGTTGACTGTTTGCGAGAATGCTCGTTCCCAATACACTCATGACGATTATCGCGATAATCATTCCGAAAACCTGAAGGGCTCCGTGAATCATGAGAAAAATGCCGACCAGTTTATTGTGTTCTTTTGCAGTCATTGCTTTACTCCATGCGCGAAGTCGAAACGCGCTGACACCAAGTAGATACGATCAAACGAAAAGGAAGTTCAAAAACTACTAATCGCGTTCGACAGCTAATGCCACAGAATTCCCGCCGCCGAGACAAAGCGCCGCTACTCCGCGTTTGGCGCCGCGACGTTTCATTTCGTGAAGCAGTGTTGTAAGAACGCGTGAACCCGATGAACCGATGGCGTGTCCCATTGCGACTGCGCCGCCGTTTACGTTTACCTTGGCGGAATCCATTCCAAGTTCTTTCATCACGCCCAGCGCCTGAACGGAAAATGCTTCGTTAAGCTCGAAGAGATCGACATCTTTCATTTCCCAGCCGGCTTTCTTCAAAACTCGCTGCACACCCAAAACCGGTGCGAGCATAATCAGTTTCGGTTCGATGCCGGAACTTGCCCAGGCGACAACGCGACCGAGCGGTTCAATGCCAAGCGATTTTGCGTGCTCCATAGATGTGACAACGACTGCCGAGGCGCCATCGTTCACGCCGGGAGCATTTCCTGCGGTTACTGTTCCGCCGTCTTTCTTAAATGCAGGTTTGAGTTTTGCGAGCGCATCAACAGTTGTATCCGTTCGCACCGGTTCATCGTAATCGAGAATTAAGGGCTCACCTTTTTTCTGCGGAATCTCGATCGGAATGATTTCGTCTTTGAATTTTCCTGCGGCTTGAGCCTCAGCAGCTTTGCGATGTGAATCGAACGCAAAATTATCCTGCTGTTCGCGGGTGATCTGATGCTTTTCTGCTACGACTTCTCCGGTGTTTCCCATATGCCAATTTTCAAACGGGCACCAGAGTCCATCGTGGATCATCAAATCGACGGCGCTTTGATTTCCCATACGCATTCCATCGCGAGCGGTGGGCAGCGAGTATGGAATATTCGACATCGATTCCATTCCGCCAGCCACTACAAACTCCGCATCGCCGAGTTGAATGCTTTGCGATGCGAGCGCAACGGCGCGCAGCCCCGAACCGCAAACCATATTTACTGTCAACGCGGAAACGCTCGGCGGAAGTCCGGCTTTGAGCGCGGCTTGACGCGCAGGTGCCTGACCGATTCCCGCTTGCACTACGCAACCCATCACGACTTCGTCAACTTGCTCCGGTTTTATTTTCGCCTTTTCAATTGCCGCTTTTATGGCAATCGCGCCGAGCTGCGGTGCCGTGAAAGATTTTAGAAGTCCCTGAAATTTTCCGGTCGGTGTTCGTTGTGCGCTGATGATTACTGCTTGTTT
>DAITAB010000329.1:0-2327 GCA_036824525.1 Pyrinomonadaceae bacterium
CCAAAAGTTTTTCATATTCTATTCCTAATTCAAATGTCTGATAAAAAGCCGAGTTTCACGGGTTTTACTTGGGCAAAAACATATTCTACTCTTTCGTCTAAATGAGCGCGCACAAAACACAAAGTAAAGTATCGCGAGATTTACCTATCGGAATTTTTGATAGCGGAGTAGGCGGTTTGACAGTTTATCGAGCTTTGCACCACCGTTTGCCGAACGAGCACTTTATATATCTCGGCGATACCGCACGCGTACCATATGGGACGAAATCGCTGGCGACCGTCGAACGTTACGCGATAGAAAATTCACTCTTTCTTGCGGCAAAAGGAATCAAGCTTCTCGTTGTTGCCTGCAACACCGCGTCTGCGGTGGCGTTGCCGAAAATCCGTGAGATCGTTGGGATTGACGTTGTGGGCGTAATCGGTCCCGGTGGACGAAAAGCCGTGGCGATCACCAACGAAAAACCAAACGCGAAGATCGGCGTGATTGCGACCGAGGCGACTGTGCAAAGCAACGCTTACGCCGAAGCGATTTCACGTGCGAGAAAAGGTGCGACGGTAATTCAAGCGGCTTGTCCGCTTTTTGTTTCGCTGGCGGAAGAAGGTTGGGCAGAAAGCGATGAGGCTCGCTCTATAGCACGAAAATATCTTTCGCCGATCGTCGCAGAGAAAGTTGACGCGCTGGTTTTGGGCTGCACTCATTATCCGATCTTGCGAAATGTAATACGGGAAATCGTCGGCGACAAAGTCGCATTGGTAGATTCCGGTGAAGCGACTGCCGAAGAAGTTGCAAAACTTCTCGAAGAAAAAAATTTGGTGAATCGAATTTCGATCGCCTCGAAAGATAGACAACTTTGCGATGACCTCGATCATTTTTATGTGACCGATGCGGCAGATAGATTTTCTCGGGTTGCGGAAAGATTCCTTGGAAGTCCGCCAAAAAAGCTGGAGGCGGTAGAAGTTTTTGGCGTGGATGCTGAGTGAAACAAAACACGCTTCGCCTAAAAAATCCGATCTGTAGAAATGACGCAAAGTTTTTTTCGAAACTTATTCTGAAATTTACACTACATTGTCAAAACCAATAATCCTGTCTATTCTGTTCATCCTGTTCTAAGCAGCATAATAATGAGTTATAAACGAAATGACAGCCGCGCGCTGGATCAATTACGAAACACAAAAATCACACCGCATATTTCTCCTTATGCCGAGGGTTCCGCATTAATCGAGATCGGAAACACGAAAGTAATCTGCACCGCCTCGGTCGAAGATAAAGTTCCGATGTGGATGCGCGGAAAAGGAATCGGTTGGGTGACTGCAGAATATTCCATGCTTCCGCGCGCAACGCATACCCGAACTCCGCGCGAGAATCTGCGACCATCGGGACGAACACAGGAAATTCAGCGTTTAATAGGACGAAGTTTGCGCACCGTTGTCGATATGAAAAAGCTCGGTGAACGACAGATTTACGTGGATTGCGATGTGGTTCTCGCCGATGGCGGAACGCGCACCGCCTCGATAACCGGCGCGTATGTTGCGCTTGCGTTGGCATGCAAAAAAATTGTCGGAAGAGGAATTATCAAATCGTCACCGCTGGTAAGTGAAGTTGCCGCCGTTAGCGTCGGAATAATCGAAGGCGTTTCAATACTCGACTTGTGTTATGAGGAAGATTCAGAAGCAGACGTTGATATGAATATCGTCTGCACCGGTGCCGGAAAATTTATTGAGATTCAGGGCACCGCAGAACGCGAGCCGTTTTCGCGCGAGCAGATGGATCAGCTTTTGGTGCTTGCCGAGAAGGGAATCGGCGAACTTTTTGAAGTCCAACGGAAAATTTTAAGCGCGTAGCTTTTCCGTTTTTGCCTGGTAACCTCTCGCAACCAGACGAAACCGCTCGAGTTGTTTTTCCGCCCAAAGCGCATCTCTTTCCAACATCATTGCCATAAATTCTACAACTCGGGGCGCGCATTCGATTGCGGCGCTCGCATCAAGAAAAAGCGCCCGGGTTCGACGGGCGAGAACGTCTTCGAGTGTTATTGCCATTTCATTTCTTATCGCAAAAGCGACTTCCGCAAAGGTATAAGCGAGACGCGGATGAATTTGTTTGTCGAGTGATGGAGTAGCACTAATCGATGCCTCGATTTCAGTTGCATCGCTTCCGTAAACGGAGAATCTCGGAGCTTCCTGACCGGAAATATTCGCGCCATGAATCTTAAGTTTCCCGGTAACGCATTTCCGCGGCGGAAGTTTTCCAAGCGAGACCGCGCGATCAATCGTATCTTCGGCCATCTTTCGATAGCTGGTCCACTTGCCGCCCGTAACTGTAATGAGATT
>DAITAB010000013.1:0-8748 GCA_036824525.1 Pyrinomonadaceae bacterium
CGCAGTAGCGGCATTAGGCACCAGGCATAACTGATTTCTGATTATGGCAATGCGGGAAAAACTGTTTATTTTATTTGGAAGTATCTTTGTAATTCTTGCTCTGATCGGTTTGAACGCGGCTTCTTTTGTTCAAAAAGATACCGAGCCGGATCAGGAGATCTTTGCCAATCGCTCGACTTTCAATTCCGGCGCGACCGGCACCCGCGCGCTTTTCGATCTGCTTTCGGAAACCGGCAGAAAAGTTTCGCGTTGGCAGGTTGAGACATCCCGACTTTTAACCGACAAAAAAAAGGCGCCACAGACTTTTGTCGTCGTCGGTCCGCTACTTCTTGAATTTAATGATCAGGAATTCGAACAACTTTTCCGTTGGGTCACCGCCGGTGGTCGGCTGGTTGTAATCGATCGCGAGCCGGACTCTCAACTTATCGCAACTACTGCTAATTGGAAATTATCGACGGCAGCAACGGTATCTCCGCACTTAGGTCTCGATCCAACCGATGTAAAACAGATGACCGAAAAAACACCTGCGTCGATACCGACAACCCTTTCCGTTCTCACGCAGAATGTAAACGCTGTTCAGTCATCGCGTTTTGCTTCAGCTTTGTACTTCGAATTTTTTCCGCCAGACGATGAAGCGAGTGCAACTCCTACAAATAACGCATCGGGATTCGAAACTTACGATAGTGAGCAAGATACGGTCGAACAACCGCCGCCGATGGCTACGGTAGATGTAAAAACCGCTGCGCTTACTGCTCCCGTCGTTCACTTTTCAAATGGCGAAATAAATTTGGTTACGGATTTTCCATTTGGCGAAGGTCGTATAATTGTTTTGACCGATCCTTACGTTATTTCAAACAGCGGAATTCCTTTAGCGGATAATGTTCAGCTCGCGATGAACATCTTCTCGAACTCTGAAGGAACGATCGCCTTCGATGAATATCATCACGGTTATGGTTCGGGTCAGAATCAGTTGATTGGATATTTTTCGGGCACTCCGGTAGTTGCAATTTTCGCGCAGCTCTTTTTGATAATCGGCGCGGTGCTTTTTACCCAGAGTCGAAGATTCGCCCGCGCGCTTCCCGGCGAAAGAGCTTTACGTCTCGCCAAACTCGAATACGTTTCCGCCATGGCTGAACTAGAACAGCACACGAGCGCTTACGATCTCGCAGTCGAGAATATCTATAAAGACTTTCGAAGGCGCGCGGCGAGAAGCGTCGGGTTAGATCCGATCGCTTCAAAGCGGCGAGAATTGGCAGAAAAAATTGCGGAGCGTGCGAACGTAAATCCGCAGGAAGTTTATAAACTCTTCACGACTTGCGAAAACATTATTCATGGCGATATCTCGAATAATCGCGAGACTCTTTCCTTGATCAAACAAATTCGCGAACTCGAAAAAGCGTTGAAGTTGAAACGCGCATCCAGATGAATTGTCGAAAATGGAACTAGCGATACTGATAATCGTATTCTTTGTCACGACGGCAATTGGCGTAGTAACCGGCAGCAACTCGCTCATCACGGTTCCCGTGATGTTTCAGTTCGGAATTGATCCGCGCGTAGCAGTCGCGACCAATATGTTTGGGCTGACTTTTATGTCCATTGGCGCTAGCATTCCGTTTTTTCGCGAGGGATTATTCGACCGGAAGCGCCTTCCGATTCTCTTGCCGCTCACACTCATCGGCTCGGCGATCGGTGCCTTTCTGGTTGGTATTATTTCAAGCACGACTATGCCGAAAATCGTTTCAGTCTCAATGCTCGCGGCGTGTCTTATGCTCGTGTTTCGCCCCGAAACCAATAAGATAAAATCCTCGCCGACCACAAACAGTGCGCGGATTTTGGTTTATGTTTTGGCGTTTTTGCTGGCAATTTACGGCGGGCTTTACAGCGGCGGTTATGTAACCGCGCTGACCACTGTTTTCGTTACCTTATTCGGAATGACATTTTCCGAAGCAGTCGCAAACACAAAAATCATCAACGTGTTTTCATCGGCAATTGCGACGCTAATTTTTGCCTGGCAGGGCTTGATTGATTACCGGCTTGGAATCATTCTCGGAGTAACAATGTTCATCGCCGCCTACGTCGGTGCGAAATTCGCAACCCGGATGAGCGAAATTTGGCTTCGGCGAATATTCCTTACCGCTGTTATTATTCTAGCGATAAAGACCTTGCTCGATGTCTTTTGAAAGGATAACGAGTGTCTTTTTAGGCACAGATATCATTTATTTCCTTGTGAGAAATTAGTTATTTAATTAACGCTTTTTCACTTCCGGAGTATTTTTATAAAAATTTTCCTAGCGAGATAAAAACCCAGAATGCTAAATCACACTCCGCCAACCGTTGCGCACATTCTCAATGAACTTCGTAAAGTCGTAGTCGGACAGGACGCCGCCGTTGAGCAAATTCTCGTCGCGCTCCTCGCCGAAGGACACGCTTTGCTCGAAGGAGTTCCGGGAACGGCAAAAACTCTTACCGTGAAAACTCTCGCCCGAATAATCGGTGCGAAATTCGCGCGAATTCAATTCACACCGGATCTGATGCCTTCGGATATCACGGGAACAAATGTCTTCAATATGCAGACATCTCAATTCGCACTTCGTCATGGACCGATCTTCACCGACTTACTTCTTGCCGACGAAATCAATCGCACTCCGCCAAAAACTCAGGCGGCGCTACTCGAAGCGATGGAAGAAAGACAGGCAACCATTGATGGCGATCGATATCGTCTCTCACCGATCTTTACCGTTCTGGCGACGCAAAATCCGATTGAATATGAAGGAACTTATCCTCTTCCCGAAGCGCAGCTCGATCGTTTTCTTTTGAAGATTTTGATCGATTACCCGGAAAAAGAAGCAGAACAAGAAATCGTCGCGCGTTGGGATGCCGGTTTTAGTTCGCGTTACCTTGAAAATATTCAGATAACTCAGCTTCAGGATCCGGTGGCTATTCAGCACTGTCGCGCGGAAGTGCGTGCGATGAAAACAGAATCCGGAGTTCAGAAATATATCGTGGAACTTGTAAGCAAGACGCGAAATCACAATTCGATTTTGTATGGCGCTAGTCCGCGCGCATCGGTCGCCTTGCTCGTTTGTTCAAAAGCGCTCGCGGCAATTCGCGGACGCGATTTCCCGACGCCGGACGATGTGCGCGATGTTGCGCTTCCGGTTTTGCGTCATCGTCTCGCCTTACGCGCCGAAGCGGAACTCGACGGCGCAACGACCGACGCAGTTATTTCGGAGATTATTAAGACGGTTGAAGTACCGCGTTAATCGGTGAAAAATCTTTTTATTGATGAAATGAGTGAATTTTCCCGAAGAGTTTTCCTCAAATCAATTGGTGCTACCGCAATTGCGATTGCGAATGCACGTAGTTTTTTCCCTGCGGAAATTCTCGCCGGCGCATCCGAGGAATCGAGTTTTGAATTTCTCGTTGTCGGCGATTCACTTGTTTGGGGGCAAGGACTCGAAGAAAAAGATAAGTTTTACACGCTCACGAAAAACTGGCTCCATCGGGAGATTTTTTCTGAAACGAGAAATGTAAATCTCAAAGTCAAAGCGCATTCGGGTGCCACTATTTTCTTGCATGAAGATGAATCGAAAGCGCTTCAAGCTAATGGCGGTGAAAAAACGGAAACATATCACCCCGAAGTGAACGTAAGCTTTCCCTGCCTGAAAGATCAGATCGAAATTGCAAAAAACGAATACGATGCCGATGGGAAAAATCCCGGTAATGTGAAATTGATAATGGTTTCAGGCGGACTTGTAGATATCTCGGTCGCGCGAATTCTCAATCCTTTTGGGAAAGACAAGGTTCTGATAGATGAGATTCGCAGGTACTGCAATGAAGATATGTCGCGATTTCTTGAGCAAACCTCTAATGCATTTCCAAACGCCCTGATAGTCGTCCTCGGTTATTTTCCGATGATTTCGCGTTTCACCAGAAAGCATCAGATGTTTAATGCGATTTTAGAATCCTACGATGTTCCGCGTCCTCTAAAACCGCTCCTTAATAATCCGGTTACCCATCCGGTGTTGAATTTACTTCTCCGCAAAGGTGCGATTCGGCGTTCAAGAGTGTGGTCGGAAAATTCCGATCGTGAATTACAAAACGCCGTAAATCGTTTCAACGAAAAAACCGGCTCTCAAGGCGCGGTTTTCGTAAAATCGCCGATTGACGAAAAAACCTGTTTCAATACAAAACAAACGCTTCTATTTGGAATTGAGAAAAACGGTCGAAGCGGAGATTTTCTTTATGATCAAAGATTGGTCGAGTGCAAGAAAACCATCGGCGAGGTGAAGAAGAAATATGGGCTCAAGCAATCCGTCCGATTTTGCGAAGTTGCCGCTATCGGACATCCCAATATTGAAGGTACTCGCGCTTATGCTGAGACAATCAAACAAAAGCTGGAGCCTTTGTTAAAACCAAAGTAATTTTGAATTTGGGAATTCCAAGCTTAACCAAAAATCGAAAGCATAACCGCGATGTAATGACACGCGCTTCCGCACATAACAAAAAGATGCCAAACGGTGTGATGATAGATCCGCTTAGAGGCAAAGAAACCGACACCCGCCGTGTAAGCAATTCCACCGGCGAAGAGCCAAATAAGACCATTGAGCGGCATCAACTCAAACATGGGCTTGATTGCGATTACCGCTAACCATCCGAGAATCAAATAAGAAACGACTGCAAAGATTCGAAATCGCATTCCGAAAAAGAGCTTTACGAAAATTCCCGTCGCGGCAATCGTCCAAACCAATCCGAACAGAAGCCAACCCCAAAATCCGCGCAGAACCGTTAAGGTAAAGGGCGTATAACTTCCGGCGATGAGAAGATAGATTCCACAGTAATCCGCGACCCGAAGCCACTCTTTAGTTCGGGGATTTCGCGCGCCATGGTAGAGCATTGACGATGCATAAAGAATCACGAGCGACACACCATAAATCGTGCAGCCCACAATATGCCATGCATCTCCTCGCACGCTCGCAACTGCAAGCAAAACCGCGAAGCCGATCAAACTGAACACAAGTCCGATGCCATGCGTAATGCTATTGGCTATTTCTTCTACTCTGGGGTGTATTTCGACGTGTTCTACGTTCGTCATATGCAAACCTTCGCACATATTAACACGTGTTTGTCGCTACACAATGGTTAATGTAACGTGTAGATGACGTACTCATATGAAAATTGCAGTGGCGATGAGCGGCGGAGTGGATTCTTCTGCGGCAGCCGCGATTCTAAAAGAACAAAATCACGAGCTCGTCGGATTCACAATGCAGCTGTGGAATCAACGGCGCGGGATTTCCGTGGACGAAAACGGCGATCCTTTGCCTTCGCGCTGCTGTTCGCTCGACGACGTCTATGACGCGCGTCGCGTTGCGGAAGGTTTGGGATTTCCTTTTTATGTTTTGAATCTCGAAAAAGAATTTGAGAAATCTGTCGTAGAACCTTTTGTGCAAAGTTACCTGGCGGGCGAGACTCCGATTCCGTGTGTTGCTTGCAACTCGCGATTGAAATTTGCCTCGCTCGATAAACTCGCGGTCAGTCTCGGCTGCGAAAAGGTCGCGACCGGACATTACGCGCGGGTTGAGTTTGATGAAACGAAAAATCGCTACAAACTTTTTCGCGGAAAAAATCTTTGGAAAGATCAGTCATATTTCTTGTGGGAGCTGACGCAAGACCAGCTATCGCGTGCGATGTTTCCGCTCGGAGAAATGTTGAAATCGGAAGTGCGCGATGTTGCGCGCGAGGCGAATCTTTATACCGCCGAGAAAGCCGAATCGCAGGAAATTTGTTTTGTGCCGGACGGAAAATATTCGGAATTCATTGATCGCTATCTCACACACGAAGGACGCGAAAAAGAAATTCCGCACTCCGGTGAAATTGTAAATGCGCGCGGTGAGATTTTGGGTCAACACTCAGGGATACATCGCTACACCATCGGACAGCGGCGCGGAATCGGTATCTCAAACGAGAAACCTTTATACGTAACGCAAATTGAGCGCGCACGAAATCGTATCGTCGTAGGCGAAGCGGATGAACTCGCGTCACGCGAATTCATCGCGAAGGATGTTAACTGGGTCGCGTTCGATGAGCCGAGGGAATCCGTGCGCGCCGAAGTGAAAGTCCGCTACCGACATGATCCCGCGATCGCAACGATTCATCCCCTGGAAAATAATCGTGCAAGAATAATTTTCGACGAGCCGCAACGCGCAATCACTACGGGACAAGCGACGGTTTTTTACAATGGCGATGAAGTCGTTGGAGGTGGATGGGTTGTGAAACTTTAGCTGAGATTTGTGATCACATTAGAGACTGCGGGCGATAGCCGATAAGGAATATAGATAATGGCAAATCCGAAAAAAAGATTGAATAAGCAGGCAAAAGCGGCACAGAAAATTCTTGCAGCGTCGAAGCTTTTAGCAAGTACAAAGACAACCGGCGACTCGAGAATGGGCGAGCATTTCAAGCCGGCTGATGTTATGCGCCGACCGAGCCCCGCAATAAAGTCCAGACCGCAAAAGAAACGCGGTTAGATAACTGCGTAGTGCGGCAACTCATCGCCGCATTCCAAAAAATGCGATGAACAAATCCGAACTCCGCGCAAAATTTCTCAACCGGCAAAAATCACTCACGGAATCCGAGCGCCTTGAAAAGAGTCAGCAAATTTCCAATCGTTATTTTTCGAATTTCCAATTGGACACTACAAGTTTTCTCCAACTCTTCCTGCCTATTTTGAAGAACAAAGAAGTAGAAACTTCGTTTATTTTGGAACGAGCCAAAAAAGAATTTTCACATATTAAATTCACAGTTCCGCGCGTAAACCACGTTTCAGATGAGATCGAGAGTTGCCTGCTTGAACCTACGACGATGCTTAAAGAAAGCAAATGGGGAATTCGTGAGCCGGTTGAGAGCGAAATTATCGAGCCGGATCGGATTGATATCGTTTTGGTTCCACTTTTGTGTTTTGATCCGCGAGGTTACCGGGTCGGATATGGCAAGGGATTTTACGATCGGTTTTTGAAAATGTGTCGTAAGGATTGCCTCAAGATTGGATTGAGTTTCTTCGAGTCGGTTGATGAGATCGCGGATGTGCATGAGCATGACGTGAGGCTTGATCATGTCGTCACGCCTGATCGGGTAATCAGCTTTTGAAACGAAAGAAGCGCGGAAGATTACGATTACTCGTAAACCACCCGCGCTAATTATTAAGATTTCGAAACGCCCTATTTCGATTTGAGGATGTCGCGAATTTCCGTCAACAGAGTTTCCTCTGCCGGTGGCGGCGTCGTCGCTGCCATTTTCGCGAAGTAGCCCATCGCCATTTTCGCAATCATGAACATAACCGCGCCGACGATCAAGAAGTTGATAACGTCAGTGATCAATTGTCCATAACGAAGAAGAGGCGCGCCGGCTTTGACGGCTGCGTCAATCTGCTCGCCGGTAGCGCCGGAAGCCAATTTTCCGCTGAGGTCGACGAATTTGGTTTTGAAATCCGCTCCACCCATCAACATACCTACGATCGGCATGATGATGCCTTCGGTAAATGTTGTTACGATCTTTCCGAAAGCTACACCCAAGATCACGGCAATTGCCAGGTCAAGTACGTTGCCTTTCAACATAAAGGCTTTAAACTCATTCCACATAAATATTTTTCTCTTTCCCTTTGATTTTTTTGTTCTTAATATCCGAAGGATAAAAGGGGCGCACAAAGGTTTATCGCATCACGGTATGATCGTCAAGCGGACATTGCTCAACTTAGGAAGAAAAATCCAAAATAATCTTGCTTTTTTGAGCCTTTCGGCGTTAGACTTGGAACATACCGAGCAGTATTGATTATCGAAAATTGGGTTTATCGCAGTCAGGCGGCTAGAGTAGTTTCAAAATACGCGTAGTTGTTAAAAACACAGTAACTTGTAGCGATAAACGAAGGTGAGCATTCAATGAAAGATTTGATGTATGCGGTGGTTGGTTTAATTGGCGCAATTGTGGCTATTTGGCAGATATATGTTTACCTTGATCAAAAGGCTGCAAACGTTAGCCATACTCCGATGATTGTCGCGATTATCGCTGCCATTGTTGCGCTTGTCTGCGGCGGGCTCTTCCTTTCGGGAAGGGTTAATAAATCAGACGAAATTCATATTACTGAGTAGCTTGTTCAAATTTCTCTCGATTTGTGGCGTGGACGACTCGGTTAAGTGCATTTTTTATCTTTAACCGACTGAGTCTTTTTTCGTTCGAAAATTCCAGCGCGTTTTCTTTCTAACAACGTCAATTCCCTCGCGAATAAGATAGCAAAACAACCCCATATCTCTCGGCTGACCAATACAACCGCCTCATCGGCCGCTCCGCTCTTCCACACTAAACGAACGAAAATCTGTTGGAATCGACATGTCGTATTTCCTTGATTTTGGAAGCGAGGCTCTCAAAAAAGTAGTTTCTTGCGGGTAATCGTTAGGGTGATATCGCAAGTTTTTTGATTCGAGCTCAATCCAATTGTGAAATCGGACCTAGTTTTTCAGAATAGCCCACTCGGAATAAGCTTTTGAGGTCCACAACTTGAGTTAAGATATTGATTCTAAGGGACTTTATTTGAGTTTTTCGTGAAATCGTGATATCGTTAAACAAAAATCAAATAAGTTGTTGATCTTTGTCGACCTAATCTAATACAATGATTCGTGGAGCTTTACCGGTAGATTCTACCGTGAGTCCCCAAGAGCGTTCCATAATTGACGCGAAACCTTTGGAATTTGCCTC
>DAITAB010000013.1:8848-24421 GCA_036824525.1 Pyrinomonadaceae bacterium
GCCGAGAATTCATTCTGCACTTCCTTCGCAAGTTTTCCAGGTTTTGTATTTTCCTCTCTTAACAAATAACGACACGAAAAACCGAGACGCGCTTTTCTACTTTCGACACTGACAATTTAGCTACAAGAACGTGGACACACCAAACTTATCAACTCTCAGTAAAAAAGCGAAAATTGCTTTTTGGGCAATATGCACACTTGGCGCATGTGCACTGGTGTATTCGACTTACCGTTTAACTTATCTCTCGATTGCTGAATTCGTAGTGCTTCTCACGGCAATGGCAGTGAGCTCAATTCTCAGTTTCCATTATTTTCGAGTTCCGAAAACTGAAATTGTAATTCGCGCTTTGGATGCTGGTGTGATTTGGGCGGCAATTTGGCTTGGTGTTCCTGGTGCAGTGTTTATAAGTTTGGGTAGCTTCGCGCCGTGCGTTTTTCGTAACTGGAAAGATCTTACTCAATCTTTGATGGAGACGTCTTGGCGAGCATTCGCGGCAGTCGTTTCCACGTCGATTTTGTATTTGTTTCTCGCATTTGCTGCCGGGTTTGATCGTCCCACGATCGCCGCCAATTTCTTTTCGGCGCAATGGCTTGTTCCCGGTATCTTGTTGTTCGCCCTCATATATTTTGCCCTGGTCGCGGCTTACGAATTGTTTAATAGTCGCGTTAATCGGCAACTACAAGGGCATTCTCTCCAAACTGGAGACGGCGTTTCGGTAATGAACTTCGCAGTCGCGCTGTTTATTGGGATTGTCGTTCACTTGATATTCGTCGGGTTCGGATTGTCGTTCGCTTTTGTAATGTTGCTGATCGCTTCGATCGCACACACTTCTTATCAGGTTTTCTCTCGCAAACTCTCAGAATCAACCCGGCAGATTTCTGAAGCAATTCGAATTCAACTGGCGACTGTAGAAGCGCTCGCAACTTCGATCGATGCGCGCGATCAGGTCGGTATGGGGCATGTTCGCCGAACGCAAATTTACGCCGTTGGAATCGGCGAAATTCTTGGAGTCTCCTCCGATGACTTACAGGCTTTGAATACGGGCGCGTTGCTTCATGATATTGGCAAGCTCGCGATTCCCGATCACATTCTCAACAAACCCGGACGCCTTACGCCATCCGAAATGGAGAAAACAAAAATCCATCCGAGCGTCGGAGCATCGATTCTTGAAAATGTTAATTTTCCGTTTCCCGTCGTACCAACGGTTAGACATCACCATGAAATGTGGGACGGCAGCGGATACCCTTCCGGTCTCGCAGGTCTCGATATTCCGTTGACGGCAAGAATACTTTCCGTTGCCGATGCTTACGACACGCTTCGAGGCGCGCGTCCTTATCGCGCCGCAATTCCGAAGGACGAAGCGCGTCGCTATTTATTGAATGGCGCCGGAACTCAATTCGATCCGAAAATCGTGGATGTGTTTATTCGCAATTTGAGGAAATTCGAGAAAGAAGTGGAAGACCGAGGACTCTCCTATGAGCGCGACGCAAATTCGCTCGCCGAAATCCGTGATTCGGATTCGCCGGTTCCGAAACAGGAAGGCTACGTCGAACAAATCAAGCGAGCCAATCGCGAGGTATTTACGCTTTATGAACTCGCACGCGTTTTCAGTTCGTCTTTGAATCTCAATGAAACCTTGGAGCTTTTTGTTTCGCGTGTTAACGAGCTTATTCCTTTCGATACCTGCGTGGTTTACCTATTGAATAAGGACGGTGACAGCGCCACAGCCGCATACACAACCGGACGAAACAAAGATCAACTACTCGGAAAACGTATTAAGTCCGGCGAAGGCGCGACCGGTTATGTTTTGAAGAAACGACAGCCAGTTTCCAACATCAATCCGGCTTTGGACTTTTCATTCTACAAACTTGAGTTCATGCAAGACTACACGGCGATGGCTTCGCTTCCGCTAATTGCGGAAGAGGAACTTGTCGGTGCGGTTTCGCTTTACTCATGTGAAATCGAAAGCTATCTCGATGAACACATGCGATTGCTCGAAGCGGTGTCGCGTATCGCCGCTGACGCAATCTTGAAAGCCGTAAAACACGCGGACGCGGAATCGCGCGCTCTGACAGATCCAATGACCGGACTCCCGAACGCCCGCGGTTTACAACAGCAGTTCGATTACGAGATCGCGCGTGCGAAACGCAAGGGCAGCGAATTCCATGTGCTGATGCTTGACCTTGATGGCTTCAAGAAAGTAAATGACACATACGGTCACAAAGCGGGCGATTTACTTCTCAAGGAAATTTCGCAAATCATGCGTTCGCAATTGCGCGACTACGATTTTCTGTCGCGCTATGCCGGAGATGAGTTTGTCGCGATAATTCCGGAGACCGACGAACCGGAAATCGAAGAGCTGCGACGACGTATTGAAACGGCGGTTCGCACATTCAGACTTCCCGTCGGTGAAGGTGAATATGCTCGCGTCGGCGTAAGCTTAGGCGCATCCTGCTTCCCACGCTCCGGTGAAACTCTGGATAAACTCGTCATTGCTGCGGACCAGGCGATGTACTCGGTCAAAGCCGAACACAAGCGTCGCGAAGAAGAGCGCCGCCTCGCCGAAGCAGCGAGAGCATTAAAGAAAGAATTGGATAATGATCTGGACGATCACGAACTGACGGTTGTTCCCGACGATGCGCTCATCGTTGAACTCGACGACAGTCACATTATTTCTAACAGCGTGAATTAATCACCTGCTACGTGAACGTGAAGCATTACATGAAAAGGTGATTTTCTTGTTTCTAGCATGTCGCTCCAAGCAAATCTCAGACGCTGCGATTAAGACTAGTTAGCGGTTGAAGTTTTCGGTTGATTGTCTCGTCTTAAATTCATCGGGTAGGATTCGCCGTGCGTGTACAGAAGCAGCACGGCGATTTTGATGCGCAAAAACTCGCTCACGAAAATTCCCATTGAATCGCAGTCGTCGGAATTTCACCTTCAAGTCTTAGTGGTTACAACCGGCACTTCGATTCGTGTAATGCTTGATGCGCGAAACTACGTTGAGATCGGTCTTCATTGATTGAGCCGATCCTCTAAAACTGTAGCGGTTGATCCGAACTTATAAGGCGAGATCCGGAAACACCCGGATTCCTTCCGTCTTTCGCCGGTTACACAACGACGTTTCGCGCACACCTGTTTGAACGTGAAGGTTACTTGCTCCGGAAGAACTGATCGATTGCAACCGCTCCCGAGGCAGTTACGAACAACCGAAGCAAAAGAAAAACGCCGGCGAATAAATCCGACGGCGTTGTTTTTGAGTATTTTGGAAGAGTTAGATCGCGGGAACACTAATCGCGTTGTTGTAGTAATGATAAAGATCATTGAAATCCCGCAGCGCACGATTAAGTATCAGCGCCAATTGATCTATGTCGTTTACGTTTACAATGAGATTAAGATTCCGAAGAAATGCTTCATGCGCACTCATCGTGGTTCCGTTTTCTTCAAGAGAGACGAAATATAATCTTCGACGCTCGGCAGAAATCATCGAATTAATTTTCTGTTGAAGAATTGTGGCGCCGCCGAATTCGGCTGCGAAGTCCGGTGAAAAAATCAGAATTTCCGTCTTACCCTCGCGAAGTCTTTCATTAGCTTGAGCCGGTGTTTGAGCGAGATAAACCTTGTAGCCGGCATCAACCAGAATTTTCGCCGCGGTTTCGCGGTCTTTACCTAAACACAAAAGCGCCCGGCGCGGTTTCTCTTCGTCGGAATCATCAACGAGAGTTTTGCGATTGCTTTTTTGAAGCGCGAAAAGAAGCGACTTGAGCGAAGTATTTAGTTCGAATTCAGATTCGCGCGATGCAAATTCTTGCGCGCCTGAAGGAACAGCCTGAGCAGGTTTGTTCGTTTGGAGCTGTTGAACGACGGAGCCTTTACCGCCGCTGCCTGGTTGAACGCGAATGGCGTTTTGGCAGCGCGGACAGCGAACCGTAAAATTTCCACCGGGAATCTTGGCATCATCGAGCTGCAATGAAACCGAGCAGTTGTCACATCGAATAATCATATTTAGTTCTACTTTCCTGCAATGAGATGTTCGTGTTGAATCAAAACGAGGGAATCGGGCATTACTCCATTAGGTCCCGAACGGATTGGTTTCTCATAGATGGTTGCGAAATATGAGGAGTATTGGCAGGCATTGGCACTTCCGGATTGGTGAAATCTTCGGTCGAAGCCAATCCCTTCAATGCGAGCAACAAGTTATTTTGATTGGTCGCGAATGACAGACCATCTTCAAACGAAACGACCTTCCGATCAATCATTTGACGTATAACCGAGTCGAAGTCCTGCATTCCGTCGATCGCGCTGCCTTTCATTGCGTCGAGCAGACTCTTTCCGTCTTCTTCACCTTTTTCGATGTATTCGCGTGTACGCTGATTCGATTTCAGAATTTCAACCGCAGCAACACGTCCTTTACCATCCGCGCGTGGTAAAAGTCTCTGGGAAAGGATGTAACGAAACGTCTGTGCCAATCGATTACGAATTACTTTCTCTTCATTCTTCGGATAAAGACCGATAATTCGATCGACAGTTTTCGCAGCGTCGATGGTGTGAAGCGTAGAGAAGACAAGGTGACCTGTTTCTGCGGCTTCCAAGGCGATTTCAGCGGTTTCAAGATCCCGCATTTCGCCTACAAGAATTACCTTCGGAGCTTGCCGCAGGGCGGCTCGCAATGCCGAGCCGAAGTCCTTTGTGTCGGATCCGACTTCGCGTTGATTAATGGTTGAGAGCTTGTGCATATGAAGAAACTCAATCGGATCTTCAATGGTCACAATATGATAGCTCTTAGTTTCATTGATACGATCAATGATGGCAGCAAGGGTCGAGCTTTTTCCGCTTCCTGTGGGACCGGTGACCAAAACTAGTCCGTTTCGCAGTTCCGCTATATCGCTGAGTTGTTTCGGCAATCCCAATGAATCAAAACTCGGAATTTCGTGAGGAATTACACGCATCACGATCGAATAGGAGTTTCTTTGTTGAAAAATGTTCACGCGAAACCGGCATTTTGATGGAAGGCTGTAGCTCAGGTCGGTTGTTCCGACACGCGAAAGTTGAGCCGCAGCTTCGGGATGATCTCTCAAAATAGCCATCGCGATCATCTCGGTCTGGAAACCCGAAAGTTTGCCCAAACCCATCGGTGCTGCCGAATGCAAAACACCGCTGATTTCTACTTGCGGTTTTTGACCGGTAGAGAAATTCAGATCGCTCACGTTTTCAGATACGAGCAACATCTGCTCAATAATGGGCGTTACGTCAAGCAAACTCATTTTTTGAATTAGCTCCTTAAAATTGAAGAAAAATACTGAGTGAAAGTTAAGACGAGGTGAGACGCGAAATGTGCGCGAAAGGACTCGCACACTTATTTTGACAGAATCGAATCATTAAAATCAAGATTTATTTTTGTTTACACGATCGCGGGGTTTTCCCTTGGAAAGCTCTGAAAACGCTCGTAGTTGCCCGGAAATGGATTCCCTTGCGGTAAATAGCGTTGAGATCACGGCAACCGAGTCAGCTCCGGCATTTAAAACGTCCAAAAAGTTCGACGTCGAAATTCCTCCGATTGCTACCAGCGGAAAATTGCCGATCCGATCCCGGACTTTTGAAATCACGTCAATCCCCAGAGCGCGCTCTGAATTAACTTTCGTTCGGGTCACAAAAATCGGTCCAATGGCGATGTAATTTATGGGAAGTACGAGTGCCGCCAAAGATTGCTCGAGGCTATGAGTAGAGAATCCGATGATGGCATTTTCACCTAAAATTCTTCGCGCCTCAGTCGGAGGGAGATCATCCTGACCAAGATGAACTCCATCGGCATCGATCAAACTTGCGATGTCCACTCTATCGTTGATGATGAGCTTAATGTTAGAAGCGCGAGTGACCTTGAGTGTCGTCCGTGCCGCTTCGAAAAACTTCCCGGAAGACAATTCCTTGTCGCGCAATTGAATGATCTCCGCGCCACCTGCGATGAATTGCTCCGCTTGTTGGTGATGATCAAGATTTGAGAGAGTACGGTCGGTTATCGGATAGATTTTGGGAAGCTCGAACTGCATATTTCAGTTCAGCGACTTAACCATCAAAAACGCGTCTTCGCCATTATTGTAATAACTGATAAGTCTTTGAACGCACGAATAACCAATACCTTTATACAGGTTCAGCGCCGAAAGATTTCCCACTCGAACTTCCAGAAAAACCGTGTTGCCACCGCGTTGTTTCAAGGCGTCTTCCGCACGAAGAAGCAGCAGCCTCGCCAAACCCCGGCGACGATGCTCGGGCGCAACGCAAATTGTTGTGATGTGTCCGGTGCCTTCCGGATTCAAATTCACAAAAACAAATGCGGCGGTTTCTCCTTCGTAAGCGACAACCCGATAGGCGAGGGTTTTTTCATCGGACAACAAAAATGAAATTGTCGGGCGCGAATAGGTTTCGCCTTGCGGGAAGCAACGTTGATTGAGAAGCCAGATTTCTTTTTCGTGTTTGATCGTGATCGGGCTCACTGAGTAAAGCGTACGTCGGGCAGGCAATACGATTTCGTTCGGATAGGTTGCCGGAGAAATCAGTTCTTTGATTTTTTGGAGGACTGCCATTTGAATTCAAACTAACTTCAAAGAAAAACGAAAAGAAACGGGGAAAGAAATTCGCGTGCGAACTATTGACCAGCTAAACAATTAACATACAGTCGCCATAACTGTAAAAGCGATAACGCTCGGCAACCGCATGTGAATATGCTCGCATCATGAGTTCGTGACCCGCAAATGCCGAGGCTAACATCAACAATGACGATTGCGGAAGGTGAAAATTTGTAAGCATTGCTCCGACGACGTTGAATTTGTATCCCGGGATTATCGTGAGCTCGGCAGCGTTTTTTCCTGCGCGGATTTTTCCGTCAGTAGAAAGTGAGGATTCAAGCGCCCGCGTGGTCGTTGTGCCGATGGCGACAATTCGCGACCCTCGCTCGCGGGAAGAATTTAGAATCGAGGCAGCTTCATCGGAAATTTCGAATTGTTCGGATGATACGCGATGATCTGCGGCGTCTTGAACCCGAACCGATTCGAATGTTCCGTAACCGACGTGAAGAGTAATCTCGACTGTCGTCACCTTTCTTTCGCGAAGTTTTTCAAGAATCTCTGAAGTAAAATGGAGCCCCGCCGTCGGTGCCGCAATCGCGCCGCGCGATTTCGCGTAGACGGTTTGGTAGCGATTCTTGTCCTCGACCGTGTTGTCATTGTCGCGACGAATGTATGGCGGAAGCGGCGTTCGTCCGATTCTCTCGATCACCTCAAAGAATTCTCCATCACAAAGAAAAGCGAGTTGGCAGCGACCATCTTCAGTAATCTTCAGAATCTTCGCACGTAAATTCTCATCGAATACAATTTCGCTTCCCTCGCTCAGACGCTTTAGCGGGCGCGCCAATGCTTCCCAGACGAGAGGCTCGATTTCTCTAACAAGAAAAATTTCAATTTCGGCACCGGAGATTTTTTTTCCAAAAAGTCGCGCGGGAAAAACCTTGGTGTTGTTAAATACGACAACATCATCGGTCGACAGATGGTCAACAAAATTCAAAAAGTGATCGTCGAAGAAACGATTCTCGGTTCGATTCACGACCAACATCCTCGAGCGGTCACGAACGGGAAGCGGTACTTGCGCGATTAGTTCTTTCGGAAGTTTAAAATCGAAATCGGTTATTTTCATCAATTAATTTTCCGAGTATAGCAATCGCGGCTTTAAATTTTCGCAAAAAAAGGGCGACTCAAATTTGAGTCGCCCTTCGAAGCAGGTTAATTGGTCCTGACTATTTTGCTCCGCCGGCAAGTTTTCCGATCAAGGTAAACAGCGGCAAGTACATGGCAATCACGATTGATCCAATGGTGATACCGAGAAATGCAATCAAGATAGGTTCAATCATTGCGAGCAAATCAGCGATCGCAGTGTCAACTTCGTCTTCATAGAAATCCGCGATCTTCCCGAGCATCGCATCGAGGGCACCGGTTTGTTCACCGACGCCGACCATTTGCGCAACCATATGCGGGAACACATTCGTCGATTTCAATGGTTCGACGAAGTTTTCACCGCGTTCGACGCCTTCGCGAACTTTCACGATCGCATTTTCGATGATCACGTTGCCGGCTGTTTTGGCGGTGATGTCGAGCGACTGAAGAATCGGAACGCCTGACGAAAGGAGAGTTGATAAGATTCTCGAGAATCGGGCAACGCCGATTTTTCTTAAGATGCTTCCAAATATTGGAAGCTTCAGGAGCAGCGCATCTATTTGATAGCGTCCCGCCGGTGTTTTGTAATACAAACTTACTGAGACAGCGGTTGTAATAATAGTAGCCAAACAAATCAGTCCGCCCCAGCCTGCGAGAAAATTACTTATCGCCATAACAACTCGCGTCGGCAATGGAAGTAATTCGCCGGGACCGAGCAAACCTAAAAAGATCTGCTGGAACTGCGGAATAACGACAATCATAATCACCGCCACCGCGGCGACGGCGATGAAAATTACCATCGAGGGATAAATTGACGCGGAGACAATGCTCCGTTTCAACTTCACCATCTTCTCGATCAATGTCGAAAGTCGCTGAAGAATAATATCGAGCACACCGCCAGCCTCACCCGCAGCGACCATATTTGTATAAAGTCCATCGAAAACTTTCGGATGTTTCGCGAATGCAGCAGCAAGTGTTGAGCCTTCTTCCACGTTTTGCCGAACCTGATTTAAAACGTCCCTGAAGTGCAGGTTCTTTTGCTGTCCGGACAAAATATCCAGGCATTGAACAAGCGGAAGACCCGCATCGATCATGACGGAAAATTGTCGCGTAAAGATTGAAAGATCTTTCGCGTTTACTTTTTTGCTTCTTCCGAGTTTTGGTATTCGGAACTCGCGTCCCTTCTCGGAAGCGTGAGTCATTACAATCTGCTCGCGACGCAAAACCGCACGAAGTTCATCGGGGTTGGAAGCGTCTCTTTCGCCTCCGACCGTCTCATTAAGTCGGTTTCTTCCTTTGAAAACGTATGTTGGCATTTTTTTCTTAACTCCTCGCTGAAGAAAGTTTTCTTATTTTCCCGGACGCTGTCCGATAGGTCGTCCTTGCATGTATGGACTCGCATGAGGTTGATGGGAACCCGTTTTTGACGGTGTTCCATTTCCCGAATTATGGTTGAGTCCGGAGCCACGTCCGATGATGTCTTTGAGCTCGTCAACGTTCGACGATCTCTGCATCGCAACGTCAAGTGTGATTTCACGTTTGTGATAAAGAGTCGCGAGCGCTTGATTGAAAGTCTGCATTCCGAATTTGTCTTGTCCGGTCTGCATCATCGAATAAATCTGGTGAATTTTGTCTTCGCGGATCAGGTTTCTGATACCGGAATTCGGAATCATGATCTCCAGCGCCATAGCGCGTCCTTCGCCAGATGCCCGCGGCACGAGTGTCTGACACAGCACGGCTTCTAAAACGAGCGAGAGCTGAGTTCGAATTTGCCCTTGCTGAGCGGAAGGAAAAACGTCGATGATTCGGTTGATGGTTGAAGAAGCAGTATTCGTATGCAAAGTTGCAAACGTAAGGTGACCCGTTTCGGCGATACGCAATGCCATCTCGATCGTTTCGAGATCGCGCATTTCTCCTACTAGTACGACGTCAGGATCTTGTCGCAATGCCGTGCGCAGTGCACTAGGGAAACTCTTTGTATCGGAAGTTACTTCGCGTTGATTAACCACGCAGTTCTTGTGGTTGTGTATAAACTCGATCGGATCTTCGATGGTCAGAATGTGTTCGTGTCGCTCCTGATTGATGCGATCAATCATCGCGGCGAGAGTTGTGGATTTACCGCTACCGGTTGGTCCTGTTACAAGAATCAGACCTCGCGGTTTCTTGCACATATCCGCGACAACCTTTGGAATTCCTAATTGATCAAAACTTTTGATCTCATAAGGAATCGCACGAAAAACGGCGCCGACTGCTCCTTTTTGATTGAAGAGATTCGCACGAAAACGCGAAAGTCCCTTCAGACCAAACGAAAAATCGAGCTCCAGATTTTCTTCGAAGCGATGCTTTTGCGCATCCGTTAAAACCGAATACGCAAGTTGCTTCGTTTCAGCCGCGGTGAAAGGACGCTGACCTTCGAGCGGTTTCAGATGCCCGTGAACGCGTACTTGCGGAGGGGAGTTTGTTGTAACGTGCAGGTCCGAGCCACCCATCTCCGTCATTTTCCGGAGTAGATCGGGAAGTGAAACCTGAGGTTCCTGATTCTGTTGTTCGTAACTCATCGATTACCTTTCCTGTTTACTAATTCCGTGCTATTTGAGATTTGCCTGAGTCGGATAGTTTCCGCGGTGAAGCCCGATCAATAGCTTCTCCGATTCGGCGGCAACTTCTTCCACGGAATCGGAAGGCGCAGTCGTCGCAAGACTGTAGATTTTTCCACCGGCTTCGGTGAAGTAATACGTACGAGAATTAACTCGACCATCCGCGCCCGGTGACTGTGCAATTACTACGTAAACCTTCTTGCCATTGAGTTCTTTCTGAAAATCATTAACAACCCAACCGCCTTCGCGCAACATTCGGTCAATCACCGAACGGCGAAGCACATTTGTCGCTACACCGCCGACCGTCTTTGCGTTTCCGCCATCAACATCGACTCCGGCAAGTCCAAATACCGAAAGTTGAGCATTGCCGACGGAATTTCCTTCGGAGCTCTCAACGCTATAGCTTGCTTCAACTTTTTCGCGCCCGTTTTTCCGACTTGGCGATTGTCCCTTCGGCGCCTTCTTTGAAACCGGTGCTTTCGCTACCGCAGCGTCGTCGCCTGTCTTGTTGATTTGTTTCAGTCTAACGGTGCGTTTTTTCTTCGCTACGTGCGAGGGTTTTCTATTAAGCGGCTTTCGTTTAGCTTTCGCAAACATCAAGCGTCTTTTCTGCAACGCGCGTTTGCGAGCTGCAAGAAGTTTCTTTCGTTTCATTCGCTTGTGATAACGTCGCCACCACGCACGCGAATACTTCTTGATTTTCTTCTTTTTGTGTTTCTTGAATTTCTTACTCTTGTGGTGATTTTTGGACCGCGCTTCAGAATAGTCCGAAGCAATCGGATAAATTATCCCCAGCGACATAGCCAACGCTAAAAACAAAGCAATGACACGCATCATATTTCCTCCAGTAACTCTACAAAACCGTTTCCTTAACTACTTCTTCAATCGTCGTAATGCCCTCGCGAATCTTGTAAAGACCCGACCCGCGCAAAGTTATCATTCCAAGTTCCACCGCTTTCTTTCGCAGTTCGATGGCGCTGGCGCCGATGATGATCAATTCCCGAAGCTCATCGGTAACTTCCATAACTTCATACAAACCAACTCGGCCTTTAAAACCGGTGTTGTTACAAGTCGCACAACCCCGACCCTTGTATGCTTTCAATTCACCGGCTTCATCGGCAGAAAAACCTATTTCGAGAAACGCTTCGGGCGGAAGCTTCACTTCCTCTTTACAGTCCTTACAAATTCTTCGAATCAGTCTCTGTGCCTGAATGATATTTACGCTTGTTGCCACCAAAAATGGTTCGATACCCATGTTGACCATTCGCGAAATCGTCGATGGTGCATCGTTTGTGTGGAGCGTTGAGAGCACAAGGTGACCCGTGAGAGCGGCTTTGATCGCAATTTCTGCGGTTTCGAAATCCCGGATTTCGCCGACAAGCACAATGTTTGGATCTTGACGTAAAAACGAACGTAGCGCTGCCGCAAAATTCAGACCGATTTGCTCTTTCATCTGAACCTGATTGATTCCGGCGAGGTTGAATTCGACCGGATCTTCAGCGGTCATGATGTTGGTTTCAGTGGTATTGAGTGACTGAAGAGCGGAATAGAGAGTGTTTGTTTTTCCGGAACCGGTCGGTCCTGTGACCAGAACCATTCCGTAAGGTTTGGAAATGTTTCTTTGGAAAATATCGAGTGAGTGTTGTTCGAAACCGAGCTTGGTCATATCAAGCATCAGTTTTTCTTTGTCCAAGAGACGCAACACAACTTTTTCGCCAAAGAGCGTCGGCAGACTTGAAACACGAAAATCCAGTTCGCGCGAACGGCTGTCGATTTTTACTTTGATCTTGATACGTCCATCTTGCGGAAGACGCTTTTCGGAAATATCGAGTTTCGCCATGATCTTGAGACGCGAAATCAGCGGGTCGCGAATTTTCATCGGCGGATGCATAACGTCGTACAGCACGCCGTCGATGCGAAACCTTATGCGAAATTCTTTTTCGTAGGGTTCAACGTGAATATCCGAAGCGCCGCGACGTAATGAGTCAACCAACAAGACATTTACAAGGCGTACGACCGGCGCATCCTCACTCGCACGCGCCAACTCAGCAAGATCAATTTCATCGTCGTCTTCGACTACCTCAAAGCTTTCCGCGTTACCATTTTCAAACTCAAATTTGTCTAGTGAGACGTTCGAAGAATGCAAATCTTCGGCGGAGAACTTCTCGCTGACGTTTTCGCTTTTGCCGTTTTTTCCATAGCGTGCGCCGAGCTTTTCAAACTTGTCGGAATACCCAACTCCGACCACTTCGATGGCTTTCGCATTTCCGTAATATTTCGAAATCGCCACATGTATCGCCGCCTCTGAAGCGATTACCGGCTCGACATTTAGTCCGGTCATGAACTTAATGTCATCCATCGCAAAAACATTCGTCGGATCGGCCATAGCCATAGTCAGCGTAGGTCCCGATTTCGAAATTGGGAGTACGGAATATTTCAGCGCCACTTCTTGTGAAATGAGGTTCACGGTTTCATTGTCAATCTGAAACAGCTCCAATTTGACTGACGGAACTCCGTATTGACGCGAAAGAACAGCCGTCAAGACATCGTCGGAAATGAGTCCGAGCTTGACGAGATTTGAGCCAAGTCTTCCGCCGCTGTCGCGTTGATACTCCAGCGCTTCTCTCAGCTGATCAGCCGAAAGCAACTTTTCACGGACAAGAATTTCTCCGAGTTTTGCAGACATTGTTCTTGAAACTTTCTCTTTGTAGGTTGGAGCCCCGGGCGGGCTTACTACAGTTGGGCGAATTTAGATGGAGCGCAATAAGACACTCAAACGGCGTGGTAAACACCGTTGATAATTTATGATACGTGTTCAACCTAATGGCGTCAACGATTATTTTTGGTCAGATTGAACTATTTTAAGCGATCGCGGAAAAGTCAGAATGAACTAATTTGAAGGTTGGTGGACAAGAAAGAAACGGCAACCGTTTCCGACTGCCGTTCAGTAATTATAACCTTTTGGTTACTTTTAGTTGCGCTTTTTTGCAGGCGGACGCGCAACCTTCTGCGGAGTCAGTTTTTCCTGGGTTCGGAGATAGTCGACTGACTCTTTCACGCTTTGTTTTAGAGGATGACCCTCCGGCGCAACTTCTGTAAATCGTTGCATCACGTTAAGCCCCTCTTGCATCTGCACTTTATCGCCAACTGCTGCGCCGTTACTAAACAAACACAAACCCAAACCGGCCAAACCATCCGGGCTATCGGGTGATTCCGCCACAACCTTCCGATATTCTTCCGAAGCGCGCTGGCAGTCGCCGGATTCGCGTAAGACATCGGCTAGCGTCAACTGCGCTTTAGATTTCTTTGCAGGATCGGGTTCAATCGCAATGTACGACGTGAAAGATGTATAGGCTTCATTTGCTTTCGATGTGTCTGCTCTCGTCATTACTAGTAATCGATAACACTCCGTCTGAGTCGTATATGCGAGATACATATTGCTTGCATAGCCTTTTTGAATCGCCGGATCCGTTGAGGTATTCGCTTTCAATATCGCAATTGCGCGATCGGTAGCTTCAACCGCCGCCGAAAAATCGTCTTTGGCGCTTGCCAAATAGGAGGCTTTGTTTGCCGGATCGCCCGTGGATTTCTTGTAAGTCGCAAAACCGCGTTCTTTCAGTACCAGTGCTTTATTGTTTAAAAAGACCGGCGCAGTTCCCGCAAATTCAGCATCAGCCTGATAACCTTCTTCGAATTTCGCGATTGCCAAATCGAGGTTCTTGGCAGCAAATGCTTTCGTTCCCTCTTCCATCGCCTTGGCTGTAATTTCATTTACGTTTTTTGCTTTTTCGTTTTTCGCCAGGATTTCCTTGTTCTTTGCATCGAGTTCTGCTTGCGCTTTTTTCTCTTCCGCCGTAAGTTCACGAACCTGTCCGCCGGTTTGGGAGGAGATTTGCGCCAGCGTCTGACGTACCTGTTCTTCGGTCATTTTCGAACCGTCGCCCTCTGAAACCTCGATCGTCAAATTTTCCATACCGGCTTTCACGTTTGGATATACATACGGACTGATTCCAACGCCACTAATTGCGAGCGCGAAAGTCTGTCCCAACGGAAAACCAGCGAAGCTGAAATAACCTTTCTTATCAGTCTTTGCTGAGGGAAGCTTTCCTTTTACATCAGTTCGGTAAACATCTACCGATGCTGCCGCTACCGGCACAACAGTTCCATCTGCTTTCTTTAATTCCACTCTTCCGCGCACCGGCGCGCTTTGCGCAAGCACTGAAACCGTCGCAATAGAAAGCGCCGTTGCGACTACGAAAAACTTTGAAATAAATTTGTGAAACATTGAAGCCCTCCGAAGATTGTTCGAGACACGCCTTACCGCTCAAATAGATGTCACGAGTCAAAAATTAGTTGTTATTCTTTTACGAATTTTAACGCAGTTTCACCTGAAACCCGAAACCGCAGGCGCAAGCGAATTTTTCGCCGCGGATTTCGCGTAGGTATGATAATCTTTCCTCGCAAAAACCGATGCGAATTTCCGTTCTCGGCAGCGGTTCAACCGGAAACGCCGTCCTAATCACAACCGAAAAAACTCGTGTTCTCGTTGACGCAGGTCTCAGCGCACGCGAAATTTTGCGTCGCCTTGGCGAGGTCGGCGAAGATTTCTCAAAGCTCGATGCCGTTCTCGTCACACACGAACATGCTGATCACGCGGGCGGTTTGCGTGTGATGCTCAAAACGGTTTCGTGTCCGGTTTTCGTTTCGGGAAAAACTCTCGATGCGTATCTTCACGACAGCAAGCGCAATGACAACGAAGCCGCAAAACGCGCCGACGCCGTAAAAGATCGAACGGTTGAGATCGAATCGAGTAAGGATTTTCGTATCGGCGATATTGATTTTCATCCATTCACCGTGCCGCACGATGCCGCCGATAATTTTGGTTTCGTCGCCGAGCACGCGGGTTTGCGTTTCGCGACTCTGATGGATTTCGGACACATGACAACACTCGTAAAAGAAAAACTGCGCGCGTGTGATGCGATCGTCATCGAATCAAATCACAGCCGAGATATGTTGAAAGCATGTCCGGTTTACAGTTGGGAGTTGAAGCAGAGAATTCTTTCTCGCGCCGGTCATCTTTCAAACGAAGATCTCGCGGATTGGTTGACGAGTGATTTCGATGGCTCTGCAAAACACATCGTGCTCGCGCATCTTTCCCAACGAGCAAACGAACCGAACCTCGCAAAAATCACCGCCGAAACCGCGCTCGCCATGCGAAGCTCACTCTTCGGAACCGACACACAGATTTCCGTGTCGTATCCGAAGCAACCTTC
>DAITAB010000330.1:0-2291 GCA_036824525.1 Pyrinomonadaceae bacterium
TGTAACCCAAATCATTTTTGGGAAGATTCGGATGACGAAATTTTGAGCGTACGTATGACATAACATTTTAAGAGAAATTATCCACAGATGAACACGGATGAACACAGATTAGAAATTGAATACAAAGATCGGGTGTAAGAAGAAATGATTTCAGGAAAGTAGTTTTCAAGATTTATCTTTTCCATAGTAAAAACATCTGTGTTCATCTCTGGACGAAACTTCCTGTTTCATAATGCGACTCTATTGATTTCAATTCGCGGTTTGCCGAAATTAATTAACAAGCCAATTTTCAATCCGGTCGCTTTCAGGTAATTAAGACACTGTGCTTTCTGCGGGCCGTCCAAGCTACTACACGCCTTAACCTCGACAATTACCCGATCTTCAACGAATAAGTCCGCAATATATTTTCCAACCTCGACTTCATCGTAATAAACTTTGACTTCATGTTGCTGTAAAACTTTAAATCCAGCCTTACTTAGTTCATGGGCCAAAGCATTTTCATAAACCTTCTCCAAAAATCCGCTTCCTAAGGTATTGCTACCAATATACGAACAACCAATTATCTTTTCAGTAATCTGATTAATTTCTCCGAACTTGTCATCGAAGAGCGATTTCAAAATCCCTGACTTATCTGTGTCCATCTGTGTTCATCCGTGGATGATTCTCTTACAAATTCGCTTTGATTTGCTTCAAAATATTATCGGCAGTGATCGGCGTTCCGTCGTAATTTAAAACTGAAACAAGTTTTTCCGGATTTACGCCGAGTTCGATCATCATCAAACTCTTAAACTGCGCATCGCGGTTTTGTTCGATTACAAAAAGTTTCTTGTGTGCATTAACAAATTCTTCAAACTCTTTGCCGAAGGGAAAAGCTTTTACTCGCATTGCGTCGAGCGAAATTCCTTCGGCTTTTAAAAGTTCGATAGCTTCTTCGGCGGCGTAAGTGGACGTTCCAAAATAGATGATGCCCTCCTCGGCGCCCTTACTTACGTGCGGGCTACTGACACTCGCCGACTGCCGAGGGCGTTCTGCCAAATTAATTTCGGGCGCGGGAACCATTTTTTTCGCGGTTTCCCATTTTTTCGCGAGCCGATCCATATTGCGGCGATATGTATCGCCGTCTTCCGTATAAACCGCAAACTCATCACGCGAACTTCCGCGCGTTACGAATGCGCCTCGCGTTTCGTGTGTTGCGGGAATTGTCCGATAAGGAATTCCGTCGCCATCAATATCTAGATAGCGTCCAAACTTCTCAATTTTTTCGAGAGCCGCCGCATCCAAAACTTTTCCGCGTTGGTATTCGCGTGAGTCATCCCATTTCAGAGGCTTGCAAACGTGGTCATTCATTCCGAGATCGAGATCGGTCATCACGATCACGGGAGTTTGCAATTTTTCTGCCAGATCAAAGGAATCCGCGGTCATCTCAAAACATTCGGTCGGCGAAGCAGGAAAAAGCAAAGGATGTTTTGTGTCGCCGTGTGAAGCGTAAGCCGCAAGGAGAATATCCGATTGTTGTGTGCGCGTCGGCATTCCTGTAGAAGGTCCGGTTCGTTGAACGTCAATCAAGACGGTCGGAATCTCCGCGAAATATGCGAGACCCAAAAATTCATTCATCAAGGATACGCCTGGTCCACTCGTAGCTGTAAAGGCTCTCGCGCCGTTCCAGTTTGCACCAATCACAACACCTATAGCAGCTAATTCATCTTCAGCTTGTATGATGGCATATTTATGTTTACCCGTTTCTTCATCGACTCTCAACTTCTGGCAATATTCTTCAAATGCATCTGCAACAGATGTAGAAGGTGTGATGGGATACCATGCCATCACTGTAGCACCACCATATACTGCACCCAATCCACAGGCCGTATTTCCATCAATCATAATCTTGCCTTTGGTAAGATTCAATGGCGAAACACTAAATGGCAGTGGACAATCCCAATGTTCCAGCGCATAGTTAATGCCGAGATCCAATGCCTTCACATTGTTTGCGACCACTTTTTCTTTTCCCGGAAACTGATCATTCAACAAACCAATGATCACTTCTTTGTCAATATTCAACAACGCACAACAAGCACCGACGTAAATAATATTTTTAAACAACTGCCTGAAACGTGGATCTGCAAAGTGCTCATTACTCAGTTCCATCAAAGGAATCTCGAGGTAATGAATATCCTCTCTGTCAAATGGAGTAATAAAATTTCTGCCTAACTCAGTGAATATATTATGCGTTAACTCATCATTTACATGTTCCAGATCTTCAATTTGAGTAACAATAGCCGCTCTTTTATCAT
>DAITAB010000331.1:0-2283 GCA_036824525.1 Pyrinomonadaceae bacterium
TTAATTCGCTCAGTCGTCAATGGGGTTTTTGTTGCCAAAGGAGAAATTCAAAATTGGTTCTTTGCGGGAAGAATTGTCCGCGATATGGGAAATATTTTTGTAAATAGACAAAACCGACGCGATATTCCGCGAGCCGGAGAGGAAGTACTCGAAGCGCTCGAGCGCGGCGAAGGTGTAGTCATTTTCCCGGAAGGAACAAGTTCGAAAGGTGAGGGAGTTCTTCCATTCAAATCCTCGTTTTTGGAATTTGCGGCGAAGACCGATCTCGCAGTGCATTACGTTTCAATTTCGTATAAGACAAACGCAGATGAATTACCGGCAAGTATAGCCATTGCCTGGTGGGACGACACGCAGACTCTCTATCATCTTTGGCGGCATTTTCAGGTTAAAAGGTTCGATGCAATTATGAAATTCGGCGAGCTTCCGGTTTCGCATCCCGACCGAAAGAAATTGGCGTATTCGCTTTGGGAGAAAGTTCACGAAAGCTTTTTGCCCGTCGTCTGATTTAGCTTTTTGCCGCGCAAACGCATAAAATTTCATCACGAAGATCATCAAACATTTCCGGGAGAAAATCTTAATGAAACGAATTTATTGTCGCTCATTGTGCCTCTTGACGATGACGTTGTCGGTTGCTGTTTCGGTTTTTGCGCAGACCAAAGCTTTTGACACAAGTCGCATGGATACAACCGCGGATGCGTGTACGGACTTCTTTCAATTTGCCAATGGTTCTTGGGTAAAGAATACGGAAATGCCGCCGGCTTTTCCGCGTTGGGGAAGCTTCAACATTCTTGCCGAGAGCAACAATGCGATTCTGAAAAATGTTCTAGAAGAAGCGGAGAAGACTACCGCGGGCGCCGGTACCGAGTCGCAACTGATCGGCAATTTTTATTCTTCGTGTATGGATGAACCGGCGATCGAGAAGCTCGGCGCGAAACCGCTCAAGCCGATTTTTAAGCGCATCGCGAAAATCAAAGATGTGAAAAGTTTGCAACGCGAAATCGCGTCGCTTCACAGCAGGGGTTTTCCCGCGTTGTTTACTTTCGCTTCGTCGCCCGATGCGAAAAACAGCACGATGAATATCGCCAACGCATTTCAAGGCGGACTGAGTCTGCCGAATCGCGACTATTACACAAAGGGCGACGCGAAATCGCAGGAGACGCGCGAAAAGTTCCGCGAGTATATGCAAAATATTTTTAAACTCGCGGGCTATGACGAAAAGAATGCGCGTTGGAATTCATTTGTAGTGATGAAGATTCAGATGCGTCTCGCAAATGCTTCGAAAACTCCGACCGAACTTCGCGATCCCGTAAAACGCTACAACAAGAAAACGTTGAACGAACTTGCGACCATGACTCCCGCGATCGCGTGGAGCGATTACGTCTCCGTGCGCGGAGTTCCGGCAATCACCGATATGAATATCGGTCAGCCGGATTTCTTTGTCGAAATAAACAAGATGCTCACGGAAGTTCCGCTTGAAGAGTGGAAGATTTATTTGCGTTGGATGGTTTTGAATGCATCCGCGCCGAGACTTTCGAAAGCTTTTGTTGACGAAAATTTCAATTTCTTCGGCAAATATCTTTCGGGTACGAAGGAACTTCAGCCGCGTTGGAGAAGATGCGTCGCGGGAACTGATAACCTCGTCGGCGAAGCGCTCGGACAGGAATTCGTGAAGAAGACTTTCACACCGGAAGCGAAGCGAAGAATGGATCAGATGATCGATAATCTGTTCGACGCCTATCGGATGCGCCTCGGCAAACTCGATTGGATGACCGATGAAACGAAACAGAAAGCCTTCGCGAAGCTCGCTTCTTTCAAACGCAAAATCGGATATCCGGATAAACTTCGCGGCTATGAAGGTTTGCTCGTTGATCGCAAATCATACTTCGGTAATATTTCGCGTGCTGCTCAATTCGAAATCGCGCGAAATCTTAAAGACATAAATCAGCCGGTGGACAGGACGCGTTGGGGAATGACTCCGCCGACCGTTAACGCCTACTACACACCGTTGATGAATGAAATTGTTTTTCCTGCGGGAATTCTTCAACCGCCGTTTTTTAATTTCAATGCAGACGATGCAATCAACTATGGCGGAATCGGCGCGGTGATCGGACACGAAATCACACATGGATTCGACGATTCCGGAAGTCAGTACGACGCCGAAGGAAATCTGAAATCATGGTGGACGCCCGATGACCGTAAAGAATTCGAAGCACGCGCTTCTTGCGTTGCGAATCAGTTCAGCGCTTACGAAGTTCAGCCCGGCGTGTTTATGAACGGCAGACT
>DAITAB010000124.1:0-7555 GCA_036824525.1 Pyrinomonadaceae bacterium
ATGAAACTTCTCAAGCCCGATGTGAAAATCATCGGCGCGGAACCCGAGACCGCCGCGCCGGGCGCGCTATCATTCGCAAAAAATTCGCCGCAGGTTTTTAAGAATTGGAAAGCTTCATTCGTTGATGGCGCGGGTGGTCAGAGCGTGTTTCCGCGTATGTGGGAAAGAATGAAACCGATTGTTGACGACTACATCGTGGTGAGCCTCGAAGAAACAAAACGCGCGATGCGAATCATGGCGGAAAAAGCGCGAGTGATCTCCGAAGGCGCGGGCGCGCTTCCGCTCGCCGCAGCGCTCACCGGAAAAGCGGGAAAAGGACCGATCGTCGCCATCGTCTCCGGCGGAAATATTGATCTAAAGAAATTTTTTGAACTCATTGAATCGGCGAAGATTTGACATGTACCATTTCGAGCAAGCATCAATCCGGCGATCGTTTGTCGTAGTTCCGCGCTTCTTGATATTCTCAAAATGTGAAAGTTCGCGACGTTCTTCGAATGCTAAACGACGACGGTTGGCTATTAGTGGCGACGCGAGGGAGTCACCGTCAATTTAAACATCCAAAGAAACCGGGACGAGTCACGCTTCCGGGAAAACCCAACGACGATCTTGCTCCCGGTACACTGAACAGTATTTTGAAACAAGCGGGACTCAAAAAGTGAGGAAGTTATGCGCTACGCAATCGTAATCGAAAAAACGGAAAACAATTACTCGGCGTATGTACCCGACCTTCCGGGTTGTGTCGCCACTGGTTCAACCATCGAGGAAGTCGAAACCCAAATCCGCGAGGCGATCGGGTTTCATATTGATGGTATGCGCGAAGATGGCATTGCAATTCCACCATCGGCAAGTCGCGTTGAATACATCGAAATCGCCGCATAAGCGATTTTTGGGGATTGCAGCATATGAATTGCGGCGAAAAACTTCATCGCCTTGTGAATCAAATGCTAATCGTCGCGATCGTCTCACGCGGAAATATTGATCTAAAGAAATTTTTTGAGCTCATCGAATCGGTTGCGGCATGATTCCGTTGCGGCATAATAGGGAAACGTCGCAATTCGGATTGGAAACAACATGCAAATTCGAAACTTCATTTTCTTCATATGCATTTTTTGCGTGGCTCTTATCGGCGGATGTTCTGGCAGCCCTTCCAAGGAAGACAAGTCGCTGGCGAAATATTCCAGAGAAACCCTCACCGCCGGAACCGGACTTGGCGATCTTCAGTTAGGTAAAACGACTCTCGATGGATTTGTTAACAATATCGGTGCGGGAAGAATGGCATTCCTTGCCGGCGATGAATCCGGGATTGAACTTTCCTTTGCAAACAACGAGGCGGCGTTTCTCTTTGTTCTTTCGAAGGAATGTCAGGAAGCAACCGGCGGACTCGGCGGAGCGCGCAGCAAGATCGGTCAAGATCTCAGAGCATTCATTGCGCAGTATCCAAAGTGCGGTGAAATTACGCTTTCGAGTATTTCGATGGCAGCCGGAACGAGCAAGGAGGAAACATTCTTTAAGGGCAGCACCGATAAGGGCGTGCAGCTTTGGGCGCCGATAATTGATTCTCTGAAACATGGAAAGCCTTCCAATGGACCGGGCGAATTCGTTGCCGGCGATGCCTTTACCGATAACCATGATCGCTTCGATTTTCCAAGCGGGATTTATTTCTATTACCCGGCGGGTGAGGGTCCAACTTCAGCGGAAATGCAGTCGGGCGCGCCTTTGTCGCCGGAAAGACAAAAGCAAATCCAAGAATCGGCAAACGCCGCGGCGAAAAATCCGATTATCAAGCGCATTACGATTTTTATTCCAAATAGAATTCCGACATATCAATAATTCAAATTCTTGACAATGAGATTAATGTTGCCAACGATTCGATTCATTACGCTTTTTGTACTCATCTCGTTAGTAGGAATTTTTAGCAACGCCATTTCGCAGACCGCCTCTATTCGCGCAGATTCAGTGTTGCGCGCCAAAGACTTGCAGGCGGATGTTGATATTTTGCGTCGCGCCTACGAATCACTTCATCCCGGACTTTATCGTTACAACACTCCCGCGCAAATGGATCTGGCGTTTCAAACTTTGGAATCGGAGTTTCAGCGCGACCGCACGCTTGCGGATGCGTATATCGCATTTTCCGTTTTCGCCGCAAAAGTAAAATGCGGTCACACCTACGCAAATTTCTATAATCAGACGAAAGAATTACAGCGTGCGCTTTTTTATTCGGGTCGCGTGCCATTTTATTTCCGCTGGCTAAACAAACGAATGATAGTTACGCGGTCCTTTGCCAATGATCCGCAACTTCGACCCGGCACTGAAGTATTAGCAATCAATGGAACACCCACGACAGAAATTCTTGATCGTTTGATGACGGTCGCACGCGCGGATGGCAACAATGATGCCAAGCGGCTCGCTTATTTGGAAGTGCAAGGTACTGATCGCTTCGAGGCGTTTGATATTTTCTTCCCGCTATTTTTTCCGTCCGCTTCAAATAAATTTTCGTTGCGCCTGCGCGTACCCGGGCGACGTGCAATCAGCGAAATCAGGGTTCCGCCGCTCACTTATGAGCAACGCCTCTCAGCGATGAAGGATGCCGGTGCAATCAGCGGAGATGATGGTCCTTTTTTTGAGTTTCGCTTTCTCGATGAACGCATCGGCTACCTGCGTATGCCGACCTGGGCACTATATAACACGAAGTGGAACTGGAGGGCTTTCCTCGATGAGTCGTTTGAAGAGTTAGCGAAGGAAAGTGCGACCGATTTAATTATCGATGTGCGCGGAAACGAAGGCGGAAATGATGTCGGAGACGAAATCGTCAGTCATCTGATCGCAAAAGCAGTTCCGCGACAGATGGTAAATCGACTCGTGCGTTACCGAAAGGTTCCGGATGATTTGTTGCCTTATCTCGATACTTGGGATTCATCATTCAAGAATTGGGGTGCATTTGCGTTGGACTACAACGACAAGTTTTACCGTTTGAGACGCGATGCCGATGATGATCTCGGCGGCGTTATCGAACCAAAACCGGCGAGGTTCTCCGGAAAGCTTTGGATTTTGGTCGGCGCAGTAAACAGTTCTGCCACCTTTGAATTCGCGCAGACGGTTAAGCAAAACAAATTGGGGAAGCTGGTTGGTCAGACCACCGGCGGAAATCTACGCGGTATAAATGGCGGCGCGTTTTTCTTTTTGCGACTTCCCTACTCAAAGATCGAACTTGACTTGCCGCTTATAGGTCAATTTCCCGAAGGTAATCCGCCCGATGGCGGTTTGCAGCCGGATATTTTTGTTGTTCCGACGGTGGCTGATATTTCAATGGAACGCGATGCTGAGTTGAATGCAGTCTTGAAGCAACTGCGAAAACGCGTAGCGAAGATTGGAAAAGAATAAATGAAAGTTGTCGAGATTTGGCGATATCCCGTAAAGACGTTCGCCGGAGAAAAATTGAAAAAGGTCAAAGTCGGTCCGCTTGGACTAGAAGGTGATCGCATCATACACGTTGAGAACGCGAGAGGAAGAATAATTACTTCTCGTTCGCATCCTCGTTTTCTCGGACACAAAGGCTCCCTCGGAAAGAGCGGCGAAGTTTTGGTGGATGGACGTCCTTGGGAGAGCGCGGATGTCGCAGCCGAAGTTGAAGACATCGGTGGACGCGGCGCGAAGCTTGTTCGATACGAAGGCGCGGAACGATTCGATGTTTTGCCGCTGCTGATCGCGACCGATGGTGCGATCGCTGCTTTCGGACACGACGGACGCCGTTTGCGACCAAATATCGTAATCGGCGGTGTCGAAGGATTAGCGGAACGCGATTGGCCGGGCGCTTGTTTACGAATCGGCAAAGTACTCATCGGCATTCAGGATTTGCGCGGACGTTGCATAATGACTTCGTTTGATCCCGACACACAGGTTCAGAACAAGGAAATCACGCGCAGCATCTATGAGCGATTCGAAGGCAAGCTTGCGCTGAATTGTTTTGTGATCGAAGGCGGCGAGATTGCCGTCGGCGATGAGGTTCTGCTAATAAAAGGACGCGCTTGCCCAGAACCAGTTGACTTCTTTGATTAGTTGATCGAGTTTCAAATCCCGGCGCTTCCTCACAAATCGTACGCTCGTTCCCTTCCATGAACATCGCTTGACAGTTCAAATGCTTGGTGCAAAACTTCGCTCGAAGATACATCCGAAAGGACGCCCCCAAGTTTTGTTTTGAAAAACCGCCTGGCGTGTTTTGAAATCGAATACTTTCTTAAGGAGAACATCTATGAAAAGGTTCACACTTCTTGCTTTTGCGCTCATCGCTACAGTTTGCTTAATAGCTTGCAACGAAACGACAACTACTAAACCCGCGAATAACGCCGTAAATGCGGTGAATTCAACCGCGGTAAAACCTGCGCCTGCAGCGTCAACCAAAGATGCGCTGATGGCACTTGAGAGAAGCGCTTACGAGGCATGGAAAACAAAGGATGCAAAATTCTGGGAAACGTTTTTGACTGAGAACTTCGTCGGTTTCGGAGCTATCGGAAGAATGGACCGCGCTGCCGCGATCAAGGAATACAGTGGCACGGATTGCGAGGTAAAAAGTTATGCGCTTTCCGATGATCAGATGACGGCAGTGGGATCTGACGTCGCGTACATTACATACAAAGCAACTTATGAAGGCACTTGCGGCGGACAAAAACTTCCCGCACAGGCGTATGCATTCGGTGTTTATGTTCGCAGCGGCGACAAATGGAAAGGCGCATTTCACGGCGAATCAGCCGTTATTGATCCGAAAGCACCTCCGGCAAAACCGGCCGCGCCCGCTGCAAAAATGGGCGAGCTAAAATCTGATGCTACTACCGATGCGATGCTCGCGCCGCTCAAGTCAGGCTGGGAAGCTTGGAAGAACCGCGATGCGAAAGGCATCGGTGAAGTCCTCACACAAAATCTCAGCTTTATCCAACAAGATGGACAGCGCTTCGATAGAGCCGGCGCATTGAAGGCCTGGACCGAACCAAAATGCGAGATAAAAAGTTTTTCATTGTCGGATGCCTCCGGAGTTTCGCTTTCTAAAGATGTGGGTTTTCTCACACTTAAGGGATCTTCGGATGGAAATTGCGATGGTCAGAAACTTATGCCGGTAGTGCAAATGGCGCTTATGGTCAAAGAAGGCGATGCCTGGAAGATCGCAGGAATGCTTAATCGACCTATGTAATCGGGATTCATTTTGCAAGTTCATTTCCGGACAATTTTGCCGCGGTCGGAATTCGATCGCGGCACTTTTTCTTTTGGGAAGTTTGAAACAAATCTTTTTCAAGTTGATTTGTTTTTTCTTTGCCGCAGCGCCGAGGCCGATTCGCGAATCCGACGTTAGAACCGGCGGTAGATAGCTTGACACCGCCATTCTCCGGTGAAAAACTACCCGCACAGATAGACCAATAAACTGCCCCAAGTTTTGCTGGTACAAAAACCCTTGGAGTCGTTTTGAGATTGAATGATTACACAAGGAGAAAATCTATGAGAAGAACTGCGCTTTTTCTTTTTTCGTTGATCGTCGCGGCTGCTTTGGCGGCTTGCGACGCCGGAACAACCACAAAACCGACAACTAATACTGCGAATGCGGCAAATGCCGCCGCCAAACCCGCCGCGGCAGCGCCGACGAAAGATGCTCTACTCGCATTGGAAACGAAAGCCTACGATGCATGGAAAAACAAAGACGGAAAATTCTTTGAGGGTTTCCTGACTGAGAAATTTCTTTCCTTCGATGATAAAGGACGCCAGGACAAGGCTGCGACAATCAAGTCAATCGTAGATTCGAAATGTGAAGTAAAGAGCTTTGCGCTTTCTGATGAGCAGATGATGCCGGCGGGCACGGATTTGGCGATCTTAACTTTCAAGGCCAAACAGGATTTCAAATGCGAAGGAAAACCGGGTCCCGCGGAGGTTTGGGGTGCGACCGTTTATATGCGTGCCGGCGATCAATGGAAAGCCGTTTACCACAATGAGGCGCCATTTATTGATCCGAAAGCTCCGCCAAAGACTCCTTCGAAGCCCGCCGAAGCTGCTAAAGCAAATTCTTCCGACGCCCTAACTGCGGCTCTTACGCCGCTCGAACTGAAAGGCTGGGAAGCCTGGAAGAACAAGGATTCAAAAGGGCTCGATGAACTTATGGCAAAGGATTTCGTTTTCATCGATGGAAGCGGACGTTACGATAAAGCCGGTTCAATCAAACTTTGGACCGGACCAAGCTGCGATATCAAGAGTGTCGCACTCTCGGATTCAGCGAGCGATTCCTACAATAAGGATTTCGCGATTCTTACTTACATCGGAAGCGCCGACGGAAAGTGCGACGGCGCACCATATGCTCCGGTCCGGGGCACGACTATTTTCATGAAGGATGGCGAGTCCTGGAAAATGTTTTTTATGTTTGAGACTCCCGCATAGTTTTGTTTGTCTCTCAACAGAAACTCTATAACGAGAAAAACACCGTGATCATTTTTGATCACGGTGTTTTTTTGCAAGATTTTCAGTTAGTCATATAAAGTTGAATTCAACACTGGCTTCACTTAATTATCTATAACTTATCACCCATCACTTATCATTCTTCCTGATCTGAACGATAAATGACCTCACCGCCGAAGCATCGCGGCTTTCGGGAAACACCCGCAGGAATTCTTCATATGTCATCACCGCTTCTTTGTTTTTGCCGAGCTTTTCAAAAATCCCGCCGAGAATTTGATAAAGCGCCTCGGCATCGGGAGCGCCGGAAAGTTGTTTGATTGCGAGTCGCAGATGTTTGATTGCCAACTCATAAGCTGCGGTTTCTTGTTCGGCATCCGTCGCTAAGCCTTCCGCGCGCTCTTTAAAGAGTAAAGCGAGCCCGGCGTTTGCTTCCGCGTGAATTCCTTTGCCCTCAAGTATCGCGCGCTTGAAAGAAGCGATCGCGGTTTCTTCTTCGCCGTTGCTCTTATGAATTCTTCCTTCGACCGCTGAGGCATCCGCCCAACGCGGACGCGATTTCCGTGCATCCGCAACCGCCTTCAGCGCGCCATCGCTATCGCCGAGATCAACCAAAATGCGAGCGAGTCCTAGCTGCGCTTCGGCAAATCTGGGTCGCAGCGCGATCGCTTGTTCGTAAAGGTCCGCAGCTTTTTCCTTATTGGTTTCCGATTCTGCTTGTTGAAACGCAAGCTCGGCCGGATCGGATGATTTCACGAGAGCGATCTTAATTTCGCCGGACTTCGCGCCACTGACGATGACCGTAGTTTCTTTGAAGCCATTGGCGCGCACGCGAATCCGATGTCCGCCGGCTCCAACGTTTTTCACCAAGAGTATTCCTCGGGCATCGGTCGAACCGCGACGAATGTCATCAAGCCATACAATTGCATTCGGCTCGGTAACGATATTAAGAACACGCGGATTAGCCGGACGTGTTTGTGCTTCGGAGAAAAAAGTCACACACGCAAACATCAAGGTAAGCAAACAAATTGTTTTTAAAGGAAATCTCATCATCGGTTCAGACGAAATATTCATCAAATGAGTTGCCGCGGATTCGCGTCAGCCTTGGCGAGGTTCGCAGTATCTCCGC
>DAITAB010000125.1:0-7532 GCA_036824525.1 Pyrinomonadaceae bacterium
TCCCGTGATCTACGTGGCCTATCGTCCCTATATTTACGTGCGGCTTGCTTCGATCGAATTTCTCTTTGCTCATAAACTTTTTGTCGCCTGCTTTCGCAAGGCTTTACCGGAAGCTCTTCGCTTGCTCCTCTTTCTCTTAAAATGGAAAAACAAAAAATCGGTGCGACGATGGTCGCAATGGACCCGTCAATTTTCTCCATCAAAAACAATTTCATGGAGCCCAAGACGGGAATTGAACCCGTGACCTCTTCCTTACCAAGGAAGCGCTCTACCCCTGAGCTACTCGGGCAGAATAAACTAAGACAAATGGAGCGGGAGACGAGGCTCGAACTCGCGACCCTCAGCTTGGAAGGCTGATGCTCTACCAACTGAGCTACTCCCGCACATCCACTTTGGATTCGGAATTTTAGAACTCTGACTTTCAAATGAAAGCAGTGTCGAAACGGCGTTTTCACTGCCGAAATCCCAAATCACCAATCCGCGTTCGCAATGGTGCAAGGGGTAGGATTCGAACCTACGTAGGGCGTGAGCCCGACGGGTTTACAGCCCGTTGCCTTTAACCACTCGACCACCCTTGCGTCATCGAGTCTGATATTTGCCCAGGCGGATTTCTCCGACTCGTTAGCAAAAGTGACATGTTAACGAACCTTTACGCAACTTGCAAGCCGTGGTGCGTTCGTAAGCAGTTTAGGGCACTTTCTTTAACTTTGAGCCGCCGGTAGCTCGCGGATGAAAGTCGTCGTAGGCACGTTTAAGATGTTGATTTGTCACGTGAGTATAGATTTGCGTTGTCGAAATATCGGCGTGTCCGAGCAATTGCTGAACCGAACGCACATCTGCACGATTTTGTATCAGATGTGTCGCAAAACTGTGTCGCAAAGTGTGCGGCGAGATACCTTGGATTCCGATCTTCTCACCAAGTTCTCGGATCATAAGGTAGATTTCTTGTCGCGATAACGGATTTCCGTCGCCCGTAACAAACATATTTTCGATCTCGATCGTTTCTTTTTTTCTTCGAAGAATGAGATAGGACCTAAGCCATTCAATCGAACTCTTTCCCAGGGGAACTTTTCGGGTTTTACTTCCTTTTCCTTTGCAGGTAAGAATTCCGGCGTCGAGGTCGGTATCTCCTATTTTCAGCGAGCAAACTTCTGAGACTCTCAAACCAGCCGCATACATTGTCTCAAGCATCGCACGATCGCGGAGTCCGATTTCCGTAGAGACATCCGGCGCCAAAAGCAACTGCTCCATTTCCGCCTGGTTCAAGAACTTCGGCAAATAGGAAGATTTCTGCGGTGAGACTAAGTCTTCCGCGGGATTTTTCGTGATGTGTTTATCGAATTGTAGGAATTTGTAAAAACCGCGAAGCGCGCTGATTTTTCGGGCGACGGTTCTTGAAGCAAGTTGCTTTGCTGAAAGATCAATTAGCCATTCGCGCAAATCATGACGGGTAAGCTTCAGAACATCCAATCCATTTTCCTCCGCCCATTGGTGAAGCTGTGTCAGATCGTTTTCATAACTCTCGAGTGAATTTTGAGAGAGTCCGCGCTCAACTCGCAAATAGGAGAGATATTCGCGAACAAAATCACGTCGATGAGTACCTGTAATCATTCGGTCAAATTCCAAATCCGCTTCAAAGTCCGGCTTCTACAGGACACGACGATAAATCTATTGCAGCGAGATTGTCGTTCAAGAGTTGTCGCGCGGTCGAACGAGAATAATTCCATGAACGAAGATCGAAATTTTCATTTTCAAATTTCTCTCTAATACCGCTCAACCCGTTTCCCACAATACACTGATTCTCAAAACTCATAGACGAAAATCCTTCGAGCAATGCAGGTATGGCATCATTGCTGAGACTTCGATTGTAGTGCGCGTCAAATTTGCGTCCTTCATGCATCAGGCGAATATTCGTTCGCGCAATGAAATCATCCGGATTAAAAACATGGAGCGATGCAAGCGTGAAAAGTCCGAGCCACAAACTTCCCCAAGCAAATTGACGCCTTTCTCCGCGCAGGACAGTCAAACAAAACCAAACGAAAACAAGTGCGAGAAAACTCATAAACGCCATTGGATAGAAACGCGTGGTGGTCAGCCCATAGCCGAGGTTTCCGGTAAGGAGTAAAAGACGTTGCGCAGCCGAGATCATAATGACAAAGAGAAGTCCGATCTGAATCCCTGCGAGAATACCAAAAACTTTTGTGTTCGCCTTCGAATCTTTTCGCAAAAGCCAATGCCCCGTAAGAAGAACCGGCAAGACAAGAAACGAAACCATCACTAATTCGCCAAAACCGCGTCGCGCATATTCCGCAAGTTTGAAATCGGGCGTTGATTGGACCAGCTCCATTCCGCCGAAAAGATACGGAAGCTGAAGCGCGACGAACAAACCGAAGAGCAAATTCATCGCGCCGAGAATAACGCTCGTCTCGACAACGCCAACGGTAAAAGTTTTTGGCAAAAGCGTGTTGTCAAAATCACGCCAATCAATCTTCGTTTTAGGCGGCGTTTTTGCCTTCGTGGATTCGGAATTCGACTCTTTCGGCGCCGTCGGTTGCGTGACGCTAATTGAAGTCGGATTCTCCGGCACAACCTGCCCTGCCGCTACAACTTCTCCGTTGATCGGAAAACCGTGAATCGCTCCGCGCAGATAACCCGCGACGAGCCAAAAAATCACACCAATCCAGAGCATGTCAACGACGACCGCATCAGTCGGAATATCAAACGCGCGCTTTACAATTCCCTCGAAAGCAGCGTCGGCGGCGACAAAAAGTGCGCCGAAAACGAAAATGATCGGTGCGGCGATGATAGCGCCGCGAAAAACCGCCGCGAGGTATTTTGTCCATCCGCTTTTTGCATAGGCGTTCCACTTGATGTCTTCGCCGAGTAGAAAAAAAGGCGAAAGTGCGGCGTTGATTCCCGACCAGAACGCGCCAAAAGCATAATGAGCAATTCCCGCAAACTGCACCGGAATTTTCAGCGCAGGCAACATCAAAACTGAAAAAATCGCGACGATCGCAAAAAAATCGAAGACCCTCAACTCGTCCGAATCTTGCCACATGTACATCGCGCTAAAGAAAATCAGCGCGCCATGTAACGCAAAACTCTGCAAACTCCAAATTTCATTTCGACGTCGATAAGTCAGCAGCGTCATCGCTCCGACGAGCGCAGCGATCCATAGGAAAAAGTTCAAACCCCAGGGCGTTGCGCGCAAAAGCGCGTCGCCTAAAATGCCTATCAGAAGCGAGACTTCGATAATTTCGATTCCGGTTCTCGTTCTATCCGTCATAATCACACCCTTAAAAAAATCTAAATTCTGATTCGCCGATGCGCTCGTTGAGTAACCAGCCTCGAAAAAAATAGAAATACATTTTTGCATCAAATTTCATGTGCGACGCCTTTTCCCGCTGCCTCCAGAACCGCTCGATCGAATTCCTTTGTGGTCGAAATATCCGGAAACGAACCATGTCCGAAGAACACGTGCGCCGCAAATTTCTTAAAAAGCGGAAGACGCAAAAACGCGCAGCCGATTTCCAAAGCTGTTTGATTTGTCAGTCGCGAAATCAGCTTTCGCATCCATATGCGCGAGATGAATCGCGTGCGAAATAATTCGCCGGAATAGCGGAAAAGTATTTTCGGATTACCCAAACGCAATCTCTCCGCAACTATTTCCGCGGCGAATTTTGATAGTCGCATACACGGATCGAGTCCGCCGGCGGTAAGCGGCGAAACGGCGCCTGAAGCATCGCCGATAAGCAATCCGCGTTCACATGAAATCGTTTTCAAGACGCCGCCCACGGGAATTTTTCCGCCTCGTTTTTCTATCAGTTCTGCTTCTTCCAACGCGAAAATATTTCCGATCGTTTTCGCTTTAAAATCTTCCAGCGCTTCGCGCGATTCAAAATTTTCTCCGCGTCCACCGACTCCGATGTGAATTCCTTCACCATCATCCGCGATCCATGCAAGATAACCCGGCGCGAGTTTCGCATCGAGAAAACAATGCAATCGCGGTTCGCGATTTCGCGCCGCTGAATTCCAAACTTCTTCAACTCCGACGATAAACTCCTTGTTTGCATCCAAAGCCAGATCTTGCGCAACACGCGAATTCGCGCCATCCGCGCCGATAAGAACCTTCGTGTGCACTTCAAACGGCGCGCCATTTTTCTCGAGCGAAACAATCGAATCGCTCGGCGATTCATCGACTGCGGGAGCAGAAGAAACGTAACGCGTGGCACCGGAAAACCTCACTCCATTCTCCACGCACTCGAGCAAAAGACTTTCATAAAGTTTTCCCATTTTCCCGACGCGAAATTCGCCGTGCTTGCTCGCAATCTTCAACACTTTCAAACTCGGAGAATAAAACGAAACATCGCGCACGGGTGGTCCAAGTGTCTCCTCGGGAAACGCAAAATCAGTGAACGTCCTTCGGACAAAAATTCCCGTCGTGTGCACGCCTTTTGCGAGATCGGTTTTCCTATCCACAAGTAAAATTTTAGCGCCACGCTGCGAAAGCAACTTGGCGCATTGAAGCCCCGCAAGTCCGGCGCCAATTATGACAACATCAAAGCGATTCATATTCCTCATTAGCCACGGAATTCGAAGCGAATGCTGATTATTATCTATCATCAACGCTGCGCCACCTGATTCCCGTCATCGAGTTTGAAATAGCAACGCTTGTGTCCGAGACTATCTTCATCGCCAACCAAAACCGACTCGATCACGCGGTCAATTCCGTAACCATCTCGAACATCCAGCCGCGGATTCTTAATTTCGCTCGGCAAATCGAACACAACATCTTTGTCGAAACTTCCGCCGGCTGGAACCGATTGATCCCAAGCTGGCATCGGCTTTTCCAAGCTAGCTTCGCGTTTATAACGTTTTCCGTATGCATCAACGACTTCAAATTCCGGCGAAACCAAATTCAATGCGGCTTGCTTTGCGTCGCTTGAAACTCGAATCGTCGCCACATAAAATTCGCCACTCGCGGTTTTGTCGCCGATCGTTTTTGATTTCGTCACATTCGTTACTGCGGCATGCATGTGACAATCGAAATAGAATCCGCAAAATTCTTTCGGCTGATTCCACGAAAGCGTCTGCTCGACGCTAAAGATAGAGCTGACCAAAAAAATGATGATGTAGAAACTGAACCAGGTTGTTAGTCCGCCGAAAACGAAATACTTCAGCCACTCCTTTTTTGTTGAGTAAGAAATCGCCAGTAACAAACCCGCCAGTATCAATCCGCAAATTGTCATCAAAAGAAGTAAAACTCCCATTTTTCATTCTCCCTTCATTGCTGAAATCAGCGCTTCCATGTGATTTAGATATTTCTCGAGTGCGGTGCGTCCGGCTTTCGTAATTCGATATTCCGTTAATGGAACCCTGCCTTGGAAAGATTTTTCGCAGGTGATGTATCCGACTTCTTCAAGCTTGCGCGCATGGACGCTAACGTTGCCATCCGAAGTTTGTAAAAGATTTTTCAGCTCGTTAAATGACAAGGTCGCGTTCGCCGCGAGCGAGCTCAAAATCCCGAGACGCAATCTTTCGTGAATCACCCGATCAAGTTCCGTCGAGACATTCTCAGCTGCGCGCGCTACACGCAAACTCTGTTTTGCTGTCATTTCTTTTTTTGAAATAGCCGTCTTCGCCATTAGCCGCCATACCTCCGCGCAATAATGAAACCAAAGACGAGATGTAGAAATCCAAAACCCGTCATCATCAACCAATCGCCATATTCGAATGGCACAAACAACGCTGCAGCTCCGAGTACCATGAAGCACCATCCCATGAGGGGAACTATCCGAACTGAGAAGCTTCCACCGGTAACGACTGCCGCGCCGTAAAGCAGCAACCACGACGGAACCATGAATTCAAAAACACCACTGCGCCAGAATGCTGCCGTTAAAATAATTCCACCCAATATCGGCGGAGCGTATCCAAACGCGAATTTACGTGCTGGTGCTGACGTTAACGAGGTGTTGGTGATCTTCGATTTTTGCCAAATCGCAAAGAGACCAATGGCGAAAGCTAGGAAAGCTTCAATCAACCACGTAAGAAATCTTCCGCGACTTTCCGTTTGCCTCATCGCGATGATGCTTGCCGCGATCGCCGTTGCGCCCATAAGCATTCCGCCATAACCAGGAACTGCCGTGAACGACGTTGAGCGCTCCATCGTTTCGCGAATAAATGCAAGATTCTCCATGGCGCGACCGTGAAGACTTGGCGGCGACGTTTCGTATTCTTCTCTTTCTTCCATCTTTCGGAACTTATCCGTTTGCGTCATACGAAGTGGATGATATGCAAAGTAATCTGCTTTGTCAAGAACTTTGTGACACCAAGTGGAACGCAAGATATTTTTAGGTTAAAAATTCCATTGATACCGGAAATAGATTATTTCGAAGAGCGTTTTTCTTCTTCGGCGATGAGATCGCCCTTGTTTTCAACGGGTGGTTCGTTTTTATCTTTGAGCGAGTAGGTGACGCGTTTTCCTTGCATCACGAATGCCCTTCCATTCCATTTGTATCTGGTGCGGGTAAAATAAGTAGGACAACACAATTGCTCTTCGTCACCGTGAATCTTAAGCGTCTCCAGTCCGTTGAAGATGTATCTGTCTTGCCCGAAAAGTTCGATGACCAATTCGCCATTCTGGAAAAGAAGGTCTTTCAGACCGCCGTCCGCGCGATCGCCCGTCCTAAAAGACCAAATTAATCGTGCGGCGCCATTGTCATCATCAAACACATAGATCAAATGAGGCAATGCAGAACCTGCCGTGTTGATTCGGATTACAACCACTGCTTCATCATCCTTCGTTCCGCCAAGGTCGCCGAATCGAACGGTGACGTATTCCAGCCCGATCTTGTCCTCGGAAATCTTTCGAACTCCATTTTCGAGTTTCGCATCATTGCCATCGCTGTCTTGCCAACCATATGGCAGCGGATAACTCCGGTTCCTGAAATCGATTTTGCCAATCGGCGAAGTTGTAGCATCAGGCTTCGAAGGAAACGAAAGATTCGGAATTTCTGTACTCACATTCAAGTCGGGCTGACTTGGAATTTGATTAGCTGCAACTTCGGATTCGTGGGTTTTTTGTTTGATGGATTCATCGGTTAAAGATGAATTATTCGATGGTCCGGAGACTAACCCGCAACCGAAAGCAAGTAAAGCAACCGCGAGGACGAGGCAAATTCGAGCCGGTGAAAACCATTTGTAAATTGCCAACAAAAACATTTTGAAAGTATTAACGCGTAAGTTGTCGATATTTCAAACGATGCGGCTGATCCGCCTCGATTCCAAGCCGCGCTTTTCGATCAGCTTCATATTCACTGTAGTTTCCATCAAAAAAGACTGCTTGGGAATCGCCTTCGAAAGCTAGTATATGGGTTGCGATGCGATCGAGAAACCACCGGTCATGTGAAATCACGACCGCGCATCCGCCGAAGTTTTCAAGTGCTTCCTCGAGCGCCCGCATTGTAATTACGTCCAAATCATTCGTAGGTTCATCGAGCAACAAAACATTCGCGCCCGACTTCAACATCTTC
>DAITAB010000332.1:0-2258 GCA_036824525.1 Pyrinomonadaceae bacterium
CTTTTGAGTATGCCAAGGCAGCTTCATAGGCGCCGTGCGCGATTCCGACCGAAAGTGCCGCGATTGAAATTCTTCCGCCATCGAGAATTTGCATCGCTTGCAAAAATCCTTCGCCTTCATTGCCGAGCAAATTTTCATCGGGAACATAGCAATCCTCAAAAACAACTGAAGCAGTTTCGGATGCCCGCATTCCGAGCTTGTTTTCTTTCTTGTCCGAGCGAAATCCTTCCATTGTCTTGTCGAAAATAAACGCGGTGATTCCTTTATTGCCTTTTGTTTTGTCGGTGACGGCAACCGCCACCAACGTCTGACACGAAATCGCGTGGGTGATGAAATTCTTCGAGCCGTTTACTTTCCAACCGCCGTTACTGCGAAGTGCGTTCGTGCGTGTTCCCGATGCATCGGAACCCGCGCCGGCTTCAGTCAGTCCCCATGCGCCGAAAGATTCACCGCGCGCCAGTGGCACCAAATACTTCTGCTTTTGCGCCTCGCTTCCAAACGTATAAATGTGATTCGAACACAGGGAATTGTGTGCGGCAACGGACAATCCAACCGAACCGCAGACGCGTGCGATCTCCTCGATGATGGTCGCGTATTCGACATATCCCATTCCTGCGCCGCCGTATTTTTCCGGAAACAGCACGCCAAGCAAACCGAGCTCGGCGAGCTTCGGTCGGAGTTCTACGGGGAAATGTTGCGCTTCGTCCCATTCCATCACGTGCGGACGAATCTCGCTCTCCGCGAATTCGCGTACGCTGTTTTTTATTTGAAGTTGTTCTGCCGAGAGTTCGAGATTCATAATCGATTAAAGATTTTTTAGTAGAAGCTAATTCTAGTTTATTGGTGAGAGAATTTGAAAACGAGCGGGATCGAGCGAAACGATCATTAGTTTGTTTTACGACGACGGCTAAGACTTTCGCGGCAGAAGCTTCTTAACTTCGTTAGGTGCGAGCTCGCGATACGCGCCGACCGGTAACGTTTCATCATGAATGTTGCCAATGCGAGTCCGTTTAAGTTTGACGACGGAGTTTCCGATTTCGTCAAACATTTTGCGGATTTGTTGATTATGACCCTCATAAAGAATTATTTCGAACCAGGAATTTGTATCGGTATCGCGTAATTTTTTGATCTCGGCGGGTGCCGTTTTGAAACCGTCCTTTAGAATCAAGCCGCGTCGAAGCTTGTTAACCGCATTGTCATTGGGAATTCCCTTTACCTTTACTTCGTAAACCTTCGGCACTTTTTTTGAAGATGCAACGTAGTTCGAAAATTCGCCGTCGTTGGTGAGTATGATCAATCCTTCGGTGTTGTAATCGAGTCTTCCGACCGGATGTAGTTTACCGAATCCCCGGACCAGATCGACCACGAGTTTTCGTCCTTCGGGATCACTTGCGCTGGAAAGATAACCTTTCGGCTTATTGAGCAAAACATATGCCTTCTCGCGCTTTGCAAGTTTCTGATTAATCAACTTTCCTGAAACCCTAATGTGATCGGTTTCCGGATCTGCTTTCGTTCCGAGTTCGGTGATGATTTTGCCATTCACGGCAACTTGTCCGGCGGCGATCAATTCTTCGGCGTGTCTGCGCGAAGCAATTCCCGCTTGAGCGATGAGTTTTTGTAGTCTTACGAGCATCGATTAATTTACATCCAAATCACAAAGGCGACCTTGCCGGTCGCCCGAGTAGTTTCCGACAAAGCCTGACGGATTTGAGAAAAGCCTACGCAAAATCAAGTGGAAAGATCCTCAAAGTCTTCAATGCTCGGAAGCTCGGAAACATCGTTTAATCCGAACTGAAGAAGAAAATCTTTCGAGGTTCCGTATTGCATCGGACGTCCGACCGTATCCTTCCTTCCTTTGGCTACGATCAGATTTCGGTCGAGCAAAGTCTTAATCGAAGTAGCCGACTGCACCCCGCGGATTTCCAGAATCTCGGGCACGGTTACCGGCTGCTTATAGGCGATTACGGCGAGAGTTTCCAGTGAAGCCAACGAGAGTTTTGCATTCGGACGGCTTTTCAGATAAGCGCGAATTTCTTCGTGGTACTCGGCCTTGGTTGCAAGCTGCCAACCGCCGGCAACTTCGCGCAACTGGAGTCCGCCATTCCGCGATTCATACTCACCCGCGAGTTTTTCGACTGCGGCGCGAATCGTCAACTTATCTTCATTCAAGACATCGGCAAGCAGCTTTATGGAGATCGGTTCTTCCGAAACGTAAATCAACGCTTCACAAAGCGCGACTACTTCTGACATCGATCTTT
>DAITAB010000126.1:0-7462 GCA_036824525.1 Pyrinomonadaceae bacterium
GCAGTCTCTTCGATCCACTTCGCATTTTCGGAGTAAGCGGTCGTAGCTCCTGCAACGCCGATTGCCTTCGCGATCGCTTTCGCGACCTCCGGAAGCTGGCTCGGCTTAACGCCCAAACGATGATCGGCTTTTGCACCGGTCAAACTATAAGAGGTCTCCACCGCGTAAAGGCGATTGATCTCTTTCTTCTCATCGGAAATCGCCCGCTGTTTCGCATAATCCTTCAAGTATCGAACGTTGAATCCCGAAAACAAATCCGCGTCGAGCGTCAGTATTCGCATCGCCTGATCAAACTTGTAAACCGGCTGAGCAGTTGTGCCGAAAGCCAATTTCGCGCCTGCCATGGCGTTGTCTTTATTTACCGGTTCGTATTGATACCAGCGTGCATTCGGAAGCTCCGCGAGAATTTGTTTGAACTGTGCAATCAGAGTTGGCGAAGTGACGGTTTCAGTCAGGAAACGAATTCCGGCGCCGCCATCTTTGCGGTTTTCTTCGATCTTGCCACGCAATTCCGTAACAAAATTCGGCCACGTTTTTGCGATTCCGCGAAATGTTGTTTCCTGCGAGCGGTCGGGATCGTAAAGCTCCAGTAAAGAAGCCTGCGCAAAAATATCAGTTCCGCCGAGACTTCCGGGATGTTCGGGATTGCCCTCGATCTTCGTCGGTCGTCCTTCATTCGAACGCGCAAGGAGTCCAGTTGCAATTCCGCCAAAACTCATAGCGGTTGCAAAATACAATGCCTTTCCCGGAACGATCTCTTCCGGTTGTTTGACGTAGGGAACAATTTTCTCTTCCGGTTGGATTACACATCCACTCAAGCCTGCAAGCGCGAGCGAAGCGCCCATGACGCTAATAAACTTTCTGCGACTTAGAGAGTTTTCCCACTCTTCGGCGTGTTGTGGATACTCGAGTTTTACAAACTCCTCAAACTCCGGAGCGTCTACAAACTCTTCAACGCTTCTCCAATAATGTTTTCCATTCTGCGAAAGAATTTTCTTGCGCAGTAATGCAAAATTCGACTTACTGTCTATGCTCGGCATTTTTTATGATTCCTTAAAGTCCACTCCGACTTGCGTTGCTCTACCAATCGCAATTCCAAACATTACCGATGACAAACAGAACAGCTTGTCATCATCTCGCGACTCCGAATCTTGTAATCGATCTTCATTTGGGCGCGTTGTTCCGCCGTCGCATCGCCGTCCTGCCAATCCATATTGAAGATTTCACTCTTCGGTCGGATAAAATTTTCCGGAGCTTTATGGCAAGCTATGCACCACTCCATCTGCAAGGTATTTTCAGAATAAACCGCCGGCATTTTGGCGATATTGCCATGACAGGTTGAACACCCGACACCTTTTGCGACGTGTATGCTGTGATTGAAATAAACATACTCCGGCAAATCGTGGACGCGCGTCCACTCGATGGGTTTGTTCTCGCGAAAACTCGCGCGCACCGGTTCCAGGTATGGACTGTCAGACCAAATCTGACTGTGACAATTCATGCAGGTTTGTGTCGGCGGCATGCCGGCTGAGGCTGTAGTTTCGACAGTCGTGTGGCAATACCGGCAATCAATTCCGTCGTCGCCAACGTGGTGCTTATGACTGAACTGAACCGGTTGAGTTCTTTCGAGATATCTTCCGGTTAGATACGAGGACCTCGCGATTTGCGTGTAGACCAATCCTGCAACCGCAGCTACGACAACCGCGACCGCGATACTTGCCTTTGCTATATAGTTCGCACTTCTATGAAAAAGCTGAGCCATTAGTTTCGGATTTCAACCAGTGTTTGGATTCAGATTGCTCTTCGCCGCCTCTCAAAAATTCTGAGATTATCGGGCTAAAAAGTCTTTGACTTATTTTTCGATTGCGAAAGGAAAAACCAAGCGATAATTCTACAAAAAGGGCAAGGGTTTTCCAAATCAAGCGGTAAAAATAACGCTTCTGTATTCTTTGTGCAACTTTTCACGTGGGCTTTCGCAACTTCACGCAGAAAAATTTTCTCTCCGACACAAAAACCTCTAAATAAAAATTGATTGCGATTGAGAAAAACTACAATCGATAACAACTTATTTTATGCATCCGCACCGAGGGCGGCACCCATGGAAACGGCGTTGCCTAAGAGTTCACCCGCCACGATTTCAACTGTTTCGTAGCTTGGTCCGAAGCACTGTTTTTCCGCACTGTCGCGAATTCCTTTCAATATGAATTCACCCGCGGCCATCGCGTCGCCGCAGACCACTATCTTTTCAATATTCAACAGATTGATTACTGTCGCAATGGCGTTCCCCATAAACACTCCGGTTCGCTCAAGCATCATCTGTGCAAAATCATCGCCTGCATTCGCCGCTTTCAACACGTCTTCGATCGTCAGACTTTCTTCCGCGATCTTCGCCAAAGACGACGTTTGATCTTGATGAAAACGCGTCTTGATACGTTCCAAAATACTTGGTACTGAGGCAACATTTCCTAGCGTTCGCCCTTGTTCCGCATCGACTTTGATATGCCCAAGTTCACCGGAAAATCCCGATACGCCGCGCCAAAGTCTGCCATGAAACACAAACGCGCCCGCAACTCCATCCCCGAGTCCGATGTAGAGCATGCTGTCCGCGCCACGTCCTGCGCCAAACGTAAATTCACCCAGCGCGCCTGCGTTTCCGTCGTTTTCCAGAACTACCTCTACTCCGACCGCGCTCTTAACATTTTTCACCAAATCAACATTCACGAATTGCGGATAACGCGTCGAAAGCGCCACACGATTTTTCTTTCGATCAATCAATCCGGATAGCGCCAAACCGCAACGCTCGAATTTTCCAAACTTTTCTTTTAGCAAAGATAAAAAAGTTGTCAGCTGTGCTTCGATTTCCGTATTTGACGAAACGGTTTGCGATTCCGAGCCGACAATCGTTCCGTTTTTCTCTATGCAAACGGCATTCAAATTTGAAGTCGTCAGATCAATGCCGATAAGTCGTTTGTTTGAATCTGTGTTTTGGTTCATTGAATATTTTCAATTTTTTCGAATGTAGGTTCCTCTTCGGTTGAGAGTTTTGTATTACTTATCAATAAAAGTGTCAAACCACCGATTTCTTCTCGAAATTAAACAAAACGCTTTGTGATTGAAAGTTTCGAATATTCAAAGTGTTTGACTCGAAGTCACTTGAAAGATACTCTTTTTTTGCTGATATTTCGGACATTTAACCATGGATCAAACGCTTCACGGAATCATTGAAACCTACGGAATTTATGCCGTGTTTGCACTCTGTACGATCGAGGGCGACCTGACTCTTCTGATCTCCGGAGTTTTGGCCCAAAGCGGATTCTTTGGAAATTATAGTTATCCGAAGGTAATCATCGCCGGAACGCTCGGAGGAGTGGTAGGTGATACCTGTGGTTATTTCGTAGGACGATTTTTCCGCCACGGAATCAAAGATTACACGTTTTACCGGATTGCGCAGCCGCGAATTGAGAGACTGATCGCGAATTTCGGCGGTTACGCGATTATTATGTCGAAATACATTTATGGCATTCGTGCGGCAATGTGCATTTTCAATGGCGTCGGTTCAATGCCGCTTTGGAAATTCATCGCCATTGATACGATCAGCTGTTTCTTGTGGGCAACGCTTTTGGCCAGCGCCGGATTTTTCTTCAGTGGATTTATTACCAGCATCCTTGGCGATTTCAGACAAATCGGAAAAGCGCTCTTGGTTATTGTTGTAATCGGGATCGCACTATTTTATTTGCTGGAAAAATTCTGGCTTTCTGAAAAGGTGGAGCATGCCAACCCCGATACTATTCAGAAATTTGAAGATAAGCTTCACAATATCGAAGAGGTTGGCAAAGAAAAACTCCATGATATCGGCGAGCGACTTCATCTCACCTCCTCTAAAGACGACACTATCGAAAAGGAAAAAGTAGCGGAAAAATCCGATGCGGCGAAGAAGAAATAATTCGACTGCCTGACCTGACGCGATTTCGCACCAAAATTATTATTTATGATTATTGAGTCAACCGCTCCGACAAGAGTTGATCTCGCCGGAGGAACCATTGATATTCCGCCGCTTTTTTTGTTTCATGAAGGCGCGGCGACGGTGAACTTCGCAGTAGACCTACTCGCGCACTGCCGCATCGAAACTCGCAATGATGACAAAATAATTCTTCAATCGGTTGATCGCAAAGAGAAATTTGAAACGTCACTCTCGAGTATTCATACATTAAAAACCGAGAAGCGTCTCGAACTGCTTTCCAAACTCATTTATTTCTTCAAACCGACTACTGGATTTTCGATGACCACCAATTCCGAGGCGCCGGCCGGCGCCGGTCTCGCCGGTTCTTCAACTCTGAATATTGCTTGTATCGGTGCGCTTAATAAACTCTGCGGCGATCGTTATCAACCGGACAATTTTATTCGCATCGCCGCAAATATTGAGTGTCAGGTAATCAAAGTCCCGACCGGTTTCCAGGACTATTATTCGGCGCAATACGGTTCCGTCGCTTGTATTCATTTTCGGGAAGATGGAATTGTGCGCGAAGGACTTCAGGTCGACACCGAGACTCTACAAAAAAGATTGGTCGTGATCTATTGCGGCGAGCCACGCAACTCGGGCACAAACAACTGGGAAATCACCAAGCGGCACATTGATGGCGATCAGGAACTCTTTAATATTTTCGAGGGCATTCGCGATACGTCGTTGAAATTGCGCGAAGCGTTATTGGCGAACAACTGGAAATCCGTGGGCGAAATCTTGCGCGACGCGCATCCGCAACGCAGGAGACTCTCACCGAATATTACCACACCGCAGATGGACCAAATAATCGATATTGCCTACGCAAACGGCGCCGTCGGCGCAAAGGTTTGCGGCGCCGGAGGTGGTGGTTGTATTGCATTGTTCTGCGAAGAAGGAAGACGTGAAGACGTCGAGAAATCACTCGCGAAAGTAAACGGCGCAGAAGTTCTCAGCTGGAAACTCGCAGAAGAAGGTCTGCGGATTCGCGTGAAATAACTTCGGATTCTCCGCGACATTCTTTAGTTCAAAGCACCAATCGCTTTCGAAAGCGACGCAAAAATGTTTCGTCCGTCGCGCGAACCCAAAAGTTCTTCGCATGCCCGCTCGGGATGCGGCATCATTCCCAAAACATTTCGCGCTGCGTTGCAGATTCCTGCAATGTTCGATCGCGCGCCGTTAGGATTTGATTCGTCTGTAATTTTTCCGTTTGAGTCGCAATAACGAAAAACTATCCGCTTATCACTTTCGAGTTGCGCGAAAGTCTCATCATCGCAAACATAATTTCCGTCAGCATGCGCAATCGGTATGGAAAGAACATCGCCCTCACTGAGCGCATTAGAAAATGGACTCGCATCAGTCTCCACCCTAACGTTTACAAACTTACAAACGAAATGCAGATTGCGATTTCGAATCAGTGCGCCGGGAAGAAGTCCGCTCTCACACAAAATCTGAAATCCATTGCAAATGCCAAAAACGAATTTTCCGCGCGAGGCAAATTCCTTTAGCGAATTCATCACCGGCGAAAATCTCGCCAGCGCGCCCGCGCGAAGATAATCTCCATACGAAAATCCGCCCGGCAAGATCACGGCATCAAATCCATCGAGATTTGTCTCGCGATGCCAGATAAAATCAACCGGCTGACCGACGTGTTTTGAAACGACGTGATAGGCATCGTGATCGCAATTGGAACCTGGAAAAACAATTACACCGAATTTCATAGTTTGGTTATCGGACGAATAGTCCGCGGTGTCGCGCTGGTGACGCAACTTGCATAAACAATCAAGCGCTTAATATTTAACTATTCACTGATCACTACCTTATAGTCTTCGATTACGGGATTCGCCAAAACATCGTGCGCGATTTTTTCCGCCGTCACTTTCGCATCCGATTTCGATAGCGAAGAGTCGAGCGCGATCTCGAAGAATTTCCCTTGTCGGACGTCGGCGATTTGTTCGAAGCCCAAAAGCTCAACCGCATGTTGAATCGCCTTTCCTTGTGGATCCAAAACGCTCGGCTTGAGCGTTACATATACTTCCGCTTTCATTTAATAATTAACTCCAAACTAACGTATTGAAAATTCTTGTCTCTATTTTCAACTTGTTATAGACTTTGCGCAAAGTTCCATAGAAGATCTGTCCCAAGGAGAAATTGAAAATGCAAAATATGCCAGGCGAAAAAACCGCTCTCGGACTTGATGCAAATGTCGGCGCGATGCTCTGTTACCTTCCGGTCTGCGCGATAAATTTAATTTACAGCATCATTGTAATTGTAACGGACAAAACCAATAAAACAGTGCGCTTCCATGCATTTCAATCTTTGCTTTTAATTGGGGCGTATATTGCGGTCATGGTCGGCTTGATGGTTATAGGCGCAGTCGTATCACAGATTTCCTCCGGTTTGGGTGCACTGTTTGGATTGCTCCCGATGGTTTTGGTTCTCGGCTATATTGGACTCTCAGTTTATGGCTGCGTAAAAGGATTTCAAAACGGCGAGTTTAAGCTTCCGGTCATCGGCGATATGGCTGAGAAGTGGTCGAACCAATAGAACCTAACGTTTTTCCAAACTCCAAGGCGAATGAGAATACTCCTTCGCCTTTTTTTGTTTACCTCTGAGGCAAACAGCGCTTTAATTAAAGACTCTTTCAAATATTTTCCCGACGTTTCGTAGATAATATTTCACGTCAGACGCGCGTTCGATTTCCTCGGGCGATAAGTTTTTGGAAATGTCGGCGTCTTTCAAAATCATCTCCTTAAAATCGCCGCCATCATCCCAAACTTTCATCGCATTTCTTTGAACCCAAGCATAAGCATCTTCGCGCGAGACGCCTTTTTGCGTGAGCGCTAAAAGAACTTGCCCACTGAAAACCAAGCCGCGCGTTGCATTTATATTTTCCAACATTCTTTCCGGATAGACGATCAACCCTTCGAGCAGCGATGTCGTCTTCGCCAAAATGTAATCAAGCGCCGCATTCGAATCAGGCAAGACGATTCGTTCCGCGGATGAATGCGAAATATCGCGTTCGTGCCAAAGCGCGACATTTTCAAATCCGACGATCGCGTTCGCGCGAATTGTGCGCGACATTCCGCATATGCGCTCCGACAAAATCGGATTTCGTTTGTGCGGCATTGCGCTCGAACCTTTTTGACCGGTCTTGAATTTTTCCTGCGCTTCGCGAATTTCCGTGCGCTGCCAATGTCGAACTTGCAGCGCAATCTTTTCCAAAGTCGAAGCGATGATCGCGAGCGTCGAAAGAAATTCGGCATAGCGATCGCGTTGGATCACTTGCGTGGAAACCTCCGCGAATTTCAAACCGAGTTTCGCGCATACTTTTTCTTCGACCGCCGGATCGAGATGCGCAAAAGCGCCGACGGCGCCGCTGATTTTTCCAACCGACACGATTTCCTTCGCGCGTTCCAGACGAATTTTGTTCCGACGCATTTCCGCAAACCAAAGCGCCCAAGT
>DAITAB010000127.1:0-7453 GCA_036824525.1 Pyrinomonadaceae bacterium
CTCGGCGCGAAATCGTTCGGCCGCGGTTCGCATTCCGATGTTTTCACCTTCTCCGAAAGCGAAGCGCTTGGAATTTCGTCCACCGGATCCAAGCTGCAATCCATACATCGCGTTTGCGGCGATGCTTATGGCAGGACTTGATGGGGTGCAGAACCGAATCGATCCAGGCGATCCGCTTGAGAAAGATATTTACGATCTAAAACCCGAGGAATTGAAAAATGTTCCGAGCCTTCCGGGGAGTTTGGAAGCTTCACTTGACGCTTTAGAGAAGGATCATGAGTACCTTTTGAAAGGCGACGTTTTCACGATGCCGATTATTGAGCGCTGGATCACTTACAAACGCGAGAAAGAAGTTGATCCAATGCGTCTTCGTCCGCACCCGCTCGAATTTCAAATGTATTACGATATTTGATCGGAAGGTTCAATTTGGGTATTTTGCGGCGTGTAGAAGTCAGTCCGACTTTGCACGCCGCTTTTGTTGTGACATAAGATTTGCGAATGATGATTTCGCCGATTGTGTTGAAGGGAAAACGCGTCCTGCTCGAACCGATTGCGGCTACTGATGTCGAAGCGCTCTTCTCGATCGGGCGCGAACAGTCGTTGTGGAAATGGACATTGAATGTGATTCAAACTGTTGAAGATATGCGTGCCTATGTAGAGCAGGCGCTTGACGATCAAAAGCTTAAACGCGCATTGCCATTCGTCGTTCGCGTAGTTTCGTCGGGAGAAATAATCGGGTCTACGCGTTTCGGTAATATTGATTCGCATCATCGGCGCGTGGAAATTGGTTGGACGTGGATTGCTTCAAAGTGGCAGCAAACATTCGTGAATACCGAGATGAAATTCCTGATGTTGTCGTATGCCTTTGAAACCTGGAAATGTATTCGCGTTGAATTTAAGACCGATGTGCTCAACGAGAAATCGCGTAATGCGCTCAAGCGAATCGGCGCGAAGGAAGAAGGAGTTTTCCGGCAGCATATGATTACCGATGCAGGAAGATTTCGAGATACGGTGTACTTCAGTATCCTAGATTCAGAGTGGATTTCCGTGAAGAACAATCTTTTGGAGAAACTTGGAAAATGAAATCGAATAGAAAAATATCTGCCATAATTTTCATAACCGTTAGCTTGATAGGTGGTTCGTGCGCATCGTCGTCGGAAAATGTGAATTCTTCCGCTTCAAATGCGGGCGCAAGTCCGCCTTTTGTTGAAAGGCCTCAGGAAGGCTTATCCAATTTGTCCCCGAGTGCGACAAATGTGAACGCGCTCCCGAATGAATCGGTCGGTGCCGTGAAGAACGTTAATGGAATGTTAATTCCGGCCAATGCAAAGGTTGAAGTGATAAAGCCGAAACCGGGAAAGTCGGAGCTTCTCGAACGCCCAGCGCCATTTGATTCAGTCGTTTCCATTGAGATGAACGGCGACGGCGACGTAATTGAGCGCCGAACGTTTAAACAACATCCTTCGATTTCCAAAGTTGAAAAATTAACAAAGAGTGCGACGGAATTCCGTTACCGCGTTTATCTGCGAAACGGGAAGGTACTTGATCTAAATCGCGACGCAATGGAAAACCCTTTGACCGCATCACCGGATGACATTCTCAAAGCATCCGGTTTGAGCGAAACGAAACCAAAAACTACAGCGGGTGACGCCAAAAAAGTTCCGTCCGCCGGCACAACGAAAGATGACACGACTAAGAAGAACGAATAGAGAATTCCAAACCAATTGTTCGAATCGTTTCTAGTCGAAACTATTACGCGATCATTCGAAGAGACTGCGATTTGTTTTCGGCGATTTCCTGAAGGTAATCGATGTACCATTCCGCTGCGCCGCGTGATAATTCACCTATCTCACATGAAAAATAACGCTGCGTCTCTGATTCGGCATCAAGTTCATTTTCCATCGCAAGTCGCTTAATGATCGAAAGCTGGCTGCCTGTAATCAGGTCGCCAATAGAAGCAGCCATTGGGGAAGGGAACGGAACCGACTTTCGGATTTCCGAAGTTACTCGTGAATCTCTCGAGAGAAACATCGAGGCGGCCTTCGCCAAAGCTTCTTGCTCAGCGCTGCGAATATCCTTTGGAGCGGAAAAACGCTTCGCGACAATCGCTTCGCGAACGCCGGATTCGGTCGTGATTCGCACCGAAATAATTACCATCTGATTTCGAAAGGTCAGATTAGTGATCTCATGTGACCATCGAAAGAATTGTCGATCAAGAAGCTGCATAAATTGTTCATGAGTCGATTCCTTAATGGAAGCACCTCCGCTCATGTTTCTTTTAATCGTCAACTTTCGTTGTGGCGCCTTTGCTATTTGCTGATTTTCCTCGAATGGGTTTGATTTTATTTTGTTCGTTGCCACTCGTCGCGTTTTCGTTTGATACATCTTTGCGTGTTCCTTTCGTTAATTCACTCTTGATGCAGAATTGAAACTGTCCGGTTGTGATGCTCACCATCCAATGTAAGCGCCGTTGCATCTGTGAAACAATGTATCACAAGAATTTTGTTGTTGCAAGGATGAAACAAAGTCTTGCATTTGGGAAAGTTTTGTGGTACGGTGTTTCATCGTCGGCACAAGAGTCGACTTAAAGAACTAAAGACTTGGGTGCTGGGGGGAGAAGAATATGGCGAAAATGGAATCAAAAAGCATAAATACGGAAGAACTCGGACGTGCGGTAAAACGTCGACGGGAAGAATTAGGTTTGAACTTGCGGGAAGTCGCAGACATCACGAAGGTTTCGGCGTCCACTCTTTCGCGTATAGAAAACGGAACCGGTCGCCCCGATACGGACAATGTAGCGCGGCTCACTGAATGGCTCGAGATGCCGCTTGATCGTCTTTTGAATAAAAATCGCGGCGAATCGCAGGTTGAACCGGTTATTTATTTTCCGCATGAAGCGACGCCGGAGATTGTTGAAGCTCACTTGCGTGCGGACAGGAACCTTTCACCCGAAACGGCAAAAGCACTTTCCGAGTTGTTTCGTGTGGCATATTCCCAATTCAGTAAACCAAATGAAAAGAAAAGTTAGAATCGGCAACTTCAATAAATACATTAGGAAGGCGGACAAGCGTTATGAGGCGAATTAGTAGGAATACTTCGGAAGTATTTGGTGGGGAAGTAGCTCTGGTGCTTTTCTTTCTGTCGGTTGAAGTCGGACAAACGTGGGTGAGAAGTTTCGCCGAGTCGGCGGTATTAGGCGTGGCATTTTTGGCTGTAGTTATCGCGCCGAATCTTTTAAGAACATATTCTTTGAAAGAAAGTGTCTTTAACGTATTTCAAGGTCTCTGGATAGGAGTTTTCGGTGTTTTAGTGGGTTTGGGAATTGCAACAACGAGTGGATTTCCGGATCTACTTCGCTTTATACCAATGACACTTTTGATAATTTCGGCTTCTTTCATGTGCTACAATTCCTTCCACTCCTTGTTGAAGTTTAGGATTGCAAGGTAGGCGAAGCCAGCAATGGCAAATCAAGAATGGCTCGTGTTCATCGGGAAAAGGAACACGAGCCAATTCTTTTTACGAGCTAATCGCCACAGTTTTTAGTGGGTGAATTATCAGTTTGTGAATGGCGTTTAATTCTCCCACCAGCTGCAAGTACTGAGACGGTGTGAGGGCTTGTGATCCATCGGAAAGTGCATTTTCCGGATGCGGATGAATCTCTAACATAATTCCATTTGCGCCAACCGCAACTCCCGCCCTCGCCAGCGGAGCCACCATATAATTTTTTCCGGTGCCGTGTGATGGATCAATGATAATCGGAAGGTGCGACATTCTTTGAACCGCCGGCACAGCAGATAAGTCAAGCGTGTTACGTGCGTGATTGGAAAAGGTTCGAATTCCGCGCTCGCATAAAATCACTCTCGAATTTCCTTCGGACAGAATGTACTCGGCGGCGAGAAGCCACTCATCTACCGTGGCACTCATTCCGCGTTTCAAGAGCACCGGTAGCTGCGCACGTCCCGCGCGTTTTAGCAATGAATAATTCTGCATATTTCGTGTGCCAATCTGAATAACGTCCGCAAATTTCTCTACCAGATCAACACTCTTTTCATCAATTGCTTCCGTAACGATTTTCAAGCCGAATCGCTCGCGAACTTCCGCAAGAATTTTAAAAGCTTCTTCGCCTAATCCTTGAAAGGCATAAGGCGAAGTACGTGGTTTGTAAGCACCTCCGCGAAAAAAGCGTGCACCGCTTTTCTTTACGATATTCGCAACTTCAAAAACCTGTTCCGGACTTTCCACTGAACAAACTCCTGCTATCAACGCAAGGTCCTCGCCGCCTATTACGGCATCGCCGATCGCAACAATGGTATTTTCGGTATGCGCTTCGCGGGTTGTTAGTTTGTGCGGTTTGGTGATTCGAATGGCTTCAGCGACCCCGGAGAGACTTTCGAATTTAGTAGGATCTATCGCGCCGTCATTTCCGATAATTGCTATCGCACGTCGAGAATTTCCGTCAATAACTTTTGACGTGAAACCAAGCTTTTCAATTTTCGCCAATACGCGCGTGACGTCGTCGTCACTCGCGCTTCGTTTCATTACTATCAACATAAAATTCAAAACATTCTTGCAGAGACTTTCGCCAAATGCCAAACGCAATTACATTTTTCCCGGCACGACAATTCCGAGTGTTGAAAGCGAGTCGGTAAGACTTCGCCTGGCGATGTCTGCCGCAACGATGAGTACCGCGCGTTTTACGGCGTTTTCCTCGGAAATGATCTTGTGTTTGTGATAAAAATTATTGAATTCCTTCGCGAGGCTAAACGCGTATTTCGCAACTATCGATGGTTCGCACTGCGTTACCGCATGAGCGATTGATTCCTCCAGGCGCGCAGCGCGCATTATCAATGACCAGATTTCGTTTCCGTCTTCCGTATTGAGAATCTCCGAAACCGATTCGCGTTTTTCCGAAACTAATTTTAGGGCATCGCGCAATCCACTCGCGCCGAGTTTACGGAAAATTGAATTAGCGCGAACGGCGGAATACTGACAAAAGCAGCCCGTTTCGCCTTCGAATGAAAGTGCTTCGTTGAAATCGAAAATGATCACGGTATTTCTGGTGAACTTCAACAAAAAATATCGCAGCGCACCGACGGCGATTTGATTTGCGATGAATCGCTTTTCTTCGCGAGAAATATCTGAATGGCGCGCTTCAACTTCCTTTAACGCATTTTCTTCAAGCCTCGATATCAAATCGTCCGCTTTTACGCCGAGACCTTTACGTCCGCTCATTTCAATGAATGAGCGTTGCTTATCTTCGTCAGTTATTTGGAAACCGAGTTCCGCGGCGGCGGCAGGCGAGAGCGCGACCATCTCGTAAGCCAGGTGAACACTCGCACGCTCACCTTTTTCCGGTGAGATCGCAGCCACACCTTTTTTTACGATTTCCTGTGGATAGGACTGCCTAGAATCAATGACGTTATAAACGGTTTCGCCCTTGCCGAATTTTGGCGCACGCGAATTTTCAGTCGGATCGGTGGTCGTAACCCACACTTCTTTACCGTTCGGGTATTTCGAAAATAGCCGATAATTAAAATCGAGACCGAGCTCACCGAGTTTCCAAAGTTGATAAGCGATATCTTTTCCGGTGTAAGTCACCGTTCCATTCGATCGCACGAGAATTTTATCGGCTTCGTGTTCATCGGTTCCGGTGTGAGATTCAAAAGGCATCACCCAACAGCCTTTATGTTTTCCGTCAGTCTGAAACTGAATTACGCCGCGCTCTTTCATTAATTCAAAAGCGCGCTGCCAAAAGTGCAAATGAATGATTTCAGATTCGCGGGGTAGCAGATCATATCGGATATCGAGGCGATTCATCGTTTTCAAAATGCATTCAACATTTCTTGTCGCTACGTAATCCGCGAGCGCTGAAGTTTCATTTCCACCTTGTTCAATTGCATGTAAAACTTCAATGCGCTTTTGCTTGAGATCTTCATCAAGCAGATATTCCTGACCGACTCGGGCGTAGAGATCCCAGCAATAATAGTCAAAAGTTTTTCCTTCGGAAGCGAGTTTTGCATCAAGAGATTTGATTTCATCAAGCGCTAGTTTTTCGAGGTAAATAAATCCGACGACGACATCAGCGACCTGAACACCCGTGTTGTCAATATAGTTTTGTACTTCAACTCGCTCGCCGCGCGCACGAAGCATACGGACAAAGGAATCACCCAAAACTGAGTTGCGTACGTGTCCGATATGCGCCGCCTTATTCGGGTTCACTGAAGTATGTTCGACCATCTGCTTGGGCGCATCAGGAGTCGCGGAATTTGCGCGCGGCAAAATATCGCTATGCGCAGATTGATTGAGAAATTCAGCCCGGTCGAAGAAAACATTCAGGTATCCGGCGCCGGCTACATTTACTCGCGCGCCATTGTCTTCGGTTTCAAGAATTACCTTTAGAGTCTCGGCAATCTCACGCGGATTTTTCTTTTCACCGGTGGATTGTTTGATTCTTTTCGCCAATTCAAATGCCACGGGAAATGCCAAATCGCCTAGCTCGGTTTTCGGCGGCACCTCTGAGGAAATATTTCCGAGGTCTATTCCGAATTCCGAGTTCGCAATTTTGATCACCCTTGCGCGAAAAGCATTTTGAAGGTCTGACAGAGTCATAAAACAAGCTGTGAGTTTAGCGTTTTTGAAACGAATAACAAAAAACACCTCGCGTTACCGCAAAGAGAAAACAGATTCGGGGCTCAAGCGCCGTTAATAGTGTCAACTTTGACGTTTCGACTTTTGGCTTCTAGACTTTGAATTCTTCGATACTTTATTTGTAAGGAAAAAGCTTTGGGAAAAAGTAAAAAAAGCGTCGATCAAAAGAAAATTGCGGATGGCGTTCGTATGATCTTAGAAGGCATCGGTGAAGACGCCGCGCGCGAGGGATTGAAACAAACGCCCGAGCGAGTAGCGGAATTCTATGCCGAACTCACTGCGGGAATGTGGGAAGATGCGAGCGCGCAAATTCGCGCGTTGCCGGGCGATTCCCACGATGAAATGGTGATCGTTAAGGATATTTCGATCGCGTCCGTTTGCGAACATCATCTCGCGCCGTTCGTCGGGAAGTGTCATATTGCGTACATTCCAAAAGGCGGAAGAATCGTCGGACTTTCAAAACTTGCGCGACTTGCGGAGATTTTTTCGCGTCGCTTGCAGTTGCAGGAACGTCTGACACAGCAAATCGCGCAGACGCTTTTTGATGAACTCAAACCGCTCGGTGTGATGGTGGTGATCGAAGCTGAACATACGTGTATGACGCTGCGCGGAGTAAAAAAATCCGGTGCAAAAACAATTACATCGGCAGTGCTGGGCGGATTTCGAAAAGATCCGCGAACGCGCGCCGAAGCGATGAGTTTGATTAAGGGATGAAGAGTGAGGGATGAAGGATGAATAGGAAAACGGGAAAGCTTTGTTTTGCGATTTTGTTATGCGTGAGTTTTGCTTTTGTAACTTTTGGGCA
>DAITAB010000333.1:0-2224 GCA_036824525.1 Pyrinomonadaceae bacterium
GTTGCCCGAAGCGTCGTAAGAAGTTCCGTTGAGCTTGTTGTTCTGCGGATTCGCCGAAGGATTGCAGACCGCAACCGGACAACCTGAAAGCAAAATCGTCGTGTTTCCGTTTGCCGTGTCGAACTGTCAGATGCCCTAGCGTTTTTGAGCGAACATTATTTGCGATTCGGTATCTTAAAATCATTAAGCGAGAAGCCAATTAATATCTCGCGGTCGTTACGCCATCTTATCCATCCCTGTCGGTATCCATTGATCGGAGCAAAGCTCAAACATAACCAATCGCCGTCGATTCGAATCGGCTGGAAAAAGCTGCCTACAGGAACTTCTAACTCAAGTTCCCGACCGTCTGGTTCTTTGCGAAGTGGATTATTTTTGTGATCAAACACAATTCTGTCGTGAAAGATAAACGGATCAAAGTCCGTGCGATAAATAACCGGGTCTTTTATCTTAATGAATTTAGTCTCTTGAGTTTCTTCATTGACTATCACTTCGTACCAGCTTTTCGAGGTGGCTTTTAATCTGAGTGCGATCGGTCGTCCAAACCTATCCGTCCAAAAAGCTTTGAAAGCGGGGTTAGCATCCACATCAAAGAAGTATGGGCTTTCGCGGTTGTGCGAAAATGTTAACCAAGGTTGCCCATCTTTATCAAAGATTCGTATCGGATCAGTCTCCTTGACGCCTTTTGAAGGTGGGTGACCAACTCCATACCAATCGGTAATCAGTCCATCGCCCGGTTTGAACTTCTCGTCAGCGGGTGCGGAATTTTTTCCCGCGGTTCCACGCGTTTGTGCCGCTATTGGCGTTATGAAAGAGATGAAGCCTGCGATGAGAACGGTTTGCAAAATTTTCTTTGCAATTTGAACCAACTTAAGATCTTTCATCGTTCGGATCTCCCAAATTAAGAATCCCAAAATCATCTCTAGCATTATCGTGGTCGCCCGTATCTTAACGGATTTCGACTAGGAGCCGGAGGCGGCTGATCGTTGTCATCATTCACTTGCCTAGGACGTATGCCCTTAAACTCCTCAAACATTTTTATCGTAGAAATGGGGTCAGACTTGCAATCTTGCAATTTCGTCTAGAATTTGAATTTTGCAATATTGCAAGTCTGACCCTAATTCCTTCTCGCCTTTATTGTCCTCGCTCACTTCGACTGACCGCACCAATAAAAAATCACCGCCGACTCATTCGCGAATCGTGGTGACCATTCATATTCGAACAATTTCAGCATCGGTGAGCTCAGCTGAAAAACCCGAAAAACTCTTTTCTCGAAGAGTTCTTCGAGATAACGCCTTGATCAAACTTTTCTTTCCAGAAAGAGTGAGATCAGAGCAATCGTGAAAACTTACGAAAAAGCAAAAAGCGAATTCTCGTGGTGGAAAAATTGTGCCAATGCCCAAAACATACGGCGCTCAGTTAAGTGTGTCAAGAAATAATCTGGCAGGAAGAATGACGTTAGACTCCTGACTCAAGCTACCCGATCGCTTCGAGGCTTTCCTGGATTTCAAAGTAGAGAATTCGCTGGCAGCTCTCGCAAGTGATAATCCGGTCGCCTTTCTTTATTTCCACGAGAATTTGCGGACGAAGCGAGATGAAACATTCGCTGCAGGCACCGCCTTTGACTTCCGAGACCGCAATTCCATCGCTGCTTCGCTTGGCGAATCGGTCATAGATGCTTGCTAAATTCTCTGGCAGCGTAACAAAAACCTCTTCGCGTTTTGCACTTTCTTTCTCAAATTCTTGGCGGGCAACTTGCAGTTCTTCCTCAAATTTCGCTATTGACGCCTGGTGATCCGAATCGAGGCTCGCTATTTCTTCGGCGTGTTCCTCTACGACTTTTTCTGCTGCTTCAACTTCATTCATCTTCTCGAGAATCTGTGTTTCGAGGGTCGAAATTTGCTTTTGCAGCGAATCCAATTCGCGCATCGCGGCTTCATATTCTTTTTGGTTCTGAGCAGATTTTAAATTGCGGTCGGCGCGTTCGAGATGAATCTTTGCTTCTTCCGCTTGTCGCTCCAGGTCAACTCGCGCTGTTTTGGCAGTTTCCAAATTATTTTGAATCTCGCGCACTTGAAAGGCGTGCTGCTCAAATTCGTTTTCGAGACTCGCACGCCTTTCTTCGGCAGATTCAATTTCTTCTTTTAGAATACGCAAATGCGTATCGGTTTTTTGTAAGATTATTAACTTCGCAAGTTCTGCTTTCACTCTAAAAATTTACTCCTCT
>DAITAB010000014.1:0-5347 GCA_036824525.1 Pyrinomonadaceae bacterium
CCGACCTCACGGTCCCGAACCGTGCGCTCTACCAGGCTGAGCCACGCCCCGATAATTCGATTTTGAATTTCCGATTTTGGAATTCGGATTTGTGTCTCCGCAATTCCCAGTTCTCTCAAAATTCAAAATCTCAGTTCAACGAGTGTAGTTTACTCTTGATGCACGGTCAATTGGTTGCGAATAGGAGCGCGAACTTCAGTTCGCTTCTGCGCCCTCCCTCACGGTCGGGCTACTGACACGCGCTTTGCTTCGCGTCGCGATTTTATCCATTCGATGATTGGCGGAAGCAAAGATAGGAACACAACCACGATCACAACTTTTTCGATGTGATCTTCGAGTTTGATTCCGAGCGCGCGCTCGACCATTCCGCCAACGTAATAGCCAGCCAGAACCATGCTCGAAATCCAGAGTGCGCCGCCGAGCAGACTATATGGAAGGAATTTCGCGTAAGGCATTTGTGTCGCGCCGATCACCATCGGCGCAAAGGTGCGCACGATCGGCACGAAGCGCGCGAGTACGATCGTCTTCTTTCCGTGTTTCTCAAAAAATTTCGTCGCTTTTTCTACACGACTTGGTTTGAACAAAAAAGAATCTTCGCGATTAAAAAGTCTGCGTCCCATTGTGCGACCGGTAAAATAACCGGTGCTGTCGCCAATTACCGAACCAAGAAAAAACGCGATCATTACAAACGCAACGTCTAATTTTCCTGCCGCCGCAAAAAGACCCGAAACGACGAGAAGCGAATCGCCGGGTAGAAAAAATCCGACGGCTAAACCGGTTTCGGCGAAGATGATGAAAAACAATCCGAGATAGACATAGTTACCGAGCGCATCGAGCAACATGTTTATCAACCTATCGGGTTTGAGATATTGAATTATTTCAACGATGGATTCCATTATTCGATTTTGGATTTGGGAATAGGGGTTTGGGATTTCGTTTCCAGTTATCAGTTATCAGTTATCAATTATCAATTATTAGTTATTAGTTTTTAGCTACTTCCACCCGTGTTCTCCTATGAGCGGCACAAATGAACAAGAACCAAAATCTTCCGTATCGTAGCCACGTTCCGTTCGCGTGAAGCGAATTAGTTTTTGCGATTTCTGATCTTCACCAATCGGAATCACCAGTTTTCCCCCAACTTTTAATTGTTTCAAAAGCGGTTCCGGAACTGCGGGACCGCCCGCCGCGACAATTATCGCATCGAACGGCGAATAAACTTCCCAACCGAGAGTTCCATCTGCTACGCGAAATGAAACATTACGAATTCCTAATTCGCGCAGCCGTTTTTCCGCCTCGGATGTAAGCTGTGCAACTCTCTCAACCGCGAAAACTTTCATCGCGAGTTTTGCCAGAATCGCCGTCTGATATCCCGAACCCGAACCGATTTCCAAAACCCGCGAACGACTATCAATCGAAAGCAGTTCGGTCATTCGCGCAACGATAAAAGGTTGTGAGATAGTTTGTTTTCCGGATATCGGCAACGCATGATCCGCATAGGATTGCATCTTCAAAGCATCGGAAACAAAAACATCGCGCGGAATAAGATTCATTACGCCAAGAATCTTTTCATCTTGGATTTTGTAATGTTCGCGCAGACGCTGAACCATGCGTTCGCGCAAAATCTGAAATTGATCGATTGATTTAGTTTGCGGATTCAAGATATTAACAAAAGAAAGCAGTTAACTTTTCTTTACGGAAACTTCATTCCAATTCCGAAGCGACTCGATCGCGATGTGATTCGTAAGATCGCTGCGCATCGGAGTGACCGAAACAAAACCCTGGTCGATGGCTTCGAAATCCGTGTTTTCTCCGGGATGAAATCCGAATCGTTCTTCGCCGATCCAATAATAGAATTTCCCGCGCGGATCAATGTGTTCAGTTATTACAGGACGCGAATTTTTCAATCCTTGCTTGGTAATTCGCGCGCCGCAAATATCGCCCTTCGGGAAATTAACATTGAGCAATGTTCCCTCCGGCAATCCTTCCTGCAATGCTTTTTCAATCATTTGGGAAGCGATTCGGGAAGACGCGGCAAAGTCGTGATTTTCGTAAGCAGCTAAACTGAAAGCGATACCGGGAATTCCGAGGATTGTAGCTTCGAGCGCACCGGCAACAGTTCCGGAGTAGGTCGCATCGTCGCCGAGATTCGCGCCATGATTTATTCCGGATGCGCAGATGTGCGGTCGAAGCGAATCTCCCCGCAAGATTTGATTGAGTGCGAGCGTAACGCAGTCCGTCGGTGTTCCGTCAACGGTCCAATGGCGTTCGTCAATTTGTCGGATTCGAAGCGGACGCGAAAGCGTAAGACTATGCGAGGCGCCAGACATTTCCGCTTCGGGCGCGACAACAAAAACATCGCCGATGCTGCGAAGCGATTTTTCGAGAGCAATTATTCCTTCTGAGTGGATGCCGTCGTCGTTGGTGACAAGAATTCGTGGTTTTCCGGAAGTCATATCGAGAACCAATTCGCGGCTAAGTTGCTGGAACTGCAAATACCGAGATTCGCCTGCCAAATTCCTTTGTGAAACTTACCGGAATTAATCCCGTTTGATCATCGGACGCGGACGCCCGCGCTTTTTGTTTCGCTTGCGAGCGTTTTGAGATTTCAATTTTGCTTTCTGCCCGGGCGGAACGAAATGCGCGTGTTTCTTCAAGTCCTTGATGATCTCTTCAGTCATCACCTTGCGCTTGAATCTTCGCAAAGCGCTTTCGATTGATTCATTATTGTTTACAGTTACTAATGCCATTCTCTAAGAGTCTCACTCCAATAGGTCTCAAATTTTGCCGTAGAAGCAAGCGATTATTAGACACCCGAAACGCCTTTTTGGCAAGTTATTGCGGTTTCCCGAGCGGGAGACTGAGGATGTGTCCCTTGTAAACAAAATAGGCTCTTTGCTCCGCTTCATCAACCCACAAATCCTCACTTTTGAAGCTAATCTTTGGAATTTTCAGAATGACGTTAAATCGAAGAGTCTTCAAGTCGTAGCGCCCGATTTCCGTCGCGTCCGGCGAAGGAATCGCCGCCCAGTACTCCGAGGCGTTTGCGGTCGGTTGAAGGCTTCGAAAAGAAACTCTATAAAACGGACGAAAATCGCCCTGCGCATGGCTAATCAAACCCGAAACCGGATCGACGAAATAGAAGGTCAAAGATTTCAAATAGGTCTCGTTTAACGCGGCTGATTCTACGCTTGTTCCGAGCTGAAACGTTGAATCCCCGTCTACAAAATCTTCACGCGAAAACGCGACGGGCGCGGATGTTTCGCCCGAGTTAGAGACATTTCCGACGGATTCTTTTGCGAGCAGTACCTTATTGTGGGCAGGAATATAGGCGATCGGAATCATGTTCTCCGATAACTTCGAAGCGATCGGAGTCTCGCGTCCGGTTCCTAAATTAATGCGGACGAGTATTTGTTTACCTGTCTCTTCGTTTTGTTTGGTCACTACGATCCATTTCGCATCGGAAGAAATGACCGAATTCCGATACCAGCCTTGCTTGACGACGATGGGTTCTGAATCTCCAACTTTTTTAAAGACGCCGCGATAATTCGCCGTCACTTGAACATCGCCCGCACGGGAGTTGAGAAATTCGTTAGGAGAAGTGATGGAGCGTCCGGAGTCATTCGTACGCTTAAGAAACGGAACTTGATCCGGCTGCGGAACTTCGTCGCCGATTTTGCCTTCAAGGAATGCGCGCCATCCGAGGTGAGAAGAATTTCTTTCTTCAATTCTGAGTCGCATTTTATTTTCGGCTTTCATCAAGTCGGTTAATAGCTTTGCGCGTTCCGCAGTGCGGGCTGAAGAGCCGCTACTTGCAGCCGCATTTGCAGCCGCCCGCATAGCCAACTCGGCCGAAGTCAACGCACGTGGGTCTTTCGTTAAGGTCGAATCTTCATCGACATCGTTTTGGAGGGCTTCTAAATCTCGTTTGCGCTGTTCTTCAATTTCGCGTTCGAATCTTTCTTGTAAAAGGGACTGCTTTTCCTTGTCGGCAAATAGAACGCGAAAGTCGTTGCCGTTTTTCCAAAGCGTCATCGCATATTTGCGATCGTTTGAATGATGAACTGTCAGTCCTTTCACGCTCGCGGAAAGGTGATAGTAAATTTTAAAATTCTCACCCGACGAGATTTTTAAAAATGCGCGATATAGTTCCCGAATCGGTTCGTAAGCTGACTCCGGATTCGGAATGAAAATGCGTCTCCCGCCACCGCGACCAATAAATAACAATTCATGGGAGTTGGTTCCATCGGAACCCTCCGATGACCTATCGGGAGGAAAATCGTCAATCTTCTCACGCGAAATTAACTCGCGAATTCGCGCGAAGTCTTCCTCACTCACGGTGTATTCGCGATAACGCGCAGGGTCTTCGTACCAAGTAAGTACGACCTGGTTCTTAAAAATTCTCACTACCCGGTAATCGGGTGCGCCCATATTTACGAAACCATATATGCCAATCAGAGAATCGTTTGCGAGTACTTCTTTTCGAAGTGCGTCTTCGATCTTATTCAGTTCTTCGTATTCAGCCTCCACGTAAACGCCGTCGTTAACACTCGCAAAGAGTTGCTGCATGAGATCCGTTTCAACCGCGAAATTCTGCTTTGGACTGAATGCATCGCGAGCTCCTAAGATCAACGCTTCATTGCGATGTTTGGCATAAATATACGCACGCGATTCGGCGCTATCCTCACTTTCAAGATATCGCTCTGCTGCGGTTGCTAATAACGCGTTGGGCGAATTGATAAGTGAATTGACTTCGGCGGGTGGAAGTTGCGCGCGAACGAGCCGAGCGCAAGCAAGCAGCGCAATTTTCGCCACGATGTCGTCTCCGCGGAGAATCGCCAGTCGCGTATCCGGATCATCGCGCAAGACCGACGCGATTCCACGTGCGGCACCGTTTCGCGAAAGAATTGTCGAAAGCTCTTCGGGAATTCGCTTGCTAATCTTCGCACGGCGTCCAAGCATATTCACGATCATCGCCGCATCAATCTTACCTTCCTGCAAACGCGAAATCATTTCAAGATCAACAACGCGACTCTGCCACTTTTGCATTATCTGATAGACGGTTGTTGCCAATTCCGGATTCGTCCGCCGCAATATTTTGAGCCGAACGAAAAGCGCGGCGACAAATTCATCTGTAACTTCTTCCTGTTCGATCAAAACGCGGGCAAGGAGAATTTTGTCCGGCGGGCGAGCGTCTTGAACGTTTTCAGCTTCGGCTCCAGTGAAAGACTCGAAGTTTCCATTCGAAATAAACTTTCCTCCATCATTCGATTTTGGAAGCTCGGTTGCATAAGCTTCGATCGCTTCGACTTGTTCCGCCGCCGAATATCCGCCGCAAGACTGCAAGGCG
>DAITAB010000014.1:5447-23528 GCA_036824525.1 Pyrinomonadaceae bacterium
GATTCTTTTGCCCACAAAGGATTGCTCAGCCAAGGAAGAAGCGCCTTGAGTATTTCGGTATTGTCATCCGCGTAAAGCCGCATAAGATTACGCGCTGCGGCGCTTCTCACGGCAAAGTTTGGACTGGAAATTAACCGCAACATTATTTCGCTCCAATTCACGGAACGGTCATTCATAATGAGGGTTGTGAGTCCGGTATAACGGTTGTCTTGAAGTGTGAGAAGTGATTCGTCTTCGAGTAGAGAAAGATACCAATCAACGCGTCCATCCCAAGGACCGGACGTGGCAAGCGCATCCATTGCGAGATCGCGCTGCGGAAAAGGTGTGTTTCTATTCGCAACGATTGATTTCAATTGTTCGCGATAATTTTCTGTTTCGGCTGAGTCACCGGTTTGAATAGCGTGGCGATAAAACATCCACATCGCAAAAATACGCAAAGCACCATTTTCCGAATTGTTTAGTTGTCCTTCGAGAATTGGAAGGGCAGCTTCCCAATCAACCTTTGCTAAATCGCCAAGAGGTCCCTGGAATCGAATGTAATCGCCATTTTCTTTTATTAAGACTCCTTCGCGTTTTAACTCATTTTTGAAATGGTTGGTATTTCGTTTCAACCACTCGCGTAACTCTCGATCTTGATACGAACCCGTCATCGCGGACTTATTTAGAAAAGCCTGAAGCACCGCTTCTGAATATTCGGAATTTGGCGGAAAGAAAGATAAGTAGTTTCGAAATTTTGTCGGGTCTTTCTTACATGCTTCGAGGATTCTTCGCAGGACATTTTCGGAAGGCTTGAAATTGTGACGATAAATATCGAATTGAGAATTATGTTGTGCCCAGTAATCGAGAATGTCTTCGATCGGCGCATCATCTTTTGGTATTTTAGATTCGAAAAAGAATTCACGCGGACGTTCGACATCCTTTGATTCCGCAGACGCAATCGGCGGAGGCGGAGGTGCGGGAACATTGAGGAGATCAAGCAAAAACGCATTCGGATCGGGTTTCGTATGGGCGGTTATTTGAGAAAAACCACTCGTTGCGAAGAACACGAGAATAAACGTAAGGATTACGCATGAGCGAATCATCGTTGTCTTTAACTCCCGGAAAGTTTCCATGTGATTATATCGAAAGCAAAATCGCTTTGAAAGAAAATAACCGTTTGCGGTAAGCCGACGAATTTCCGCTGGAAACAAAAAAGCCTTCGAAGCTCACAGGCGTCGAAGGCTCTTGTTTTTGATTGTACGGTTTATTAGTTGTTTGAACCCATGTTTGCTTTGGCGCGTTCGATGCCGCCGATTTGAACCAGGTTCTGACCTTTAATGCTGTTTTTCTCGAGCACCATTTGCTGATAAAGCTTCTTCATCATCTGCATTTCCTCAGCGGCAGTTTTCGGTCCTTCCATCTCCGGCTTGTTAGGACGGGAAAGGTCAATCGGATTCAAATTTAAATTGTGCGATGCATCGCCCAATGCAACTTCTTTTCCTTTTGCAAAAACTTCGTGGCGACCATGATCCTTGTACCACTGAGCAACGGTAGCATTCTGATGCATATGCTCAATGATGTTTCTCCAGCCGATTCCCGTGTTGTATGCGCAGAAGGAAATTTCGCCTTCCTGCGTACCGTAAGGAATGATGCACATTTCCGTGCGACGGAAATCATAGTTGAACAAATCCTGAAACCACATTCCCGCGATAAAGAGGAAATTCCAGGGGTCTTGACGGCGTTTTTCGATGTCTTCGACCGTGCGGTCAGGACCGACTTTGCCGTAGTCCTTACCTGAAAGACCAAACGACTTGTCGAATTTCTTAAGAATTCCTCCGAGAGTCAAACTCTTTGGTGCGCCATATGGGTTGTAGTTCTTAAGCAATGCCAAACCCATCATAAGATTGGAAAACCACTTTCCGCGGTTCGTATCAGTGATGTGCTTCATATCCGTAACCAGTCCTTGAATGTTCAAGAACTGTGGCACGGGAGCCATTTCTTTCGTTTCTTTATTCACCATCACGGCGGTTCCAACACCGCAATTCGGATGACATCCGCAAGAGACTTGTCCCCACTCCGCTTCCGGACCATGAACGACGTCCGCGAAATCGGCAAACGCGCCCATCAATGAAAGCGGAAACCAATCGCGAGTCGGTTCAGTGATTCCGACCTGCTTCTGAACATCCTGAGCAAGATGCGAAAGCGTGTAGCGCTGCTGCAATCTTCGTTGTTCGGTGATGTGCTCATCGCGCCCCGTGAACGAAACGGGCTGAAATGCGATGAACGAAATCTTCTTCGGGTTATCGAGGGCGAACCGAATAATCGAGCCCACCTGGTCATTGTTGATTCCATTTACCAGCGTTGTTACCAAAATGATGTCCACGCCCGCTTCGTGAAGATTGTTGATCGCCCGGAGTTTTACATCAAACAAATTTCCAATCTGGCGATGCGAATTCGCATCGTTTCCAATTCCATCGAACTGCAGATAAACAAAGCGCAATCCCGCTTCGGCTGCTTCTCGACAAAACTCTTTCGACTTTGCAAACTCGATTCCGTTGGTTGCCGCCTGAACCGAGTTATATCCAACCTTGCGGGCATATCGAATCGCATCCAAGAAAAACGGCGAAAGAGTGGGTTCACCACCGGAATACTGCACCGACATTTGCCGGCGCGGTTTGATTTGGATCGCATTATCGAGGATCTCTTGCACGTCTTCCATAGAGAGTTCGTGAACAAACCCAACTTGATTTGCGTCCATAAAACACGGGTCGCACATCATATTGCAACGATTTGTCAGATCGACCGTCAAAACTGCGCCGCGTCCATATTTGATTGACGAAGTTCCATGGTTGTGAAGTTTTTCGTCGTTATGCGAATTCATGTCGCGACCGGGAAACAGAGTCTCGATGTGTTTCAAAAATTTTGAGTCTATCGCCATCAGATCCTCAAAATGTCCGTGGTGCGGACAGTCCTTGATCATCCAGATTTGTCCATCGCGTTCGATAATCTGAGCCTTGATCTCGCCAACCTTCTCATTAATCAATGTCGAAACATCCCGTTTACCGGAAAGAATTTCTTCGCGCGCTTCGATTACGCAGTTCGGACAGAGTGAATCGGTCATCCGGGGAAAGCCCAGAGTTGGTTTCGATTTTTCCCACGATTTCAAAATCGGCTTGTCCGCCCACTTCGGAGTGAAGGACGGATTCGGTTTGTACTTATTAACGGCCTTTATGGTATCGAAAACTCCTCCGGCGATTAGTGCTAAACCTTTCTCGACGTGTTTAATTGTTCTCATCAATGTCGCTCCTAAACGATCTACGTAAATTAATATGAATACTCAGTCACCGAGTCCAAACCCAAACCACTTCATTAACTTGGTGGTCCATCCGTCTGGAAAACCCATTGGTCAATTGATCTAAAAACGGATTCGTAGGTTTGAAAACCGCAAAAGGACGGCACCGATATACGGCAATCAATGTGCCAGCGTACTCCGTTGCGCAAATAGAAGAATCTATTGCGTTTATGGTATGAAAAGTCAATGCGGTTTCAAATGAGTTATGAATCAAAATGACGCATATTACCGTCCGCGGTTGGAAACGACTCATTACGATACAGCGCGAGGCAATGGTAATGGTGGGACATCGCGATTTACAATCAGGAGAAAGTCGAGAAGGTTAAGCCACTGTTTAATAGAGCGGCTACGAAGAAGAAGGCGACAAATGTCAAGACGTTTGTTAGCTAACGCCTGTTGAATATCTCACTGCACATTTCCATTCGTTCACCTTTTGTTCACTTTTAAGCACGTCGTTTAGTGACTACTTCAAAGACACCATCGTATCTTCTATAAATAAAACACTTAGATACCATTGACTTGGTGCTTTACAGAAAATTCTTGGCTATGCTATTTTTCCTTTCACCTTCAAGGTAAAGCTTGCAGCAGCCCTCCAATATTAACAAGCTTGTGTTGTCCGAGAAGAACAAGATTTCAAGAAGTGGATATTCAGGATTGAGAGCATCGATGAATCACAACTCTATTTGTGGTTAAAAGCATTAGCGCCAGCATGGCTCACGACGGAGTTGAATCGGAGTTTAGGATTTGCCGAACGAAAAATGCTGAGGGCACTGGAATCTGAGGATCGATATGGCCAGACATTCAAACACATACACATACACCGGATTTTCGGGGATTCAAATGGGGCAACGACATTTTTCGCTTAATACCCCGCGCACCCGATCCGTAACAAGGAATACTGAGTCGGCGCCTCGTTGGTTTGCTTTCGCCGTCGCGGTGTCCGTTACTTTTTTGCTGTGCCTCGCAATTAATCTACGTTCGTTTAGTGAGCTGCGTGCAGAGATTGAACAAAATAAGACGCTGGACGCGGAGGTCAATCGGCTAAACAACGACAATCTTATGATTCAGGAACAGGTTTTTAATTTGAAGAACGACCCGGCAACGATTGAACGTGAAGCTCGAAAGCTAGGAATGGGTCGGATTGGAGAACGAGTTCTAGTATCGGCGAATTAGGTTTAACGCGGAGAAATTTTTTCGCTGATACCGCAATGCCTGCCAAGTAAAATCCGCCATTGGCCTGTCAACTCCGCTTCGCCTACAGCAATCCTTCCGAATATTCGTGGCTCGCGTTTCCCGAACGCGAGCCACACACCTTTTAAGCAGTCTGTTTAGTTGCTACCGCATTGGAATCAGGGAAGTTTATTCAACAAAAAAGCGAGCCCCAAAAGCTCGCTTCAATTCAAATAAAATCTATCGACATTCTATCCGCCGTTTGGATTTACATAAGGCAATTCGCTTGGTTCAGGAGGAAGGAATCTCCGCGGATTAATTGGCTTGTCATTGAAACGTAATTCAAAGTGTAAATGCGGTCCGGTCGAACGCCCCGTCGAACCGATCAACGCTATAAGTTGACCTCTTTCGATTACGTCGCCCACCGCAACATCAATTCGGGAAAGATGACCGTAACGTGTCTTCAAACCGTTGCCGTGATCAACCTCTACTAGATTTCCGTAACCACCCATCCAACCGGCTTTTACTACTAGTCCGTTGGCCGGAGCGACTACAACATCACCCTTTTCGCCGCCAATATCGATTCCAGGATGAAATTCGAAGGATCTGCCACCAAAAGGATTTCGTCTGAAACCAAACTCGTTATTAATTTTTCCCAGATGTGCCCAAATCGCCGGAATGAACTCAGCGCTTCCACTATTCTCGATTACTCGTAATTGATTCTCAATCTGCTCGACTTCCAAAGTCGAATTTACGTTTGTAAGGCGAATGTTCGAAACCGGACCGCCGGAATTATCGGTAAACTCACTGGAAATATCCGGATTTTCGTAGCGGTCTATCGGTTCCGTTTCATACAAGAATTCAGATTCATCCAACTGCGCTGTTTCTGAGACGGACAGCGGGAACGACGATGTAGCGATTTGAGGATCTTCAAGCGTTCGAGCATCAGTTGCCCGTGCCAAAACGTGAGGCGAAGTGTAATCGCCGGCGTTCAAAAGTCCGGCGAGCGAAATAAGACCGATTCCGAATAAACCGAACACCGCAGTTGCGCAACGATGAGTCAAACTCTTCGAAATCCGAATCCGTCGAATGAAGACCGAAGATCTCGATGAGTGCGTAATTAGGAATGTATAATGACGATTATCTTTCTTCATCAATTACTCAGCCAATTCGTTCCGCCATGTAATGAATACCGCAATGAAAATATACGGCGCTCCCGGAAACTATCCTCGTTCGACAAATCAACCCGAACGAAGAACAAGTCTTCGGAAGCAACGGAGGTCGATAGGGTTTACTTGGGGCGCGGTGGAGGACAAAGTCGCGAAAACTTACAATCCCACCTTTGTCAAACTAGCACAATCGCGACGCCTTGTTCAAACCGAAATGACCTCATTATGTGGGGGGATAATCGTAACCGACTTAAGAATCAGTAGTTTAGTTAACCGTCAGAACGACCGTTTTTTTTCATAAACGCCTGAAACGCCAAGAAAGCTACCAATATGAACACCGCTACGAAGGCCACGACAATTACCGCTTTTATTGCGAAAGTCAGGAAACCGATGAAAGCTATCAGCTGTTTCAGGAATGCAATTGCAAGCGCTATCAGCACCAAAATACTACCCCATTTTGCCGAAGATTTTACGAGACTTAATATCATAAGATTCCCTTCAAAAATGAAAATTCCAACAATTCCATGGGGCACTAATGCCCGCGGTGTACGAGATCAACCTATTTTCGTTCGCAAGTAACTGACACGCGATTTTTCTCACCGGCGTTCAGTCTCCCCATAAAAACGTTCGCTGTTTCCGCGGTGAGCAAACTCACCCGCGCGAAACGAAGTCTCATTCCGATTCGTAGCGAGAGCTGCTTCGCCGAAAGTTGATGAAGTACCTATCGTTCGACGCCTTCCGAAACTTGGAACGTATCTCCAAAGGAAGTATCCGCCTAAAACCATCAACGCAACGGGCAAAACTGAACGCATAAACGGGCGCATTGAAAAAAATTGCTGGAGGATGACCAATGCTCCCAATCCGCCCAAGGCGAATCCCCAAACCCGAGGATTTCCCGAGAGTTTTTGGATGAGCAAATCTTCCGAGTTCGCGGTTGTAATGCCCGCCCGGATTAATTTTGCCGAACGCCAGGAATCAATCGCCGAGAAAAGCCACATCGCAAAAAAACCGAAAACGAAAATGGGCATACCGCGAGATGTTATCGCCAACTGGAAAAGGCCTACAAAAATTCCAAAGTAAACAAGCGCTTTTGCCGATTGTCCGTTATATGCGGCACCCAAGCCCGGACATAACATCGACAAAAATGTGGCCACAAACGGAGAGCTTTTATGATTAACGAAATTACTCCCTCCAACTCGGCGCTGATCACGTAAAAGCTGGATTCCGTTCACAATGCAATCCTGACAAAAAGGAAAACCCTTGATTCGATGATCGCATGCCGGACACAGCGGTTTTCCGCAGCCATTACAACTGACAACCGCGACATTTACTGAGTGAAAAGCACAATTCATCATCGCTCGCCCTCGCTCACGAAAGTTCCTTCAACAGGCTGCATTTTGTTTTCGTCTTTCTGAGAGTTCTGATTGCGCATCAGCTCGGAGCTTTCGTCATATGATTGCATTGCAAGCTCAAAACTAGTGGAGTAAATTCCCGGTACTGAGCCACGGTTTGTTACCATTTCACTGAAAAACAAAACAGCAAGCATTGCGATCATCGCAACCGGCGCGAGCTGCGGAAGCAAATTTGGAAAACGAATTCCTTTAGCCCAGTCCGATACTCGTGAAATTGGAGAAATCTTATTACGTACCGGAGCCAGCGCGGACTTTCCTGTCGTAGATTCAAAGATGCGATCGTGGAGCGAATGCGGTACGGGAATGTCGTCGTCCTTTATGGTTAAACACGCGCCGATTGTTCGGACAACGGCTCCCGGTAGATCCGTGCAGTTCGGGCAAGTTACCAGATGACGTTCCCAGCGATGGAAAAGACCCGCGGGTAAAAACCCGTCGAGATAAACCGTTAAATGTTCCTCAAAGTCATCGCACGACATTGAACTAAATGGAGCTGTTGTCGACAAGATTCGCGCCTCGAGCCTGGTAATTTCCGAAGTCGGAACAGAAATTTCGCGGCAAAGATCGACTGAATTTTTTACTTCATTCAACAAGTCGTGACAAATCGGACACTGCAAAACGTGTCTTGAAAGCGACGTATGCACTGCTCGCGGCAAAGTTCCGTCGAGATACTCGATAAGCGCGCCTTCGAATTCCGAACACCGAACAAATTTTCCGTGGTCAAAAACCATAACCAAAAGCCCTTCGAAAAGTCACCCAAGGAAATCTAAATATCAACTACCTTCATCCTTCTGAGAATCTTCGCCAGTTCGATGCGTCCGCGATTGATTCGAGACTTCACCGTTCCTTCCGGAATATTCAATAAATCGACAATCTCCTGATAGGTGAGCTCTTCGATATCGCGCAGGATAACGCAAGTTCGAAGATCGGGAGGGAGTTTATCGATGCCCTCCTGAATTTGTTCGCGAAGTTCGCGGCGTTCCAATTCCCGTTGCGCTGATCCGCCCACCGCGCGAAGGTGGAATGTGTGATCATCAACGTCTTCCGCCATGGAATCCTGCGGGTTCCTTTGTCTCCTTCGGTAATCGTCAATTATCAAATTCCTTGCCAAACGCATCAGCCAGTTCGCTAAATCGCCATGTTTTTGATCGTACTGATCGAGCGTCTTATAAACCCGGATGAAAACTTCCTGAGTAAGATCTTCAGCCGCTTCGGTACTCGATGTGAATCGGTAAGCGAGATTGAAAATGCGTCTTGAAAACGACGACACAATCTCTTCCCACGCGGAGATATCGCCCTTGCGGCAACGCCGCACCAAATCCGCACCTTGATATGAAACTGCCACCCTTACAGCTTCCAATTTACTAACCCCAAAAAGCAAATTCTGAAGAAAAATATTACGACAAGTGCGTCGCACTGTTCCCTGTCAAAAACAGTTTACGACTTGGTGATTGCAAAAGTTCCATCGAATAAAGGCGTTGCGGCACCGAGAATGGTCAAGCAACAGATTTCAAACGCGACCGAAAATCGCGAGCATTTTATTCGCAAATAAAAAATCGAAACGCTTACGCTTTTTCTGAATTTACGGTATCGTTTCTTCGCGGTAGAGCACGAATCATATTCAACTGAACGGGTTTTGAATTGAGGAAACATTTTAAGTTCACGATACTCGCACTAATCGCCCTAGTTATTTTGTGGTTTTTTGGTCGCAGTCTTAATTGGGAAGAAGTAAGCCGGAGTCTTCGCAAAGCAAACGCAGTTTATTTGACGATTGCCGTGCTAATCATTTGTTTGGGCTACCTGCTTCGTGCCGTGCGCTGGAAGGCGCTTCTAAAGCCAATAACAGAGACGTCGCTCAAAGAATTATTTGCGACGACTACGGTGGGATTTGGTGCGATGTTTTTGGTCGGACGAATGGGTGAAATAGTTCGACCGATGTGGCTTCCGATGCGCGACAAACGTGTTCGCCCTTCGGCGGCACTTGTAACGATTGGGGTTGAACGCATTTTCGATCTCGGCGCATTGATTGTTTTCTTTGCGGCGAATTTCCTTTGGTTCGAAACACCCGTCGGACGTGAAAACGAATTTGCATATGTGAAACTTATTGGATTCGCGATGCTGGGCGGTGTCTTAATTTCATTCGTGGCTCTGGCTTTTTATCAGCGGATGTCAGCGGGTTTGATCGGATTCATTCAAAGACAGGATTCGAAATTTTTCCCTGCAAGAATAAAGCAGGTGGTGACGAGCATTCTCACCCAGCTTGGACGTTCTCTTCACATTTTCCACAACGGGCGGGAAGTCGCGGTCGTAATTTTCTGGACGTTGTTGCTTTGGTTTGCGATTGCAATCCCAACCTGGCTGGTAATGTTAGCTTTTGACCTTCCTTTCGGATTCTCGGCGTCACTTTTTGTGATGGGTTGGGCTGCGATTGGTTCCGTAGTTCCGACGCCGGGCGGCGCAGCCGGCGCATTTCATGCGGCAACCGCAGCGGGATTGATCTTTCTGGGAACCGATACGGATCAGGCGGCGGCTGTCTCAATCGCAATGCACCTTGTATATTTCGCGCCGGCGGTTTTCTTTGGTCTGTACTATTTCATTCATGGCGATATCAGCATTGAAAGATTGCGAAGTCTTATTTCTTCGGAGCATACGGTTGAGGAAGTTGAACACGAACTGGATAATGTAAACGGTGCGACAATTGGCGGCACAGAGAACTCGAGTTCAAAGGGAATTGACGATGCAAATTCCCCAAGTGCGCCGGTGATGACGGGTGAAATTAAAAATTCAAAATCCGAAATTTAGAATTCTATGCGATGTCCATTTTGCGGATTTCTCGAAGATAAGGTGGTTGATTCGCGTGAAGCTAAAGACGGCAATTCAATTCGCCGTCGGCGTGAATGCTTGGAATGTGCGCGTCGTTTTACGTCGTATGAACGCATCGACGAGATTCCATACATGGTGGTGAAGAAAGATGGCAGCCGGGAATTGTTTGACCGCGGAAAAGTAATGAACGGTTTGCGACGCGCTTGCGAGAAGCGCCCGATTTCTCCGGCGCAGCTCGAATCCATCGTAAACGAAGTTGAAAAGAAAATTCAGGATTCGAACGATCGCGAACGTCCTACGAGCGAAATCGGAAAAATTATAATGCGACGACTAAAATCGCTCGACAAAGTTGCTTATGTGCGATTTGCTTCTGTTTATCTCGAGTTCGAAGATGTTTCGGAATTTATGAAAGAACTGAAGGACCTTGTTCATTCGCGCGATAAAAATGCACTCAGAAATTCAACGCTCGTTTCCGCTTTAGGTTCGCGTCCGCGAACTCCAAAAAAGAAAAAGTCCTCAACATAGAATTCCTAACACGCTTTTAAGGACGGTGGGCTAATGCGAATCTCCATTCCAAAACTGGTAACTTCGGTAAAAATCGAACATGCCGAACTTGAGGATCTGCATCGTCGTATAGAACATCTCTTCGGCACGATCCGGGAAATTCTCGAGATGGAAAGCACTAAAGCTTTTGGCGAGTTTTTGCCTTCGATTGATTTGGCGGAAACCTCGGATGCATTGACGGTTACTATGGAATTACCGGGAATTGAAACCCACGAAGTTCGGCTGACGATAAATGGTGACCAGCTTTCTATCGAAGGCGTGAAAGATCGCAAGCAGCCGCGCGGGGTCGTTTATTCATGTTGCGAACGTGAGTACGGAAAATTTTCCCGTCAAATTCAACTTCGCTGGTCGATCAATATTGATGAAGCAACCGCGGAATTAATTGACGGCATTCTTACACTGAAACTTCCCAAGCTCCGCGAACGGCGCGGAAAAATTTTGGAAATTCCCATCGTCGGAAAAGACGCGAACACATCAGAATAGATCGCTGCAACAAAAACATTCCGCGCGCTCGACAGTTCAAATAAAAATTGCGCACTTTGGTTTTGAATTTTTAACGGATAAGATTTTCATATGGATGAACTCGATCATTTGATGTCACCAATCTCAGCGACGGATCCTAATGATGCGCAAATGCAGGTTCCCTCGGAGCTGCCCGTGCTTCCATTGCGCGATATTGTGATTTATCCCTTTATGATTGTGCCGCTCTTCGTTTCACGCGATCGCTCGGTTAAAGCGGTAGATGAATCGCTGAGTCAGAATCGGATGATTCTTCTTGTCTCGCAGAAAGACGTTGATAAAGAGGAACCGACACAGGACGAATTGTTCGAAGTGGGAACGGTAGCGGTCATTATGCGGATGTTGAAGCTTCCGGATGGAAGGATTCGGATTCTCATACAGGGACTTTCCCGCGCAAAGGTTGAGTCGATAGATGTTTCAGGGGAATTTTCGAAGGCGAAAATTTCACCGCTAGTTGAATCACCTGTTCCCGCGAAATCGCTTCAGGTTGAAGCCTTGATCAGAACTGTGAGAAGCGCGATGGAACGCGCCGCAACGCTCGGTAAAAATTTATCGCCGGAAGTTTTGGCGATAATTACGAATCTCGACGATCCGGGACGTCTCGCGGATTTGTCTGCCTCTAATTTGGAATTGAAGGTGGAAGATGCGCAGTCGGTGCTGGATATTTCCGAACCGCTCGCGCGACTTCGTAAAGTGAATGAGCTTCTGAACAAAGAAATTGAAGTTCTTCAAGTCCAACAGGAAATCAACACCCAGGCACGCGCCGACATCGATCGTTCTCAGCGGGAGTATTTTCTTCGTCAACAGTTGAAAGCGATACAAGTCGAACTCGGTGAAGGAAATGAACTCTTTGAGGAGATTGAACAATATCGCGAAAAAATTGCCAAAGTTAAAATGCCGAAAGCCGCTGAGGAAGAGGCGACCCGCCAATTGAAAAAACTGGAGCGAATGCATCCCGATACTGCCGAGACGGCAACGCTTCGTAATTGGCTCGATATTATGACCGACCTTCCTTGGGCGGTGGCATCGAAAGACAACCTCGATTTGAAAAAAGCCGAAGAAATTCTGGAAGAAGATCATTACGGACTCGAACGCGTAAAAGAACGAATGATCGAAGCACTAGCGGTGCGCAAACTCAAAGAAAAACCGAAAGGCTCGATTATGTGTCTGGTTGGTCCGCCGGGCGTTGGAAAAACGAGTCTCGGTCGTTCGATCGCCCGCGCGTTAAATCGAAAATTCTACAGATTGAGTCTCGGCGGCGTTCACGATGAAGCGGAAATTCGCGGACATCGGCGCACATATGTCGGCGCAATGCCGGGAAGAATCATCCAGGCGATTCAGCAAGCCGGAACTAATAACCCGCTTATCGTTTTGGATGAAATTGACAAGGTTGGCGCGAGTTTTCGCGGCGATCCTTCGTCCGCTTTGTTAGAGGTTCTCGATCCGGAGCAGAACAGCGCATTCCGCGATAACTATTTGGGTGTCGTGTTTGATTTATCAAACGTGATGTTTATGACAACGGCAAATGTTCTCGACACAATTCAACCCGCGCTTCGCGATCGAATGGAAATCATCGCTCTTTCGGGTTACACGGAAGAAGAAAAAATCGAGATTGCGAAGAGACATCTTCTGCCAAAACAACTCGATGAAAACGGACTAAATCGCGCTGATCTTTCCATCGTTAAACCGGCGATGACTGCCGTGATTTCGCAATACACGCAAGAAGCGGGACTTCGACAGCTCGAACGTGAAATCGGAAAAATTTGCCGCAAGGTTGCGCGTAAGAAAGCCGAAAAAGGAAAGCGTTTTAAGCCGGTTCGGGTTACACGGGAAAATCTGCATGAATTTCTGCGTGCCCCGAAAGTCTTCAGCGAATCGGTGTTGAAAAAAGATCAAATTGGAATCGTTACGGGACTTGCGTGGACTGCAGCCGGTGGCGACATTCTTTTTATTGAAGCGATCAAGATGCGAGGCAAAGGAAACCTTGTACTGACCGGACAACTGGGGGATGTAATGCAGGAATCCGCGAAGGCGGCGTTTTCGTTTGCAAAAGCTCGCGCCGCTGAATTGGGAATCAACGAGGAAGACTTCGAGAAATTCGATATCCACGTACACCTTCCGGAAGGCGCTATTCCAAAAGACGGTCCATCGGCAGGTGTAGGACTCGCAACGGCTTTGGTCTCGGTTCTTTCACGAAAAACCGTTAAGAAAGACGTTGCGATGACGGGCGAAATCACACTCCGTGGCAACGTCTTGCCCGTCGGCGGTGTCAAAGAGAAGGTTTTGGCAGCGCGTCGTGCACAAATAAAAACCGTCATAATGCCGCAACTTAACAAACGCGATCTCGACGATTTGGCGCAGGAAGTAATCGACGATTTGAAGTTTATCTTTGTTGACGATGTAAGGCAGGTTTTTAAAGCCGCGTTTGTCGAAAGTATTGTGCCAATCGCACAGGCAAAACCAGCCGGTACACGAAAGTGATTTGATGTAAGTAAAGGCTTTAAAGGCGCGACGGAAAATTTTGACAAGGGAATTTGTGCGTGTTAGGTTCTAAGTTGCGTATTCGTTTCGATATTCCTGACACCGAACAAATACGAAACTTTCCAAATTCACCGGCGTTAAACCATTGCACAGGTTATTGCTTATCGAAATAATATCCGCATTTATAAGGTCTTCTGAACTAATCCACGCTTTTGGATCAGGTTCAAATAGGAGTAAAGTAGTTTCAATGAATTCGAACCGTCTTATTAAGATTCTGGCACTGAATACAGTTATTTTGTTTTCTACCGGTCTAATCTGTTTTGCCCAAGGCAGCGGTCTTAGAACGCAACCGCGCGATGAATCGGCTGAAAGACGTATCAATGACGTCATTGCTTCATCGGGAGAACGATTTAAAGAAGGTCTTCTCGCGCTCGACGACAACCGACGCGATTCTGCACGCGAGACATTTGACCGCTCAGTAGAAGTCTTTCTGGTTTCCGACATCAATACACGCGCCACCGAACGCTTAAACGATTGTTACAACCAACTGATCGAAACCGTTTATCGTCTCGAATTTCCGTCCGAGAAAGTTCCGCAAATCGAAAGTCTCGCGGCAACTTGTGGATGGCAGATCAGTCCGGAACTCGTCGCGAAAATAAATTCGAAGAGCCGTTTTGTACCTTCACAAAATTCCGATGAAGGGATTACGGCTATCGTTTCAACGAACGTTGGCGGGCAGAATGATAAGAGTGTCGCCGCATCGGGTTTCAGTCAGCAGCGCTTTGAAAGTTCGCCTTTGGACGAACTCTCGAGGATTGAACTTACGCCTTTTGAACAGCAAATCGACAATAATCCGATTGCGCAGCAGCAATATCAATACATTCAGTATGCGGTGAAGAATAAATCGTTGGGCTTTAGTTTTCAGGTCCATCCGATGATTCAGCAATACATCAATTATTACCAAGGTCGCGGACGCTCTACCATGGAGACCGGGCTTTATCGCTCGGGAATGTTCATGAGCATGGCGCGCAGGATTTTCCGTGAGGAAGGCGTTCCGGAAAATGTAGTTTGGCTTGGACAAGTTGAAAGTACTTGGAAACCAACCGCGCTTTCTTGGGCGTCAGCTTCGGGGCTTTGGCAATTTATTCCGGGCACCGGCGCGCGATACGGTTTGCGACGCACTGCCTATGTTGACGAAAGAAACGGGTTTGAAATGTCGACCCGCGCATCGGCTCGCTATCTTAAATTTTTGGCGAATCGCTATGGTGGAAATTGGGAGCTCGCGATGGCGGCTTACAATTCCGGCGAGGGAAATGTTGATCGCGCGATTGCGCGCGCGGGAGTGGCAAATTTCTGGGTTGCATATCCTTATCTTCCTCGCGAGACGCGAAATTACGTCCCGAATATTCTTGCAACGGTCTTGATTGCAAACAATCCGCAGCAATATGGATTCGGACATTTACGTCCGGCACCGCGCCTTGCTTACGATCGGATTCGCGTTCCGGCGCTTACAAGTTTGAGCTTGATCGCGCAGGCGGCGGATACAAGCCTTGACTACATCCGTTATCTGAATCCTGAATTTCGTACGAACACGACTCCGCCGGAGCCTTATGTCGTTCGCGTTCCCGCGGGAAAAGTAAATGAAGTTTATGCAGTTTTGAAACGAATTCCTTCGAGCAAGCGAAACGATTCAACGCTTGCCAGCGTTCAAAGCGGAGAATCGTGGCAGCAGGTTTCGAATCGCACGGGCGTTCCGGTTGATCAACTACAGGCAATGAATAGCGGCACCGCGCAACCGCGTGGAAAGATTGTTGTGCCAAAAGATAACGTTCGTAAAATTGCTTACACACGACAATCAACGCCGACTGCGCAAACCACCGGCGGAGTAAAAGTCGTTAAGGCAAAACAGGGCGATACGGTTGCCAAGATAGCTTCCCGAAACGGCGCATCGGCTTTGGAAGTAGCGAAATTCAACGGCGTCTTGCCCGATGAGGTTCTTCCAGCCGGACGCGAAATTCGAATTTTGAATCGCTAAAAGTTTTCGGAGTGAATTCAAGTAGTTGCCGGGATCGGATGACCGATTCCGGCATTTTTTGCGCCGTCGTGTTTGAAGTTGCGTGCAATTTCGAATAGAGTTTTTGCTGAACTCTCAATTTATTTAACTCATAGTCAAGTCGGTGAATTGCCTTCAACATCCCTAGCAAAGTCGCCGCATTTTTATTGAATGCTCTTTCGAACACTCTCAGCCGCCGTCTATGGAATCGACGCCGAACCGGTCGAAATCGAAGTTAATCTCACGCCCGTTCGCGGCGAAGCCGATCAGCCTTCGTCCGTAATAATCGTCGGATTGCCCGATCTCGCCGTACGCGAATCGCGCGAACGAATCCGCGCGGCGATTACAAACAGCAGTTTCTTTTTTCCGTTTCACAAATCCACGATAAATCTTGCGCCGGCGGATGTGCGCAAAGAAGGCGCGAGTTTTGATCTTCCGATCGCGCTCGGAATTCTCGGCGCGAATGGTGACCTCGGAAAAGCCGAAGAATTTTCAGACACGATGAGCATCGGCGAACTTTCGCTTGACGGAAGAATTCGCTCGGTGCGCGGCGCACTGTCGATCGCGCTGCTCGCACGCGAAAAGGGAATCAAGAATCTTCTTCTGCCGGAAGAAAACGCGAAAGAGGCGGCAGTGGTTACCGGCGTTGATGTTTATCCTTTGAAGACTTTGCGCGATGCGGTTGATGTTTTGCAGAGTTTGCAAAATGGCGCGTCTGCGTTTTCGCCTTTGCGTCTTGACGCGACCGATTTCGAAATTTCAAACACAAAATATCGCGTGGATTTTTCCGAGGTGCGCGGACAACACGCGGCAAAGCGCGCGATCGAAGTTGCGAGCGCTGGCGGACACAACATTCTGATGATCGGCTCGCCCGGTTCGGGAAAGACGATGCTCGCGAAACGCCTTCCAACGATTTTGCCGCCGCTCGAATTTGAAGAAGCGCTAGAGATTACAAAAGTGCATTCAGTCGCAGGTCTGACCGGAAAATCAGGTTTGGTGGTTGAGCGACCGTTTCGGAATCCGCATCACACAATTTCCGACGCAGGTCTTATTGGGGGCGGCGCGATTCCGCGTCCGGGCGAAGTCTCGCTCGCACACCACGGTATTTTATTTCTCGATGAACTTCCGGAATTTGATCGCAGCGCGCTCGAGGTTTTGCGTCAGCCGCTTGAAGATAAACAAGTGACGATTTCGCGCGCGGCGATGAGTCTCACATTTCCGGCGCTGCTTACGTTGGTCGCTTCCATGAATCCGTGTCCTTGCGGATATTTCGGCAGCCAGCGCGAATGCAATTGCTCGCCGATTCAGATTCAGCGTTACGTAGGAAAAATTTCCGGACCGCTGCTCGATCGCATTGATATACACGTGGAAGTTCCCGCCGTGAATTTCAAAGAGCTTCGGGGTAACGGCGTTCCGCAAGGGGAATCTTCGAACGCGATTCGCGAGCGGGTAATGCGAGCACGAAAAATCCAACTAGAGAGATTTATGGGCGAAGGAATTTTTTCAAACGCGGCGATGAGTTCTTCGCAGATACGAAAATTCTGCGCGCTCGATAACGAAAGCGAAAATCTTCTGGAAAAAGCGATGGTCCGACAAGGGCTTTCCGCGCGCGCACACGATCGCATACTCAAAGTCGCACGCACAATCGCCGACCTCGACGGCAAACCCAACATCGAATCCGCACACATTGGCGAAGCGATCGGTTATCGCTCGCTCGATAGGAATTATTGGTTGTAAGTGGAGCGCAGGCTGCCAGCCTGCATCGAACGCGCGAGCGTTCGAAAAGAAATTTATGTTTTCAGCAGTCGGCAGTCAGTATCGTCGGCATGAGCCGATGCGTATTCCTCGTAAAATTAAACTTGCGTATATGTCAGATGTGACATAAAATCGAAATGCCAAAAAGTGGTGACAATCGAGAATTGGTTTGGCTCAGCGGAGAGGTAAAGTCGCCGCCATTTTCAAAACGAGCGCGAATCGAAACCGGTTACCTTTTGCGGAAACTTCAAGAAGGCGAATTGATCGCGATGCCGTTCTCAAGACCGATGCCCTCAATTGGAAAAATGTGTCACGAATTGCGAGTGGTTGATCAAAACGCAACATGGCGAATTATCTATCGAATTGATGCGGACGCGATAGTTATTTTAGAGGTTTTTCAAAAGAAGTCGCGCGAAACGCCGAAACATATTATCGAAACCTGTCAAAGGAGATTGCGATTCTTCGACAGCTTGTAAAGAAGATGAGAATGAACCAATCGAAAAAGCAAAAACTGGAAGCGGCGGGTTGGCGAGTCGGTTCGGTTTCAGATTTCCTCAAACTCACTCCGGAAGAGTCGGCGATCGTGGAATTGAGATTGACATTGAGCAAGGCAATCAAAAGCCGAAGACTAAAAAGAAAAATGACGCAAGCGGAATTCGCGGCAAGTCTGGGAACCAGTCAATCGCGCGTGAATAAGATGGAAGCCGGTGATGCAAGTGTCAGTTTTGACCTGTTCATCAAGAGTCTGGTGGTTTCCGGCGTGACTGTGTCTGAACTCTCGAAAATTTTGGCGTCTCGATAATTTCC
>DAITAB010000334.1:0-2218 GCA_036824525.1 Pyrinomonadaceae bacterium
AGCGCGCGCTTGATCGCAACACCGGAAACTCATATATGTACAATTCCGTTTGCCCTGTTACGACCGGAAATGGAATTCAGTTCTATGGCGGAATTCCCGAGGAAACCGGGCGCGATACAACCGGATGCTATGGAACTTATCTATTAACGAATAATGAGTCCTACAGCTACATGATTGCGCATCTCTCGGGAACAGTCGCTCAAGCCGAATTACTTCTGCGCCGAGGTGATCGCTCGCTCTTCGATAACATCCGAGCGGACGGATCGGGATCGATACTTCGGGCTATTCTTTTCGTAATCGATAATCCCTACGATCCGACACCGCCGGCGCACTCATTTGATTGGCTCGATAGTAGAAAATCGATTATTGAAATCGCTTACAGATATTATCGACATCCTTCGATAGCATTAAGGCTCGGAATCGGAACCGGCAGCCGACACATCGCCGGCGACGGTAACAGCGCTTGGCCACATTTTGGTACGCTGACGCACGGTTTTGCGGTGGGTGAAAATCCCGGTCCGCCACCCGTTACACCGGCTCCGTAAATAACCCATGTAAATCAGAATTTGATTTGCATTGATTTAAACTTCCGGCGAAGGAAAACTCGGAATCTTCCGAAATTTTCTTCGCCGATTTTTCTTACTCCTAACGAAGACTTTCAATTATAAGAGCTTCGAATTTATTGGAAGTATGGACGGGAATTCTCTGCGTCTTACCGATAGGAAGTGTCACTCGCTTATCATCCACCCGCAGACGGATATCTTTACCGTTGAATTCTCCGCGAAAAAGCGGTTCGGAGAAAATGTCTTGCGCGTCGCGAATTTGGAATCTATCACCAACTTTCAAAACCGAATTCAAATTCAGTGATATGTAACCGCCGGCAATTATTTCGTCGGCATTGTGAATAAAAACATTTGCGCGCCCCGCCTCATACTTGTTTTGCCTAACGAAAATCTGTTGTTTACCGGCATCACTTATCAAGAACGCATCTGCTCCAACTTTATAGTTCTTCGAATCGAAACTGCGCGGACGAACTATTTCGACTTCGTGACTATTTGAGACGACGGTGTTGTCTCTTGCCTCGACGGATCGCCACCAGAGCAATCGAATCGGAACCGCGCTTACGACATAATTTTCAATGATTTTGACGGAACCATTGTTTTCGTCTTCATATCCGAGACGAATTCCACGGTTTTTACTCGTCAGCGAATCTGGCTCATTAAAAACCGAGTTTCCCCGTATGACAATTCTATCTGCCGGAACATTTCTCACTCCTCCAACGAGAATTTGATCCGCCACTTGATCCTCAGGAGTGATTGCGCCGTTGTTGAAAATTGCATTTTCTATTACGTCAAATCCTTCAAGCGAATAGCTCGTTGTGTCGGCATATAGGTGTAAACCATAACCCGCATTATTGAAAATAATGTTGTTTGAAATTAATTGGGTTCCGGTTTTATTGTTGCCGTAAATTCCATGTTCTTTCTTGTTGTTGCCGTTGTTGAAGATCAAACATCCGTAAATTTCCGTGTCGCCCTCTTCATTCCAAAGTCCAATTCCGTGCCCATTGTCATGAATAATCAGATTGATGAACTTGTTTCCCGCTTTCCAAACGTTTATTCCCGAGCCGCGAACGGGATTGATTTTGCCGTTTACATCGGTCGGTGTTCGATCCTGAAGTGAATTCGCAACTTCAAAATCCCAAAACCATACATTCGAGCTTCGCACTTCCAAGGCACCGGTTTTTCGATCTGCCCGACCCTTATCAAACACGGCGCGCTCGCCTGGATATTCTCTAATGTGTATCGGCGCCGCAGGAGTTCCGCGCAAATCTATTTGAAATGTACCAACATAACTTCCACCTCGAAGCCAAACTATATCGCCCGGTTTTATTTTTCGTCGCGAAGCTTCGCCGCCAAATGCCGTAATAATATCGATCGGCGAATCCTCGTTACCCGTTCCATTTGCACTTCCATTAGCCGCAACAAACCATTGGTCGAATGATCGCGACAGAAATCCGCGTTCCTGCATTTCGCGTATCAAAGTCGATGAATCTTTATGCTTTCGTTCATTGACGGTAACTGACTCAGCGTTTCCCTCATGGGGAACATATCGACTGCCGAATCCTTCCGGTGCGCGGACAAATTCGTTCACAGGCGACGCGATCGCCATCAGCGAAACTAATCCACAACTCATCAAGATAAATTTTTGATGCCACGAA
>DAITAB010000128.1:0-7327 GCA_036824525.1 Pyrinomonadaceae bacterium
CAAGCCTTCCTAAGCGATGCACGATACCGATATTGCCAATCGAAAACTTCTCGTGTGCCAGCGTGATGAGTTTTTTCATCTCACTTAAAGCCATCGGATCATAGGCTTCGTAAATGAGATAAAGAGTTTCGCGATCCTTCGTAAATTTTCTTACGTAGCCATCCAACGTTACGGTCGCGCCACATTCCGGCGGAACAACGCGCCGCGATATTTCGCCGACGTTTATTTCGTTAGTTGTAAGTTCACAAAAGTCAGACATAAAGAATTCCAACCCGATGAACAAGGCGGACAGGATTTAACCGATTGGTTTTACGAAAGCATTTCCAAATCCCTTTTTATCCTGCTCAAAAGGTTCGATTCATCCCCCACTAACCGCCGTGAAAATCGCAAGTTCATCACCCTCGCGAATCTTTTCATCGCCGCGCGAATAATTTTGGTTGATTGAAAAAAGAAGCTTGTGCGCCGTGAGAACGGGAAAAACCTCGATAATTCTATCGAAAGCTTGACGCGAATTTACGTCTCGATCAAATTCGAAGTCGATTTCGCGATCACCAATCGCATCGGCAGTGGCACCGAAAAATAAAACTCGAACTTTCATAAAAAGAGATTGCCACGAACAAACACGAAGCGACACGAAACCAAAATCATGAACAATCAGCTATGCCAATAGTCTTCTTATTCGTGCTCGTTCGTGTCTGTTCGTGGCTAATCATTTTCCCGCAATGCCCGTTTCAAAATCTTTCCGGTTCCGCCAATCGGAAGTGATTCGCGAAACTCCACGTAGCGCGGATATTTGTTTGCGGCAAACTGAGACTTGCACCATGCGATGAACTCTTCTTCGTTCATCTCCGCGCCTTGATGCAACACCACATAAGCCTTTACTTCTTCGCCAAGACGTTCATCCGGCACACCGATCACCGCCACCAGCGAAACTGCTTCGTGCGTCATGATCACTTCTTCGAGTTCGCGGGGATAGACGTTGTAACCTCCACGCAAAATCATATCTTTCTTGCGATCAACGATAGAAAGATAACCTTCATCGTCCATAATTCCGATATCGCCGGAATGAAACCAACCATTGCGCATCGCTTCCGTGGTTGCCTCGGCGCGTTTGTAATAACCCTTCATGATGTTGTGTCCGCGTATCGCAACTTCGCCCCTTTCGCCGCGTTTCACTTCTTCGTCATTCTCATCGACACATTTTATTTCGACGCCGAAAATCGCCTGACCGACACTTCCCGGTTTCGATTCGCGTTCGACATGATTGAACGACGCGAGCGGTGAAGTCTCCGATAAACCATAGCCTTCCAAAACTCTTACGCCGAAAACTTCTTCGAATTCCTTCATCACTTCGACCGGCATCGGCGCGCCGCCCGATGCGCAAATCGAAAGGCTTTCGGCAATCGGTTTCGGATCAATCTTGTTTTCGCGCACGTGTTTCAGCAGCGACCAATACATTGTCGGCACGCCGGTCCAGAAATTTATTTTTTCTTTGACAAAAACATTGAGAACCGCTTGCGGTTCGAATCGCGGCAACAAGACCACACGATTTCCCGCATAGAGATTTGTGCTCATTTGCACCGTCTGACCGGTGGTGTGAAAAAGCGGAAGAGTAATCAAAACGGTTTTTTGTTTTCCGTCGCTCATTCCCGAAAGATGCAGATCGCGCGTAACGATCGAATTCATCAGCAGGTTAGAGTGTGTAAGCTCCGCGCCCTTCGGCTGACCGGTTGTGCCCGATGTGTAAAGAATTGCGGCAGTATCGTCAGGCTTGGTCGGATAAGTCTGAAACTTATCGGATTCGTTCGAGGTGATTTCAGTCAAAGTCAATCCACCTTCGAACGGACTCTTCGCCAGCGGGTTCGAAGTCATAACGAAAAAGTACTCGCATGATTCTACTTTCGCGAAAGCCTCATTTACGTAATTACCTAGTGGAAGTTCGTTGGTTCCCTCAAATGAAAAAATCGCTTTCGCATCCGAATCTCGCAGGTGATATTCGACCTCGCGCGGCTTGAACAAAACGCTGATCGGCACAACCACTGCGCCGGCTTTCTGAATTCCGTAATAGACAATTGGAAAGTATGGAAGATTTGGACAGGCGAGCGCGACTTTGTCTCCATAACCGATTCCACGTGCGTTCAACGCATTGGCTACCCGATTCGTTAATGCATCAAGCTGCAAATAAGTTAATCGAACGCCCTCCCAAACAACCGCTTCCCGATCGGGCGAAAGACGAGCATGTTGCGAAATTATCGATGAAAGATTCAGCGTGGTTGCGTCATGCTGCATAAACAAGATCCACCAAAAAAAATGTATGAGCTGAAACGTGTGCGAGAAGTCTAAAGTTCGCGAAAGCGAAAATCAAAATTATGCGTCCGATTTTTTGCACAAGCACGCACGGAGTAAGTGTGTCAACTCCGTCACCCTAACTGAGTGCGGGCTAACGCATTTTTTCTAACTTTACAGCAAGGCTCGCTCGGCTTCGTGCGTTTTTGTCCATGCTCCTCTCGCCGAAAACGACGAAATTCTAAATTTAAAAATCCATTCCAAAGTCTTAAATCTCAAATCAGATTGTCATTCCACCATCAACGACGATCGTCTGTCCCGTAACGTAAGACGACGCATCCGAAGCGAGAAATACCGCCGCGCCTTTTAGTTCTCCTTCATTTCCGATACGCGGAATCGCGTTGCCTTCCTGAATCGAACGCTCATAAATATCGAGAACCGGATCAGCGAGACGCGAATGAAAAAATCCGGGCGCGATCGCGTTTACGCGAATTCCCTTTCGTCCCCAACTGGCTGCGAGTTCCCGCGTTAGACCGATCAAACCGGCTTTACTCGCAACGTAACCTGCATAAAAGGGTCCGTTTGGAAATGAAGTAATTCCCGAAACTGATGTGATGTTGATTATCGAACCGCTTTCAGTCTTCAACATTTCGCGCCCAACGGACTGCGCAAACAAAAATGCGCCGGTAAGATTTACATCCAAAACTTTTTGCCATTTCTCGATCGCCATTTCTTCGGGCATTGCGCCCCAGGAAATTCCGGCGTTATTGATGAGCACGTCGATTTTCCCAAACTTGCTTACTGCTTCATCGACCACCAGCTGAACCTCTTTCGGATTCGCAACGTCGCACGTTTTTCCAATCACCTCGAATTTGCGCGACGCGAATTCTTCAAGCGTTTGCTTCAGCCATTCCTCGCGTCGCGCACAGATAAGCACTCGCGCTCCGGCTTCACATAATCCTTCGGTCATCTCCTTCCCGAGGCCGCGTGAACCTCCGGTTACAATCGCTGTTTTTCCTGAAAGATCGAAGAGTTCTTTTATTGTTTTCGACACTATTTTCTCCCTGTTAATCATTCCTAAGTTAATCGCAGTTCTTCAATTCCGACAAATTTGCGCGCACCGAGCTTTCACAAATTTCCCGCAATGCGGTTTAATTTTCTAATGACCACTTCGGCGAAGGAACTTGCCTTCTTACGAAATCTATATCTTTCCGTTGACTGGACGGAGCGGTTCACGCATCTGGTTGATAAGAACGTGAATTTCCCCTCCGAGGGCGAAGTCCTCTACGTAAATTCCGGCGCCGGCAATCACGCGCTGGCGCTTCGCGAACGGCTAAACGATGACGTGAAACTTAGCTGCGTCTGCGACGATGCCGAACTTCAAAAAATCGCGCGGGCGAAAGCGCTTGCTATGCGAGCGGACTTGAAATTTCTCGATTCATTGCCGGCTAAACATAAATTCCCTTTCGTACTCGCGAATGCGAGTCTTGTGCCACCTGAAAATCTTGAGGACTTGGTAAATTCTATCGCGAGTCTCTCGAGCGGCGCTGTAGCCTTCTTTCTTCCTACTGCGGGGAGCTTCGGGGAAATTTTTTCGTTTCTGTGGGAATCCTTATTGGAAAATGACCTCTTGCAACATAGTCCGGAAATCGAAAGGCTCATTTTGGAACTGCCTACGGTTTCAAACGCGGAACAGTTTGCGCGAAACGCAAAACTTCGAATGATTGAGACGAAAACATCAAACGAGATTTTTGAATATTCGACCAGCGAGGAGTTTTTGAATTCTATTCTCGTTTCGAAATTTCTGCTGCCGCGCTGGTTGGGATTTCTACCTGAAAAGAAAAGAGAGCAAGTCGCTGCGCGGCTTGCTCAAGATATCTCTTCGGAACACGATGGACTCAGCTTTCGCTTTTCGGTAAAAGCTACTCTGATTATCGGGAAAAGCTCAAAATGACGTTAGCCCGGTTTTAACCGCGCCTTCGCAATTCTTCTTTAAGCTCTTCATCCGTTAGCTTGGAAATTGAGGGAGTAGCGATTTGCTTTTGTCCGCTTTCCAAATTCAGGTCTTCTTCGGCTTCGCGCATTCCTTCTTTAAAAGCCTTTCGACTTTGTCCGAGCGATTTTGCGAGCTGCGGCAAGCGGCTCGCGCCGAAAAGCAAAAATAAAACCGCCACCACCAAAATAATTTCTGTTGTTCCAAGACCACCCATAAATATTCCTTTTTTACTTCTCGCAAGCAAAACCGAACCGGTTATGTAGCGAAAGTCTAATTTCAAAAAAATCGTCTGTTCAATTCAGAATAAGTATCGCACAACTCTTGCGCGGAAGCGCAATGTAATTTCTATGCTGACTGGCTCGCAAATTCATCCATAGCTTCTACAAGCGCCGAAGCGGTGCCAGGTTCAGTTACAGAATGTCCGGCATCCGGCACCACGATAAACTGCGCCTCGGGGAATGCTTTATGAAGTTCCCAGGCACTAGTCATCGGGCAAACAACGTCATATCTGCCCTGCACTATTACCGTCGGAATGTGTCGAATTTTTCCCACATTCTCGAGCAGATAATTCTCCGAAGGAAAAAAACAGTCGTTCATAAAATAATGACATTCAATGCGTGCAAGCGCGAGTGCCTCCTGAGGTTCGCCGAAATGATCCATCAAACTCTGATCCGGATAGAGTTTTGATGTTGCACCTTCCCAAATACTCCAAGCGCGCGCCGCTTCGAGGCGCACTTTCTCGTCGTCGCTCGTGAGGCGTTTGTGATAAGCCTTCATAAAATCGCCGCGCTCTTTTACGGGAATCGGTTTTACATATTCCTCCCAGAAGTCCGGAAAAATTTCGCTTGCGCCTTCTTGATAAAACCAGTGGAGCTCTTTTGGACGCGTCAGGAAAATTCCGCGCAACGCCAAACCGCGGACGCGCTCCGGATGTGCAATCGCATAAGCTAACGACAATGTACTTCCCCAGCTTCCACCGAATACATACCATTTTTCGATATTGAACTTCTCGCGAAGCTTCTCGATATCATCGATCAAATCCTGCGTAGTGTTTTCGCGTAACTCGGCATGAGGCGTGGATTTTCCCGAACCTCGCTGATCAAATAGTACGACGTGATATTTCTTAGGATCGAAATACTGCCGATAACGCGGAATCAACCCGCCCCCAGGTCCGCCGTGAAGAAATACTACCGGTATGCCTTCGGGGTTTCCGACTCGCTCATAAAAAACCGTGTGGATTTCCGATACTTTGATAAAACCCGAATCAAACGGTTCAATTTCCGGATAAAGACTTTTCATAGTTTCGATCTTACAAAAGTTTTTTTAATTGAGCCAAATTAGGCGCCAATTTCCAAGCGAAAAAAACTGTTGACGCGTAAATCCTAGTCGACTAATATCGGCGTAACACTGGAAAGGAGGTGATCCTAAAAATTTTATGATTAATGATTACAGTGAGGTGACTGCGACCTAAACAGGTCCTCGCCGGTTGAACGGACTTGTTTCGCGCAGGTCAATCCAAACAGTTCACCGAAAGCCGTCGGAGTTTAAAAGCTTCGACGGCTTCACTCTTTTTGATTAACTCCGCCGACTAACAAATTCATTTCCCTTGAGCCAAAAACGCCAAGGCTTTTCGACGAATTCTTCCGCATAGTCAATTCCGATTCTTCTTCCCTTGGCTATACTTCGACCGGAAATTGGCGCGCCTTCCTCAAGCCAGATTTTCTTTTTACACAAATCCGCGCCGTTGAATGCGCCGTCAATTCCAAGCGCGATGCAGAGTTTTCCGGGACCTGACGTCAATTCGCGGTCGTTCTTGACCGCCCGGCGTTTCCGCATTATTTCGATTCCTTCAACCGGCTCGATTGCCCGAATCAGAATTGCATGCGCGTGATCTCTCGGACCCACAACAAAATTCAATTGAAAGTACATTCCGTAAACGAAGAAAATGTAAACGTGTCCGCCTTCGCTGAACATTACCTCAGTTCTTTTTGTGCGGCGATTTCCGTAGGAGTGTGCGGCTTTATCATCGGCGCCGAGGTACGCCTCAGTTTCAACGATCTTTCCGGCAACGCGTTTTCCCGCGCGAGACGGAACGACCAGAATTTTTCCGAGGAGTTCTTTCGCGATCTGAAGCGTATTCTCGCGAAGATAAAACTCGCGACTAACCTTTTGCATCATAATCAGGCGGGTAATAAATGAGTTCGATGATTTGGTCACCGACGCCCTTCGTATAGAAAGAAGAAGTCTTGTCGCGGTGTTCTTTAATCGGGCGATTCTCTTTGGTAGCCGCGGCGTGCAGTTCGGCGAGAGTTTCTACTTTTATACCGATATGTGGCGGGTGTTTGGAATTGGGCGGGAGAAGCGCGATGCCGAATCCATTGCGGTCGCGCATCAACGCCCAATCGTCGTAAATCGTCTCGACCGAAAATCCCAGTTGTGCGTAGCCCGCTACTGCGCGGTCAAGATCCTCGCACCTAATCGCGATATGATCGACGGCTCCGCTAAATCGAAATTCGTTTGCTGTCATCGGTAATTCTCCTTATTGTTTTTATTCTGACAACTTTCGCGCTTCTTTGAAAGTATTGAAGAAAAACGCAAATAGATAAATGCGCGCGCAAAAGCAAATTACGCTATTGCATTCGCGGGGGCTTTCTTTGAGAATTGTTTAGACTATGAGCATTAACGTTTTTTCGAATCGACGGTTTTCGACTTTTATAGGAGTTTTTGCGCTGACGGCGGCTTGCGCCTATGCGCAAAGTACTCAGGATTTGTTGGCGACCGCCAATGGATTTACGTTCGGCTTCAAGGATTTGCCTCCGATCTACCTCGCAAATTACTCCAAACTTCCAAACGCTCTCGCCGATATCGGACGCGAGGCGTTGGATAGCCTGATTGCGGAGAAGTTGATCGCCCATGAAGCAAATTTGCGGAAGACGACCGTTCCGGAACTTTTGGAAATCGAGGTGATACAACGCGCGCCAAAACCGACGGCAGCTTCCTCGACGCCGATGGCATTGCGGCGCGGCGGGCCTACCGGTTCGAATG
>DAITAB010000335.1:0-2210 GCA_036824525.1 Pyrinomonadaceae bacterium
CGCGCACGCCTTTTGAAAAATCATATTCCTTTTTCATATTGTTCTTCTTCTAATGTGGTCGCTTTTCGCGCCGAAATTATTCTTATTTTACAAACTGCTGTGCTCAAATCCGTAAATTTATGTGAAAGCGCGAGCAGTATTCCATTTTCATCCAATCCCATTGTAAGCCATCTTTCCTCAGATGCGCTATGTTCTTCGTCGGGAACCGAAAGAAGATTCGGGTCGCGGAAAATCGTGGTGGCTTGTTCAAAACTGATTTTATGTTTATGAAGATTGCTTTTGGCTTTTCTAATGTCCCATTCAAAATCGTAGCGCATATTTTTTTAGAATGTTGCCAATATCTCAAAGCCACGCTCAACGGCTGAGATGACGTGGGGCGAAACCGGATACAAATTACCTGCGGGTTCACAAGTTACGTTCGTTGAAAGTCGTTGTTTCGCCCTCACGTCCATTGAATTTTTCGACGTGCCTTTGCCAACCAACAAATGTTTTATGGTTCAAACTGATATTCAATGCTTTCTCTCAGCAAAAACGGGAGCGGTGAGATTTGAGTATCAACTACGATTTTCGTTGTAACCGTTAAAGTGCCGTGTCCGGTTATCTGACCGTTAAAAAGAACATCTTCTGCTCGGCAATTGGGGTCGTTGACTGTTCGGCAGACTTGTAAATTGCCCGTCATCGTAAAAGGCTTTCTAAAGCTAACGAAACCTTTTCTTTTAGCTAGAAAAGCTGGCGAGACTAGAAATGTCGCCTGCGGAAACTGAAACTCTCCACTAAAATAAGCGTTCTCATAAGTCGTGCCGTTTATCATAAATGTGCCGCGTGGAAACTGCGGCGGACTGCAAGCACCGCAAAAACCAACCTGAACCGTCGGGAACGATGGAACACTAAAAGTTGTTCCGCTTCGGCAAAAAGATGGATTGGAGGAAATTGAGCAAATATCCCAAACAGAATTTCCACCATTGTCACTGACCCAACTAATGGCGGTGAAATTAGCGGTTTCAATTCTGGCGTTTGATAAATTTTGCGTGCCTCTTTGCATAAAAAATCTGCCGCCTGTAATCGGCACAGAATTAGTTTGCGCCAAAGTTGAAGTAGCAAACGTTAGAAGCATTGTCGTTATGACTAAAAGGAGTCGTTTCATTTGATTTCTCCTGCCACAATAACGTTGGACTATTTTACCACGAAACGCCAACGCTGCGCTTCAGCTGTGCGCTCACTCAATGCAGAAAAGGGATATCGTGGTAGCGCGTCAGATGCAAGCGCTTGTTGACGGAGATATTTTCAACGTTTCAGGACCGAATCATCGTTAGAATCATCTTGAATCGCCGAGTTGCCCTCACTCCATGAGGTTGGTTCCCTGGCATCAGGATAGTATCGCCCGCTTTCAGGTGATGCGACACCCCGGCGATTGTTATCTCAGCTGTTCCATCAAGAACGTAGACGAGAGCATCGTGCGGGACGGTGTGCTCGCTGAGGTCCTGACCTTGATCGAAAGCGAAAAGAGTGACCGTGCCCTTCTGCTTCTTTAAAAGTGTCCTGCTGACAACCGCACCGTCCTGATACTCGATAAGGTCCAACAGAGATCGAACCTCGCCGTGAACGTTCTCCAGCTCCATTGTTTGCACTCCGCGTCCTTCTTCCGTCTAAAACTTATTCGCGCCCGGGGCGCTAATCGCAAGCGGGACGCCTGATGTAATAAAGACGGTTTCTCCTCCGTCTTTATTACATCATGCGTCTCGCATGCCATGAGCGCCATCGGCGCGAATAAGCGATTACAAACAAAGTTTCCTCATTTTGCGGGAGTTTTCGTGCTTCGCTATCATAATATGCGAGGACGCATGCGCCCCAGTCAGGCGTCCAAAAAAATCCTTGCCATCTTACCGACCGAAATGGTCTAATTAGTGTTGTAAGTTGTTAAACTTGCAATTCCATACGTTAACCGCTCACTTGAATAATATGAAACTAAAAAATAATTCCAAGAGACACAGCCTTTTCAGCTCTTTGGGTTTGTTAACTTTAATAGCGATCTTCGGTGTCAATGGATTCGCGCAGTGCGAAGGGGTTTACGGGAAACCGAAGGTGCGGCAGATTATCTTTAGTGAAAGCGTGAACTTCGAGTCAAATTATGGGTCAGATAAAAATAACGCGATGGATCTAACGGGAGACGGGGTTTTGGATTTGGTTGGTACCGCCTATGGCGGCGCCCC
>DAITAB010000336.1:0-2210 GCA_036824525.1 Pyrinomonadaceae bacterium
CTTCCGTTCTTACGTTTCTTACATTCAAGTTCCCGGTGAACAATCCATTTCCGACGACGTGCAGTTTTTCGGTGGGCGCAGTTGTTCCGAATCCGAAGTTGCCGGTTCCATTTTGAATCGTCATGCGACTAACACCACCTCCGTAAATTTCGAAAGCATCATCGGGAATCCGATTACGTAAAAGCCACATTTGAAAACCGGCTCTATAAAATCTTAAAGCGGCATCCCCGTTCGATGCATCGATATCCACTACTGAGTAAGAAGAACCAATCGATTTGCTGCGAATACCAGTTGCGCCAGGGTGCACAACATCTAATTTATAAACAGGGTCGCTCGTACCGATTCCAGCATTTCCGCCGATAATCCCATTGCCGCTGATATTGAAATTACTGGCTGCCTGTGGTGCGGCGCTCTGGTTTTGAATGTAATTCCCGCTTCCGGCTGTCGGAGTGCGAGCATCGGAAAGCCTCGTGTCTCCGGTGACGACATATTGATTCGCCGCGACTCCGCCGAGCTGCAAGGCATTAGTTGCGGTGGTCGCGTTCGTCGCATTTGCGGCGCTGTCCGCATTCACGGACTTCACGGCATAAGGCGACGAGTTGATTTGTTGCCGCGGAGCCAGCGGCGTAAAAGCGCCGCCGCCGGTTTGGCGCACACGTATCTCGAGAAAACGATTCGCGCCGGGGAAACTCGCGCCGAAATCCAGCTTGACGGAAAACGCTCCGGCTGCCACTGCAACGTTGCTGCGAGTCAGTGTTGAACCTATCTGTGTTCCGGCGCTGACCGCATCATAGAGGGCGAATTCAAAATCATAGTTGCCGCTCGCCGGGTTAGCGCCTTCCTTCAAACTTCCCTGATATGAGAATTCCGTCGTCTGCGATTGAACCGCGAAGACAAAGGTGAAAATTAATATAGGCAATAGTAGTAATCGGTTTTTCATTTCGGCTGCTCCCTGCAAATTTCCGCATCCTTGTTTGAAAGACACACGAGCTTTTTGAGTTCAATGATTTGTCGTTGTAGATCTTCGATGATCTGCTGCTGTTCATTCACCGCATTCACCAGCACAACCCCGACGCGGTCATATTTCACACCTTCGATCTCGCCGGTCGGTCGGTATTGAACCAGCAGCGGCTCGACTGCGGCAACTTCTTCGGCGACGAGTCCCATATCCTTTTGATTGCTGGATTTCCAATTAAAGGAAACGGGGCGCAGTTTTTTGATTAAACTCATTCCTTGATTGAAATCTTGAATATTGTTTTTGTAGCGAATCGACGACGAACACACGGAAACCTTCACGCTCACCGTATTCAAACAAAGCGCCACCGTTCCTTCAAAACCGAGTGCCGTAATGCTCAAAGCTCCGTTAACGACCAATGCGTCGCCGGGATTGTTCGGGACGTTGGCGGTAAAGTTGCCGACATTAACCTTGGTCGGGATATTGAGGACTCCGTTGTTGTCCAGAATCAAACGGTCCTGATAGGTCGTCCCGTCGTATTGCGAAACATAAAGAGTCGAATTGCTTCCGGCATTTCCGGCGACACCGAAATTGATGCCGTTTGCCGCGCCCGCCGATTTCATAAAGAAATTCGCGTTGCCGGACGTTTCGAAATAATTGATTCCGCCATTGACAGTCAGTCGTCCAGAAAACACGCCATTGCCGGTGACGTGCAATCTTTCGGTTGGGCTAGTGTTGCCGATGCCGACTTTACCATTTGGAAAATTGACGCTTGTGATGGTCGCTCCGGTTCCGCGATTCACAAAAAGCCAGTGAGACTCGTTATTCTCCGCATCATTCAAAGCGGTGAAACTCAGGGCATTTGCCGAGGCATAGTTACGCCATTTTTTCTCATTCGCGGCGCCGGCGGTGAAATTCATCGAGAAGGTCGGAGAAGTGTTGTCTGCCGTTGCTACGTTCCTCGTGCTCAGGTTTCCGGTGAACAAACCATTTCCGACAACATGCAGTTTTTCGGTAGGAGCGGTCGTTCCGATTCCAACCACCGTCGCATTCAACGCGAACGCCGTTCCCGTGCCGCTGATATTGAAGTTGCTCGCGGACTGCGGTGCCGCGAATTGATTCTGTATGTAATTCCCGCTTCCGGCTGTCGGAGTGCGGGCATCGGAAAGCCTCGCGTCGCCGGTGACGACAAATTGATTTGCCGCGACTCCGCCGAGCTGCAAGGCATTAGTTGCGGTGGTCGCGTTCGTCGCAT
>DAITAB010000337.1:0-2207 GCA_036824525.1 Pyrinomonadaceae bacterium
GATCGGCTGCACGAGCTGGAAGTTGCCGAAGAGATCGGCGCGGAACTAAGTTGGACGACAAACATCGGGTACGGCACGATTGTTAGTTTGAAATTTAATCCAAACGCAAAAGAGCGCGGATGGAAACTCACATCATAATGCGATACCATTGGCAGTTTTCTTAAGTTAGTCTTTTGTTACATTAGGAGGATTGTTTATGAGTAAAGAAACACAATATTCAAATTGGACCATTGCTCCAGACTGGAGTGCTTCAGCATCAGCAGCAGTATCAGGTCAGCTTGGCGAATTTATTTTAACAGGAAGCAACGGTAACGAAAGCGAGAATCTCAACCTATTCTTTGCCGGTACGGGAGTGGGCGAGAGTTTTGGCCCCCAATTTAGGGGTATTGGAAACTTTGTCGAACAAGCGGCGACAAACATAGTTGGCAATGCTACGGATTCAATATCTTATGGAATTGGGTTTTCCGGTCAAACTCGAAATGCACTCAGCTTTGAAGGCTTCGGTCATTTAATAGAGTTAACAGTTACTCCCGGAATAGGCTATGGATTTCAACTAATACTGTTTAATATTTCCCTTGGTCCTCAACAGGTTCCACATGTTGTTGATACGCTATTGCGATTTCTTGATGGAAGGCTATCCATTCAAAGATTAAATTCGCTCGCTCCTGCTGTTGCAGTAAGTGTTGGACCGGCGATTGGAATTGGTGGTGGAGCTACTCTTTACGGCGCATATTATTATTTAACGGAAAACTTTGCCCAAAGAAGATTTGATGTTCGGAGAGCCGATTTACACGGGAGAAGAATCGCGACCCAACGCGGAGATTCAGGAACTGCCCCTACTATGAATCAAAGATTCCGACGGCACCGTTAGTTTATATAAAACAGGGGAATGATAACTAAATTGAAATAGTGTTCCGTATAATTTGAAATAAGACTGAAAATGGAATTGAATGTAATTATCATCGAAGACAACCCGCGTTATCGGGATAGTTTGGAAACATTATTCAAACACGCGCCGGGCTTTTGCCTGAGCGCGAGTTTCGGCTCAGCTTTGGTGGCTTTGGATGAACTCGAAAGATTAGAACGCGCCGGGCGAGTTCCCGCGTGGCAGATGGCTTTAGTTGATATTGAACTGCCGGGAATGAACGGCATCGAAGCAACCCGCCGGTTGAAAAAAATCTTGCCCGATCTGTCGGTTGTGATGCTGACCGTTTTTGAAGAACCCGCGACGATTCTCGAAGCCATCACTGCCGGTGCGGACGGTTATCTTCTCAAAAAAACAACTGCGCCCGAACTGTTGTCTCAACTGAAAGCGATCGCGACGGGCGGCTCACCGCTCACGCCCGATGTCGCGCGAATCGTCCTTTCACTCCTGCGCGAAAACACGCCTAAGGGATTTTCGGGAAAACTCTTCAAACCCTCGTCGCCGACTAAACTCGATTTAACGATGCGCGAACACGAGGTCCTCCAATGCCTTGTCAAAGGTTTTTCATACAAACAAGTCGCTGCTGAGCTCGAAATCAGTATTGACACCGTCCGCACACATATTCGCGGCATCTACGGCAAACTCCAAGTCCACAGCGAAGCCGAAGCCGTCGCCCGCGCCATCCGCGAAAAACTTGTCTGAAACTCACATCATTGTGCGAACCCGAAAAATATTTTCTTTTGTAAAGTTTGTTTGGTCAATACAACGGATGTGTGAAACGGTAGTTTCATCAATCAGTCTCCGGATAAATAAATAGAAGAGGTATTATGGGTTACGATTTACACGATTATGCTATTCCACGAGGACATAGTGGCGTAAAGACAAATGTAAGTATTGCTCTAATAGATGAAGACGGGGATAATTTTACAGACAATATTTTTGTACAAGTATCTTTTATTTGGGATACTCCGGGAGCGTCACTTGTTCGTCATACTTATAGAAGCAATGAATTAGGGCTTACTGTTACGATTGGTCAGATAGTTATGGAAAGTTTCAATGTTCCTTTACAGGGAGAGATAGAGTTAATTGTAATACCAGCAAATATTTGGCAGATTATGGCTATTCGCGCTGGTGGTATTAACCAAAATGAAATGATATTAGGTCTTTGTCCAATTCATCCTCAGAGGCAAAGAACCTTGCGACTCTTAGCTCGAAGAGTAGGATTTACTCGCGCCAATCAAACTTCGTCGTCTTGGACTCACGATTGTGCATGCCACCGGCA
>DAITAB010000338.1:0-2201 GCA_036824525.1 Pyrinomonadaceae bacterium
TTAGAAACCGATCGTGAAGGTTACCTAAAACGTGTCCTTCGCAGGATCGAACAAGGGCGTTCATTCGTCATTTTCGAAAACGACGAACTTCTCTTCAAGGCCGATATCGTTGCCCAAACGGACGACGTAAGATACCTCGAGGGCGTCTGGGTTGCGCCCCGTATGCGCGGACAAGGTTTTGCGGCTAAGTGTCTGAATCAACTAAGTCGGGAGCTGCTCAAAGAATCAAAGTACGTTTGTTTATTGAGTAACGTGGGGTTCTTAAAAGCCCACCGGGCATTTGAAAAGGCGGGATTTCGCTCAAAGGACTGTTGCACAACGATTTTCGCTTAGGAAAATCATAGACAAACTAACCGTAACTCGTTCATAATGGAAATGGCTCAATCGAGCCATTTCCGTGTTTACGGACACACTTAGTATTTCCCTGTCCAATGCCCCTTCCCACTTTCGAAGCTTGCTGAGCGTCCGATCCGAAGATATGACCATCAACATTGCCACACGCAGATTTATGTATTCGGTGATTGGTCTGGGCGCCGTTTGCTTCATAGCGGCTTTACTGCAATTTCCCGTCACGGCAATCGGACTTCCCTATTTTTGTCTTTTAGTTTTCAGCGCACTTTTAAGTCCTTACGTTACCGTACAAATTCCCCGATTCAGGTCTTACGTTTCAGTTTCAGACACACTTGTTTTTCTCACCCTAATCCTCTTCGGTGGAGTGCCTGCAATTGTTTTATCTGCCATCGATGCTTTTTTCATGGCCCGAAGACTCTGCAAGCTTCGGATCACGATGGCTTTCAATGTTGGTTGTATGGCGCTTTCGACTTCTATCGTAGTCGCAGCGTTTTATTTAATTGGAATTAATCCTACGCAAATTAGTAGCTCGGGAAATGTTGCGTTAATCCTTACCGGAATCTCCGTCGCGGCGCTGGTTCAGTTTGCCGTTAACTCGGGACTCGCCTCGATGTATGGAGCATACAGAAATAATGAACCGTTTTGGTTAACCTGGAAAAATAACTATTCGTGGACATCTCTAACTTATGTAGTCGGCGCACTGACTGCGCTTCTGCTTTCCAAATTGGTAGTTTCAATTGGTTTTGGGATTGTGTTAGCCGCACTTCCGATAATCGGTGTGCTTTATTTCAGTTACAAAATGTATCTGCAGAATGTTGAGATTACGCTCGCTCAGGCGCGACAGGCGACTCAACACGCGTCCGTCCTTGAAGAACAGTCGCGACAGCTGCGTGAATCTGAAGAGCGTTTTCGCAGCGCGTTTACCTATGCACCGATTGGAATCGGTTTAGTTTCGCCTGAGGGAAGTTGGTTGAAGGTGAACAAGGCTTTGTCCGATATTCTTCGTTACGATGAAGAAGAGTTCCTTGCCACCGATTTTCAATCGATGATTCATCGTGAAGATTTGGGCGACGTACTTGTGATGCTTCATGAATTGATTCGTGGAAATGTTCCCTCGTGCCAGTTGGATCAACGCTTTGTCGCAAAAACCGGCGAGATCGTCTGGTCATCATGGAATGTTTCAACGGTAAGCGACGGACGTTCAGAGCGACCGAACCTGATTTTTCAGATTCAGGACATTACGGCGAAGAAGACTGCCGAAGAACAGCTGCAATACAAAGCAACTCACGATGCCCTCACCGGACTTCCGAATCGCGCACTCTTCATGAACCGCCTGCGGCAAGCATTAGACAAATGTCTCGAGAATCGAGCTTATAATGCGAGCGTTCTTTTTATTGACATGGACCGGTTCAAAATCGTTAACGATAGTTTGGGGCATCTTTTTGGCGATGAACTTTTGGTTGCCATCGCGGGACGTCTTCGCGAGTGTCTCCGACCATCGGATATGGTTGCGCGTTTAGGTGGCGATGAATTTACCATTCTCGTTCAAGGGCAATATGACATAAACGAAGTCGTCAGAATCGCAGAGAGGATCAAAGAAAAGTTCACCGCTCCCTTCGCACTGAGCGGGCACGAAGTTTACAGTTCCGCGAGCATTGGAATTCTCCATCGGTCCGATCTGCATACTTCGGCGGAGGACATGATGCGCGATGCCGATATTGCAATGTATCAGGCAAAACGCGGCGGAAAAGCGCGTCATGCGATTTTCGACCACTCTCTTCACGATGCTATCCGCGAAACGCTTCGACTCGAAACAGATTTACGTCGCGCGATTCAAAAAGACACGCTTG
>DAITAB010000015.1:0-23084 GCA_036824525.1 Pyrinomonadaceae bacterium
GCGATTCTATTTCTTCTTCGGAAGCAACGTCGTCTAACGCTGCCCGAAATGAAGATTCGCTTTCGAATGTCGGAGACGATTCATCTTCGTCCGCTACTCGTTCAAATCCATTTGCTACATCGTGAATGCTTTCATATATAGAACCAACTTCCGCGGTCGGGGTGCTTTCCAAATCGAATTCAACAGCCCGAACTTTGTCAACGATTGCTTCTTGCAAATATGCATCCTTGAACATATCGCCGGTCGTTTCCTCGTCGTCAGACACGCGTTCAAAATTCGAAGGCTCAAATTCAAACATCGGTTCCGGCTCAGATTCGGAAATCGGCGGCGAAGGAAATTCCGTTTTTGCACCGCGACCGCGACCGCGACGCGAACGTCCGCGACGAGGACGACCGGATTTCTCTTCCGTCAGTGCGATTGATGACTCCGCGGTTGATTCTTCAGTCGCTTCGCCGAGAATCGGTTCTGAAATTTGATGAAGTTCCTCGATCTGATGCTCGTGTTCAATGCGGGCTTTTTGAATCTGTGCAGAAGCTTCCACTTCCGCCGTTTCCGCCGAAACCTTTTTGGTCTTCTCCAACATTATGCGTTCGAGTTCTTCTTCTTCATCGAAGAAATCCGAAACATATAAAAACGCATCGCGCTCCAAACCAATATCAACGAATGCCGATTGCATTCCCGGTAAAACGCGATGAACTCTTCCTTTGTATATGTTTCCGACGATTCCGGAATTCTCTTCACCGCGTTCGATATAGAATTCCGCCACGCGACCATCGTCGATAATCGCGATTTTCTTTTCGCGTCCGTTGACGCTGACAATCATTTCTTTAGCCATAGTTCCTCAGTTTTTGAGATTTGCGCTGTGCCGAATTGAAATCAAAACGATCAAAGCTTTTTCGGTTGGCTTAGTTAGGTAGAATGGTGGACGGAAGTAAAAAATCAGACTGAACTAAAACGATTGGCTTATGCTTTGAGGCTTCCACGCAAATCCGCGAAGCAATTCAGAATTGCTCGCTCCACTATCGAAATACGATTTGCGTCGGGAATAAGAAATTTTCTTGAAGTCACAAAGCTAATTCTTAAGCGAAACATTTAACCGCGTTCGCGAGGAGCATCGAAATCCAATTGCCTCGAGCTCAAACCCGTTTCCAAATTATCGAACGCCGGATGAAAAAACTTTTCAATCTTGCGGTCTGCTTCCGTCAATTTCATGCTGAAACAATTCTAGTTCCAAAGCAAACCACCGTCAGTATAGAGAACTCGCATCGGTTTGTCATTCTTTTCCTGACCGGTAAGGGTCGGGCGAAGTTAGAACGGACAGTAATTGCTAAGACTTAACGAAACGGAATTATCTTTAAACTCATAGGAAGTGACCGCGCAATTTCCGACATCGCACTCTCGGTCAATTGATAAGATTTCGTTTTCGGAAAGGTCTTCCAGGAGGTAGCGCCAAATTCTCACGACCACCTCGTGTGTAACGATAAGCGAATTTTCACGGACGATGTCTTCGCGAAAATCACGCAGAAAAGATCGAACGCGCAATGCTACGTCTGCCCAATTCTCTCCGCCTGGCGGTCGATAATAGAACTTTCCGAGTCTTTCGCGTTTCTCGCATTCATCGGGATACTTTTGCATCGCGCCGATTTTCGTGAGGCGATCAAAAATTCCAAGTTCACGCTCACGAAGGCGTTCATCTGAAATAATTTGAATTTCCGGAAGACTAGCGGCTTCAAGCATGAGCTCGACGGTTGCGCGTGCGCGCAAATAAGGCGACGTAAAAATGCGTTGTGGTTTTTTGTTTTGTGTAGCCAGCCAATTTCCAAGCGCTCTCGATTGCTGCCCGCCTTTTACCGAGAGTCGGACATCGGGTTCGCGTTCGGGAAATTCAATTGTTGGAAGTTTTTCGCGTTCGGATTTCTGTCGCGCCTCGTTGGCGGTGCTCTCACCGTGGCGGACGATCCAAAGAATTGCGGTCATTTGATTTTGAATTCGGCGATCACCGGAGCGTGGTCAGAAGGTTTTTCAAGTTTTCTTGTGCTGATATCGATCTCACACTCTTTGCATTTCTCCGCCAGCGGCGCGGAAGTCCAAATGTGGTCAATTCTCAATCCGTGATTTTTTGGAAATGCACCTTGCCGATAATCCCACCATGAATAAAGTTTTTCGTCGCCGTGAAGTTTCCGGAACACATCGACGAATCCCCATTTTTTTACGTGGTCGAGCGCGGCGCGTTCCGGTTTTGTGAAATGGAGTTTTCCTTCCCAAAGCTTCGGGTCCCAAACGTCACGTTCATCCGGTGCGACATTAAAATCGCCGCACAGCAAAACGTCGGATTTCGTATCGCATTCCGAGTCGAAAAATTTTCTCAGCCGCTGAAGCCAATCGAGCTTGAAGGTAAATTTGTCTGTCCAGAGTTCGGTTCCGTTTGGAATATAAGTGTTGACGACGCGGATGCCCTTGATGGTTGCGGCGAGAAAACGCTTGGGTGCATCGTCTTGATCGCCCGGAAAATTCTTTTGAACTTCGGAGATTTTGTGTCGCGAGAGAATCGCGACACCGTTGTATGACTTTTGACCCATGAAAGCAGCTTCGTAACCGGCTGATTCGATCGGTTCAAGCGGGAAATTTTCATCAATGCATTTCGTCTCCTGAAGACAAACAACATCAGGCGAGGCGCGTTTGAGCCAAGCGAGAAGATGCTCCATTCGGGCATTGATCGAATTCACGTTCCAAGTCGCGATCTTCATTTGGAATTTTCTCCTTCGGCGATGAGCGCGGTAAGCAATGCTCCGCGAAAGGGAATATCTTCGAGCAAAATATGTTCGGATAAAGTATGCGCGCCATCGCCGCGAATTCCGATTCCATCCAGGACCGGAACTCCTATAGCTCCGACGAAATTTCCGTCAGAAGCGCCGCCAACTTGAGTTTCACCGAGCACGTAATCCAATCGCAACGCGATTTCGCGCGCGCGTTCGTAAAGCGAAATTACCGCGTCAGTTCTTTCCAGAGGCGCGCGGTTAATTCCGCCGAGAAGCTCGAGTCGGACTCTTCCGTCGCGGGGTTTCAACTCGCGTAACGCCTGTTCGATTTTATGCGCTTCCGCGAGAGTCGCAAATCTCACGTCGATCGAACATTCCGCGAATTGCGGAATCACATTGGTCGCAGTTCCGCCTTGAATCGTGCAGACGTTCACCGATGTTCCTTTCGACGCGGAATTGAGCGCAGAAATTTCTTCGATCTGATGCGCAATTTCCAAAATAGCCGAAGCACCTTTTTCCGGTTCGAGTCCGGCATGCGACGGAATTCCGTGTGCTCGCAAACTGTAAGTTGCGGTCCCTTTGCGTCCGGTCTTCGCGCGACCTTGCGCCGAAGGTTCCAAAACGAAACACCTCTCAGATTTGCGCGCCTCGCGCTCGACGAATTCGCGTCCTGTATGGGAGCCGATCTCTTCATCACAAGTCAGCAGTATCGAGACCGGTCGCTTTGGAACAAGTTTTAGCTCATCAAATGCGCGCAGAATTTCCAACATCAAAACGCAATTCGCCTTCATATCGAAAATTCCGCAGCCAAACATTTTGCCGCCTTCGATACGGAGAGGGTTTTTTTGAACAGTGCCGCGAGGATGAACGGTATCCGTATGACCGAGTATGAGAACTTGTTTTGCAACGGATTTTTGAAAAGCGCGAATGAGAATGTGCTCACCGTGGTCTCTCGAAACTATTCGCTCAACACCCGAAACAGACGAAATTTTTCGCGCTTCAGCTTCGAGAAAATTGCAGACAGCGCGACTGCCTTCAATATCGCGTGAGGGAGATTCGATGGCAACGAGTTCGCCAATGAGTTTGACGATTCGCTCTTGATTCGCCACGAAATAATCGAAAAGAATTTTAGTTTCCATTCGGGGTTGGTTGCGCAATGGGACTAGTCGGCTGACTAAAAATTTGTTCGAGCATCACACCAAGACGATAACCGGCGAGCGCAATTTGTTCGCTCGCGATTCCGAAAGCAGCTTTTTTATAAGCGGTGCCCGGCATTTCGTTGCGCTTGAGTCCAACTGAATAAACTTTTGTGGACGCCAGTTGAAATCCTTCGCGTTGCCACTCGTCGAACTTTCCCGCTTTCAAGCGTGATTCCATTTTTGCGCGCGGATACTTCTTGGTGATTTTCGCCGCGGCGAAAGGGATATATTCCTGATCACATTCGTCATTTTCGCGTGGAAGATTTTTCGTCAAGAGTTGATCCCAATACCAATGTAGGCTCACGCGATTTTCGCGCGGAGTTTCTTTTGGCATCAACTCGAAGAGATTTCCGCCCTGATCACCTTTAGGCTCGAGTTCGGTAATGCGTGCGGAACAATGAAGCGGCTGATGAATGTCGCCGGCTAAATGCAACACCCAGGCAAGCGCAGTCGCTTTATCAACGTCGGTCGCCGCCGGATCGCGCAGTAATTTATCAAAGGCGAATAAACGTTCGACGGCGTTTTCTTTGTCTGATTTCATATCGGAAATAATTTCCACCCTGCCATCGGTTTCTTTCCAAAAAGTGTCGAGATAATGCCAAGGTCCGCGATGAAATTTACGAAAACGGAATTTGTAATCGCGATTGCGAATGATATCCGACCAAGTGCTCGCGATAAGAAAATGTTCGAGCTGACGGGCGCCGAGCGAACGCGAATCCGAAGCTAGGAAAACTCCCAGATCGGAATCTTCATTTGCGGCAGCGAGAATTCTTGCCGCGCGTTCGCGCGCAGTCGGCGACATTTGTTGCCATGCAATGTAAGAGACGACCTTATGCCCCGTGTCGTCCCAAGCGAATGCCGGCAAAGGCATGACAAACAAAAACAGTAAAATATTCAAGAGAGGTTTTTTCATTTTCATAAGCTCCAATTCGAATGAATTCTAGCGGAGATGCGCGAAGATAAAAAGCCGAAGATTTTCCCGTCGTGCTTTACATTATGCCTTTATGCCTGAAACGCGCAGCCAAAGAAAACCACTTTCGAAGTTTCTGTTTCTTAGCGGTTAAGAAGGCTTTCGTAGAGTTGTTTGAGATTCGCGAGGTGTGCATCGATGCTGAAATTCGCCAAAGCGAATTCTCGCGCGCTTTTGGCGAGGTTCGTTCGCGCATTTTCGTCTGTGAGAAGTCGCGCGAGTGTCTCGGAGAGTTGTTTATCGTCGCCTGCGTGGAATACTTCCGCGTATTTTCCATCGGCGGAAACTTCAAGCAACGGAGGAATGTCAGAAACTACTGACGGCACGCCGGCGAGCATTGCTTCATTGACGGCAATCGGCAAACCTTCGGCGAGCGACGACAAAACAAAAACGTCCAGCGCGGCGAGTATATCGGGAATGTCATCGCGACCACCGAGGAAATGAACTTTCTCAAGCAGTCCGAATTCACCACAAAACTTCACGCATTCATTAAATTTTTCCTCTGCGCCCATCATCGTTTTTCCGACGAAGACGCAGTTCGCGTTTGGAATCTTTGTAAAAAGACTCGGTAGCGCGCGGCATAATGTAAGCTGGTCCTTGCGGGGTTCCCGATAAAAATGACCAATCATTCCGACAAGAAAATCGGATTTCCCAAGATTTAATTGCTCGCGGAAATTCTTGCCCGAGGGTTTTAGTCTTTGCTCGTCAACGCCGTTGTAGATGACAGAGGTGTTCGGCGGAAAACGAAAAGCGAATTCGCTTTCGTAGATCTTTTTAGATTCGCGTCCGACCAGAATGTTGTGCGCAACGCGCGGAAGTAACCATTTTGTGGCAACGAGATTTTTTTTATCAGGAACGATTCCGTGATGAGTCAAAACAACTTTTGTTTTTGTTCCAAAAGCGGCGGCCAGTGCGTGTAGAGCCTCGACCGCCTGATGCGTGTGAATTATTTCGACTTTCTCTTTCGTCAAAATATCGCGGAGCGCGAAAGCTAGCAGCGGATCAAAAGGCAACCTGCGCTTGAGACGAAACTTTGTGATATTAAGTTCGAGAAAATCTTTTTCCAATGCGCCACCGCCGGCGCACGCGAAAAGTAATTCGATTCCGGCTTTGTGCGCATTGCGGCACACATCGAGAACGAGAGTTTCGGCGCCGCCGCGGTTTACCGTATCGAGAAAATGCAGAATCTTCATGCGAAAGTCATTAAACGACAAATGACAATCGCGGGCAAAGATGTTTTCATTTTTTATTGATTGTGCCGATGACTATTCAATCTTCGAAAAATGAAATTTTCGCTTTTGTGCCGTCATACAACCACGCGCCATTTATCGAAAAATGTTTGAGATCCATTCTTAACCAGGCACAACCGCCGAAAAAGCTGTTGGTGATTGATGACGGATCAAAAGACGATTCGCCAAAAGTCATTGAAAGAGTTTTGAAAGAAAGTCCGTTTGCGGTCGAACTCATCGTCCGCGAGAATCGCGGACTCTCCGCGACTTTGAATGAGGGTTTGAATCATTCGTCCGGAGATTTTTTTGCCTATCTCGGTTCCGACGACGTTTGGCTTCCGAAATTCCTGGAAAAAAGAAGCGGGATTCTCGCAGAGAATTCGAATGCGGTTTTGGTTTGCGGACACGCCTTTTTGATTGACGAAGAAGATTTTATCATCGACCGGACTGATCGATGGACCCGCTTTTTAGGCGGAAAGATGCTGCCTTATTTATTGCGCGGGCAGATTTTTGCAAGTTCGAGCGTCATATACCGCCGCACCGCGCTCGAAAAATATGGCTGGAATGAAGATTCGATTCTTGAAGATTACGAGCTCTATCTTAAACTTACCGCCGACGGAGAATTTGCTTTTGACGATGAGATTTTATCGGCATGGCGTCAGCATGGAAGAAATGTTTCGCGCGATTTTCCGCTGATGATGAGCGAATGGATCGCGGCTCAAGACCGCGTCGCGGAGAAGCTGAATCTCAGCCGCGACGAACTCGACAAAATTCAGTCGGAACTCAGATTCGACTCCGTTTTAAGTTTCGTCAGACACGGACATCGTCGCGAAGGATTGCGACTGTTTTACGAAAATCTGAGAGGTGCGAAATCACTCTCACAAATCGGTAAAACGCTTTTTCGTTTTAGTATTCCGCCTTCCATTTTTGAGTGGAATCTTCGGCGCAAAAAGACGCGGACTAAACAAAAATACGGTAGATTAGAAATTTGATGCAGGAAATAACGACAATCCGACCGAGTAAATCGTGGCTCAGTCTTGATTTGAAAGAATTCTGGACTTACCGCGAACTGCTTTATTTTTTGACCTGGCGCGACATCAAAATCCGCTATAAGCAAACGGCAATCGGAGTGCTTTGGGTGATTTTGCAGCCGGTCATTACTACGGCGATTTTCACGGTCTTGTTCAGCAATTTTGCCAGATTTGAAACTAAAGGAATTCCTTATCCGCTTTTTGCTTTGAGTGGTTTGATGATCTGGCTCTTTGTTCATACTTCGATCACGATGGCGAGCAACAGCCTCGTGAGCAACACGAATCTTGTGACGAAAATATTTTTTCCGCGTCTGATTATGCCCTTTGCGGCAACTTTGGCGGGAATCGCAGATTTGTTTTTCAGTCTCGTAATTCTCGTGATCTTAATGACCTATTACGGCACCGCGCCGGGCTTGCAGATTTTGTTCGCGCCACTGTTTTTGATTCTGGCAATAATTCAAACAATGGCTTTCGGGACGCTTTTTTCAGCTATGAATGTGCGCTTCCGCGACGTGAAATTTGCGCTTCCGTTTGCCCTACAGGTTTGGATGATCGCATCGCCACTCTTTTACCCTTCAAGTCTGTTATCGGAAAAATGGCGGTTGGTTTTTGCGATAAATCCTCTGGTTGGAATTCTCGAAGGTTTTCGCGCATCGCTTTTTGGAACTCCGTTTGACTGGACGGTCATCGGCATCTCATGCGCTTCGATTCTCGTGCTGGTGTTGCTCGCTCTTTTTGTTTTCAAACGAATGGAAGACGATTTCGCGGATTTGATTTAGATAATTAATTGATAATTTTGAATCGCTGATCGAATCACAATCGGGAATCCAATATGTCGCAAGTAATCAAGGTCGAAAATATTTCAAAACTCTATTACCTCGGCGCCGCCGCTCATAATTCTTTACGCGATGCCTTGATGAGTTTTGTGAAAAATCCGATGCGCGACAAAAAACGAGAACTTTGGGCTTTGCGCGACGTAAGTTTTGAAGTTAAAGACGGCGAAACTTTGGGAATTATCGGGCATAACGGCGCGGGCAAATCCACACTTTTGAAAATTCTCTCGCGCATCACTAAACCAACGACGGGCGAGGTCGAAATTCGAGGGCGCGTCGGCTCGCTTCTGGAAGTCGGCACGGGTTTTCACAATGAACTTTCCGGCAGAGAGAATGTTTATCTTAACGGCGCGATTTTGGGAATGAAACGCGCCGAAATCGAAAAGAAATTCGACGAGATCGTCGCTTTTTCCGAAGTCGAAAATTTTCTCGATACACCTGTAAAACATTATTCTTCCGGAATGTATTTGCGGCTCGCGTTTTCGGTGGCGGCGCATCTTGACCCGGAGGTTCTAATCGTCGACGAAGTTTTGGCGGTTGGCGACAATGCCTTTCAAAAAAAATGCCTGAGCAAAATGCGCGATGTCAGTCAATCGGGTCGGACGGTGCTTTTCGTCTCCCACGATATGTCTTCGATCACGCGAATTTGCAGCCGCGCGATTGCTTTGGCGCAAGGGAAGATCGTCAGCGAAGGTAGTTCTGCGGAAGTCGTCCGCGAATATCTTTCATCGAGTTGGGGAATGCGTACCGAACGCGATTTCACCGATGACTTACAGCAGCCGCAAAGTGAATTCGTGCGGCTGAAAAAAGTCCGTATGGTTGACGAAGACGGGAAAGTTTGCGGTAGTTTCGACATTCGAAAAAAAATCGGAATTGAAGCGACATATGAGGTGCGGAAATCGGGACAGATTCTCTTGCCGAATATACAAGTTTATAATCAAGAGCGAATTCAAGTTTTCACGATTCAAGACGTTTCGAGCGGATGGAGTCGCCGCGCAAAAGAAACGGGCGAATATGTAAGCACCGCCTGGATTCCGGGGAATTTGATGGCGGAAGGTTCTTTCATTATTAATTTTGCGATGGTCACATATCTACCCTTTCAAAGCGTGCATTTCAACGCCCTCGAAGTAGTCAGCTTCGATGTTTTTGATCTGATGAAAGGTGATTCGGCGCGCGGTGATTTTACCGGGAAAATGGATGGCGTTGTGCGTCCGCTGGTCGAATTCGAAACTGAGAAAATAAAATAAAGAGATTGGATAATTTGTTTAATCCGCTAAATCATCCTGTGTGTTTGGAGTTTCCGCTCTGGCTCGAAGAGACAGCGTGGTCGGGACACATTCCATTTGCAATGTATATGGTCAGCGCATTGCGTCCACGCATTTTCGTAGAGCTTGGCGCTTATCGGGGCGTTTCGTATTGCGCTTTTTGTCAGACGGTAAAAACTTTAAAGTTAGACGCAAAATGCTACGCCGTGGATACATGGCAAGGCGACGAGCACGCCGGAAAACTCGAAGAAGGCGTACTGGCAAAGCTGAAGGCGCATCACGATCCGCTCTATTCGGAATTTTCGCGGCTGATTCGTTCGACCTTTGACGAGGCGCTCAATCATTTCGGCGAAAGCTCCGTTGATCTTCTACATATCGATGGTTTTCATACTTACGAAGCCGTGCGTCACGACTTTGAAACATGGAAGCCGAAACTGAGCGAACGGGGAGTTGTGATCTTTCACGATATCAACGTGCGCGAACGCGGCTTTGGAGTCTGGAAGTTTTGGGACGAGATGAAGCGCGAATATCCTCATTTTGAATTCTCACACATGCACGGACTTGGAGTACTCGCGGTCGGAAAAGAAATTCCAACGGAATTTCAGAAAATCTTAAACGCCGACGCGAACGAAGCGCAGCTTATCCGCGAATTCTTCGCGCAATATGGCGCGCGAATTGAAGCGGTCGAAGAATTGAGCCGTCAAAAAGTTTATATGAGTTATCTGGAAAGTTATGAACGCGTTTTCAAAAAATCGAGGTTTATGCGCTTTTACCGCGTTTTATCTGAAGAAGGTGTCCGCGGCGTTTTCAAGAGGCTATGATTTCGACGTTTATTTTTCTCATTCCCCACGCAATAAAGGAAAAAACTGAAAGCAGAAACATCGCCGCGATAAACCCGTTTACGATCTTGCTGTTAAGGTGCCGACGGTTTGCATAAACGAAAAGAACGATCATTGCCAAAGCCGGAAACAAATATCTACCCTGCGGTTGAAACGCGTAAAACCACGAAAGCATCATTGAAATTAAGATCGTCAAGAAAACGCCCGACGACATAATCGCAAACTGAATTATGCTCTCTCGGTCGCGGGTTTTTACTGTGGCGACAAAAAGATAAACGCCGAGCAAAATACTTAGGAGAAAGATTGTTCCGTAAAACCAATTTTTCGCGTAGATGTTCATATATCCGTAAACGCCGAAAAAGCTTTGCGAAGAAAGTCTGAGCCAGCCCCATTCAAAAAGCATCTCCTTAAAACTGACACCTTTTGCTTTGAGTTTCATTTCCTTTCGCGAATGTTCGAGATCATTCTCAAAGGTCGATGGTTTTGTTTCGTATTGGGCAATCTCTTCCTGAACCAGCGCCAATTTGTTTCGTGATTGTTCGAAATTACCGGAAAGATAATTGAGGTAAGCTGCCCCGACAAAATTCGTCTCGCCATTTACATAAAAATCCATACCGATTCGCAGCGCGAAAATGGAAATCGCGATCAATGCGATAAAACAATATTTCTTGATTTGTAAAACGGAGAACTGATTGGTTGCCAAAATCCAAAAGGCAACAAAAACGACAAACGCCGAGTAGTTGGATTTGAGCGTGAACAAAATTCCGATAAGTATTCCAAAAAAGACTCCCCGCGATTTGGAGGTAGAGTCGGAGTCGAAGAATTGTCGCGACAAACTTTTTTCGTAACCAAGCTGATAGGCAACGATCATTGAAATAAACAAAGCGAAAGCATCATTGTTTACATACGAGAATACATACCAAATCTGTGGCGAAATTAAGAGTATTGCCGGAAAAATAAAGATGACCGGTTCCTTTAGTGAACGAATCCAAAAGAAAGAGATCAAAAATACAAACAACAAGACTTGAAATAATCGGGCGCGGATTAATTCACTAGGAACGAAAGGTGAAAGTATCAGGGAGAACTTTCCGGCAGTAAAATATTCGATCCAATGATAATTGAGATATGAAACGCCGAATAGAGAATATCCGGCACGCACACTGGGGTCGTCATATTCCGGCGGAAGAAAATTCTTTGCATAGTAATTCACTGCGAAGAGATGATGAATTTCATCGGGATGTCGGTTATAGTCGCTCAGAAACGACATCGTGGCGGTTAATGCAAGCGCAATGACTGCGCAAATCTTCAATAGACTGTGTGGCAAAAACCCGTCCGGCTTGGAAATCTTGAGATTCATCCTGACGAAGAGAATACTGGCGCAATAAGACTAAAGACAATAACGCGTGGGCAAATTGCAAACAAAAATCAGGCGCGCGATCGACATAGTGCGTTTCCAAGGCGCTACAGGTTTCGTCGCAAACATGCGGGAAAGCGCTTGGAAATTCAATCAGAGTCGGCGCTACCGAAAATGGATTCAGCGAAATGACCTCGCATCGAAAGAGCGACGCATCGCGATTCAGAATCGTATCGGCGGTTTTGCGTCAAAGCCGCTGATTTCTGTTTTGATACCGGTTTATAACGTCGAAGAAAAATGGCTGAGACTTTGTATCGAATCCGTTTTAAATCAAACATACGAACACTGGGAACTTTGCATCGCAGACGACAATTCGACCAACCCGAACATACGAAAAATTCTCAATGAGTACTCAGCGAAAGACCGGCGTATCAAGGTCGTTTTTCGTGAAGAAAACGGTCATATTTCCGCCGCGTCGAATTCCGCTTTAGAACTCGCGACGGGCGAATTCACGGCGCTGCTCGATCACGACGATGAGCTTTCATCAGATGCGCTTTTTTGGGTTGCAAAAGAATTAAACGATTTTTCCGAAACGGCGTTTATTTACAGCGACGAAGATTTGATTGATGAACGCGGAAAACGTTTTTCACCACATTTCAAGCCGGACTTCAGTCGCGATTATTTTTACTCGTTGAATTTAATCACACACCTTTCCGCATATCGCACGGAAATTTTGCGAAATATCGGAGGCTTCCGAGTTGGTTTGGAAGGAAGTCAGGACTATGATCTCGCGCTCCGAGTGCTTGAAGTTATAAACGAAAAACAAATCCGACACATTCCGCGAATTCTCTATCATTGGCGAGCGATTCCCGGTTCGGTCGCTTATTCGTCCGGAGAAAAACCCTATGCGCATGAGCGCGCGCGTATCGCGATTCGCGAACATCTGGCGCGGATGGGTTCGACGTGTGAAGTCGTCGAGGCGAAATATTCGCTCCATCGTTTGGTTCCCGGATTTTCGCCGGAAACACATGTATGTGTCGTTTCAAGCGACAAACATATTGTCGAAAAGTTTCGGGCAAAGACCTCCGCACGAAGATTCACTTTTATTGTTCCCGATGACCGTGATTCAAAATCGCGTGCCGAGATATTAAATCAAGTGGTGAGAGATACGGAGGCAGATGTATTGATTTTTCTCGAGGATGAAATTGTTCCGAAAGATTTCGGCGCTCTCGAAGAAATTGCTGCCCATGCAATACGCGATGGAATCGGTGCGGTCGGTGCGAGAATTCTCAATAGCGATGGACGCATCAGACATGCCGGAATCGTTTTCACTCCGGACGGTAAAATCAATTTTGCTCACTTGGGAGTCGATCCGAAAATCGAAGGTTGGCTATTTCGCACCGATTTAATTAACAACTTCTCTGCGGTTTCGGGTGTGATCGCGATACCAAAAGATATTTTTGAAAGCGCCGGTGGATTCGACATCGCAGATTTTTCAAATGGACTCTACGATCTCGATCTCTGTCTGCGACTTCGAGAAAAAGGTTTGCGCGTTTTATGGACGCCTTACGCCGAATTTATTCAAACGAAAATCTCACCGATGGAAAAACTATGCGCAGAGGATAATTCCAACGAGCTGAAAGATTTCAGAAAACGCTGGCGGAACGTTTTCGAAAACGATCCATTCTTTAATCCCAATCTAACCATGGAAAACGGGCGATTTTGTGTTTCACATAATCGCCGCCCAAAAAACCTCTGATCATTTCAACGAAGAAGGTCGGCAACGGTTTTCTCGCGATAATTAAAAACGTTTTTGAGATCGCGACTGATCAAAAAGTTGAAGATATCGCCCAGCGGTTCAAAAGGAAGCCGATAGCGGACCTCATCTTCAATTAGCGTTCTATTCGAATCCAATTCGGTAAAAGTGTGCCGGTGAATCCATTGTTTATAAGGTCCGCGAAGTTGCGTATCGACGAATTCAAAAGGCGGATTCCATTCGGAAATTTCGGTACGCCATTTAACCGGAATGCCGCGCAGTGTTAACTGATAATCAATGAGCGCGCCCTTCTTCAAATCAATCGGTTGCGGAGTAAGAATTCGAAACTTCAAATATGGCGGAGTTATGCGCTCGAGATTTCCCGCATCGGAAAAAAAATCAAAAACTCTTTCGCGGGGAAGAGGAAGTTCTACACTAGCTTTCAATATGTGTTCTGCCATCTATAAGGAACCTCTCCAAGTAAATTTAGTTCGGCGATTCTACAGTAGACGAGAAATGAATTCAGCCTTTTTTCGATTTCAAATATTTTTTTGGAATTGGAATTTCCGTCGATTCACCTTGCCAGTAAATGGTAACAATCCACCAGCGCTTTCCATCGTTTAGTAGTTGGAAGCTGTTAATGCCGCGTGAAAACGGTTCTTTGTCGTCGGCTTTATGAAACGACGCATAAGTTGAAAAAGCATGGGCGATGTTCCCAAAAATTTCCGTTCGGCGGGCGATTTCCTTTTCATAAAAACCTTCCTTCGCAAAAACGGGTTCGACTCGTTTGATGTAGTCCTCGGGCGAGAGCGCTCGTGCGCCTACGATGTTCGTCTGCGGATTTTTTCCCGTCGGAATCAGCCGCGCATCTTTGTGAAAGAGCGATCGAAAACGATTCCAGTCGCGCGGCTTGCCGGCATCGCCAGAGATGACTTCGTAAACCGCTTTCATTATTGAATCGATTGACGCTACGTCTTTTTGGTCGGGTTGCATTTGTTCGTTGGTCTGAGAAAACGCGTTAAAGGAAAAAATACTCGCGAAGAATATCGCGAAAAAAATCTTTGTTTTCATAAATTATTTCATGCGTCCGAGATAAGCCTGAGTCTCGGGTTTAATCCAATAAATCAAAAGCGGAATCACCGCGGGCCAAAAACAACAGCTTGTAAATCCGAGAGCGATAAAAACGAGACCGACGATCCAATTGTATGGCTTACGCGGAAGCGAAGCGGCTACGGCAAATACGGCGAGTAGGACTATGCCCATAAATAGATAGATCGCTCCTACCATCGGCGCAACCGGATCCTTCGGTCCTCCAAAACTCGGGTCACCCAAAAGAAAAAAGAGACCAAGAGCAACAAAAATGAGGCTGAATGCGCCCGAAACACTACAGTAAACGCGATACCAAAAAAAGGTCTTGCGACCGAGTTCATTATCTTCCGGAATGTAGTTTTGCGGAGCAAAGTTCGGCGCCGGATAAATTTGATCTACGGGAAGCGAAACATAATCTGTGGCTGCGATGTTTGCCAAAGAAGTCGTACAACTGACACACGTCAACGCCGAAATTTGATTCACGCGATGGCAATTTGGGCAACGAACTGCGTTCATATTTTCGTCAGAAAAGAGCTCCTAATATTTCGGTGAGTTTAAACTACGCTACCGATCGAACAAAGCGAACAAGCGCAGGCAATATCGGTTGACGCTCCGAGCGCATATAGTAATATGTATTCACATCCCCACTAACCAAGAAATTTAGGAAGCGAAAAATATGGCAGATCCAATCTTAATTGCGAAATCCGGTGAAACGGAACTTGAATTGTTGCCCAAAATGTCTAATCGTCACGGTCTTATCACCGGCGCGACCGGAACCGGAAAAACTATTTCTCTTCAGCGACTTGGCGAAGGGTTTAGTCGCATCGGGGTGCCGGTTTTTATGGCGGATATCAAGGGTGATCTCACGGGAATCAGTCAGCCCGGTACGATGACTCCGAAAGTTGAAGAGCGTCTCAAACTCCTCGGCATCACCGATTTCCCATTCGATAAATGTCCCGTGACTTTGTGGGACGTTTTCGGCGAACGCGGTCATCCGCTCCGCTCGACGATTTCTGAAATGGGACCGTTGCTCCTTTCGCGAATCATGCAGCTCAACGATACGCAGTCTGCCGTTTTGACTATGGCTTTCAAGATTGCCGATACCAATGGTCTTTTACTTCTGGATCTGAAAGATCTTCGCGCGCTTCTGCAGTACATGGCGGAAAACGCCGAGCAGTTTACGATCGAATACGGAAATGTTTCCAAGGCGACGGTCGGCGCGATCCAACGCAGCTTGCTCGAACTCGAAGCGCAAGGCGCGGATAAATTCTTTGGCGAACCGGCCGTTAAACTCGAAGATTTTATTCAGACCATCGGCGGAAAAGGCGTCGTAAATGTTTTGGCGGCGGATAAGCTTTTCAATTCACCGAAGCTTTATTCAACATTTTTGCTTTGGTTGCTTTCGGAACTTTTTGAAATGCTTCCCGAAGTCGGCGATTTGGATAAACCAAAACTGGTTTTCTTTTTCGATGAAGCGCATCTTCTTTTTAACGACACACCGCCCGCACTGATCGAGAAGATCGAACAGGTAGTTCGCCTTATTCGATCAAAAGGCGTCGGCGTTTATTTCATTACGCAAAATCCCGTGGACATTCCAGAATCAATTCTTGGTCAGCTCGGCAATCGTGTGCAACATGCGCTTCGCGCGTTCACTCCGAAAGATCAAAAAGCCGTGCGCGTTGCCGCCGAGACATTTCGTCCGAATCCAAAAATCGATACGGAAAAAGCGATAACGGAATTGAGCGTCGGTGAAGCATTGGTTTCGTTTCTCGACGAAAAGGGAACTCCAACAATGGTTGAGCGCGCGTTTATTATTCCGCCTCACAGTCAAATCGGATTGATCGATGACGGACAAAGGCGACAGCTAATGGCGGGATCGATCGTTGCGGGGCAGTATGAGCAGCTCTTGGATCGTGAAAGCGCATTCGAGCTTTTGAAAAAGAAAGCCGAAGCAGCGGCGCAGGAAGCGGCGGTGAAAGAGCAAGAAAAGGTTGCCGCAAAGGAAGCGAAGGAAGCGGAGAAAGCCGAGAAAGCTGCGGCACGCGGAGGCGGCGATAGCATGATGGGCGCATTTATGAAGAGCGCAACTCGCGCTGTCGGAAGCCAGGTCGGACGCGAAATCATGCGCGGAGTTCTTGGCGGAATCTTCGGCGGCGGAAGTCGTCGACGATAGGCAAGAAAATTCGGATTGCGGAACGCGGATTGAGGATTTGTCGGTAGCGTCGGCGTAAGCCGATGCGCAGCAGATCGGAATCCGAGAATTTGATCCACGAAATACAAATCAATGTATTTCGTGGATCACTTATTTGAGGTTTAGACGCAGGCTCGCCTGCGTGAGTCGGACGAGCCCGACTTTAACCTAAACGCGGCGATTTCGACGCGTGCTTGCACGCGAAAAGCGCGAAAAGAAAGATGTCGGGCAAGCCCGACTCTAAACCAAGAAATTGTTTTTAATTTGCATTGCTAGAGTTATCAACGCGATTTTCCAAAACATCTTGAACTTCGCGCGGAAGATTCGAAAGAAAATCGTAACCTGTTTGCAGCTCGATTGCGCGAACCGTCGTGCGATATTTTTCCCAAGGGTCATCAAGAATTCCATCTGTATTTGGCATATCAACGGCGATCACGCGAGTATTCGAATTTATGTTTCGAATATCGCCGCGACGCGGAACCGCAACGATAACTTTCCAGCAACTGGTGGGAATCGTAATTTTCCTGCGAAGCAATCCTTTATCGCCTGTGCAGCCGGTAATTTGATAAACGGAATTTCCGCGAAAGGCGAGTCCGCGTGCGTAGCTTTCCAGCTTCTCCCAAGGTCCGGTGTTTAGCTCGTGAGTTTGCGGATGCATGTTGGACATAAAAAATGTCGTGCTGTTTGCTTCCTGCGAATTTGTGCGATCACCCGAAGGAAGCATATGACCGCGATCATAGATTTTATCTGCGTAATCAAAAGGCATGATTTTTTCGAAGTTATTTGGAAGGCGATCGTCGGGACGAAAATCATTTTGACGCTCGATTTTTCCCATATGTTCGCGCACCAACCGCCACGAAACCCAATTCGTTGCCGCGCGTTCGCGGTTATATGAAAACGCCGAATATTTTCCTACTACGAGAAAATTATTTTCATTCGATGGATCGGAAGTCGCCCCGGAAGGATTTCCAAGCGCGAGGTGAATCTTCGAGAATTCAGTTTCGTTTATAGAGACGGGTGGTATCGAAGTCTGCGTCTGCGTCGAAGTCGAAGTTTTTTCCGGTGTTGAAAAACGCGTTCGGGTCTCACGGAAAATCCACGCGCAGGCAGCGGTTACGGCAATGAATGCCACAAGTCCAATCAGATTTCTACGGAGTTTTCGTGTTTGCATTATCCCTAAAATTTCAAAAAGCTTAGCACAAACTTGTAAGATAGAGAGCGAATGCCGGAGCTGAAACATCTACTCAATTTTTCAAGAGACGAGTTGGTTGAATTCGTTTTGGAGATGGGTGCGCCGAAATATCGCGCGACGCAAATTTTCCGCGCGCTTCATCAGCGACGCAATTTGTCGATTGACCAAATTTCCGATCTTCCGAAAAGTTTTCGCGAGAAACTTTCGGAATGCGCCACGGCTTCAACCTTGAAATTGGAACAGCGTTATATATCTGCCGATGGAACACGGCGGTTTCTTTTTCATACGCACGAAGGTCATCCGGTCGAGACGGTTTTTATTCCAAGCGAGAAGCGCGACACGATTTGCTTTTCATCGCAGTCGGGCTGCGCGCTGAACTGTGATTTTTGTCTGACCGCAAAACTCGGATTGCTTCGTAATCTCACCACCGGCGAAATCATCGAGCAAATCATCGTCGTGCTGAATGAAGTGTATGGAGTCGGAAAAGAAACTCCGCACGGAACCAATTTAGTGGCGATGGGCGAAGGTGAACCATTCTCAAATTACGAAAATTTGATGAAGGCGCTGGATTTGATGTCTGATGAAGAAGGACTTCACATCGTTCCGAATCGGGTTACCGTTTCTACGGTGGGAATTGTTCCGAAAATTTACGAATTCGCGAAACTCGAAAAGCGCCCTCGTTTAGCAATTTCACTGTCAGCGCCAAACGATGAACTACGCGACCGTTTGATGCCGGTTAACAAACGTTGGAACATTGAAGAATTGATGAAAGCCGCAAAGGAATTCGAGAAAACTCTTCGCCCGGGCGAGAGATTTACTTTTGAGTATGTACTGCTCGGAGGTGTGAATGATTCTGATGAGCAAGCACGCCAGCTCGCGAATTTATTAAATCGGTACGAACTGACGCGAATTCGTGTGAATTTAATTCCACACAATTCCGCCGAGCCGCTTCAATACAAGCCGCCGAACGTTGAACAGGTTGAAAGTTTCCGGCGAATTCTGGACTCGAAAGGAATTTTCTCGCGGGTGCGGCGCCCGCGGGGACGCGACATTTATGCTGCTTGCGGACAGCTAGCGGCGAAGACACAAGCATTATCGTTTAGCTTATGAAGAAATATTTTTTCGTTATTTTCACTCTTGTTTTTTTACTTTTCTCGGTCGCTTCCTTAAGCGCGCAAACCGTTTCCGGTTCACTCGGTCCGATAAAACGCGGCGGAAGCGCGCGCGGAAAAATCGTTTTAAGTATTCCCAGCGGACTGCATGTGAATTCAAACCGTCCGGAAAATGAATTTGCTATTCCGACGCGCGTAAGAATATTTGCCAAAGGTGTGAAGTTAAGTGCGGTCAACTATCCTCGGGGCACGACGAGAAACTTTGAATTTACCAATAAACCGATCAGCGTATATGAGGGACAAACTTCATTTGGATTTACGGTTTTCGTGCCCGAGAGATTTCGCGGAGAAAACATAAGCATTCGAGCTGCTGTGAGATTTCAGGCGTGTACCGATGAGGTCTGTTATCCTCCGAAAACTGTTGAGATTACGCTGTCTGCCAAGATCAAATAACCTTCCAACTATTAATGGATTGATTGCAGAAAAGCTCGGATTCAAAAGTATTGCTTACTCCGACGCTAAAGCGCGATTTCTTAAATTTTCGTATTGTGAGGCAATTCGCTTGACACAAATTGGGCACTCGGTGTTAAATGTGCCCTCATTAGGGCAAGAATCACCTACCTACGGTCGTTTTCGATGTGGCGCTCCACATCTCTGAAGTAATAAGGATAACTACTAGAATATGAACATTCGAAAAAATTTCCGTCGTTTGATCGTCGCAGCAATGTCGGCAGTTGTTATTTTCGCCTGCGTTTCGCTTTCGGTTGGGCAAACCGCCAAGGCGACTCTTTCGGGCACGGTTACTGACACTCAAGGTGCCGTAGTCGCTGATGCAAAAGTTGTTGCTACCAATATTGACACCGGCGCGACTCGTGAAGTGACCACCAACTCAGATGGGTTTTACGAAGTAGCTTTACTTTCCATCGGGCGCTACACAGTTACCGTTTCGAAAGGCGGCTTCCAGACGGTCAAGCGCGAAAATATTGCTTTGGAGACATCGACTGAAACACGCGCAGATGTAACGTTGCCTGCGGGTGGGGTTTCCGGTGAGGTAACGGTAACCGCCGAAGCGCCGTTGGTTCAAACTGAAACGAGCGAACGGGGCGGTTTGATCAGCGGTCGCGAAGTAACCGAACTTCCACTTTCCGGACGCAATTTTACGCAACTTGCCACGCTCGTTCCCGGTGTAGTTCGTGCGAACAATACCGGAATCGGCGAAGCCCGCGGATTTAACAATGGCGACGCGCGCTCCGGTAACGGCGGTCCGGGCGGCAGCAACGAAAACGGAAGCTCGGAAACTTCGCGTTTCGCACGTTCGGGCGGCGGCAGCATTTCGGCAAACGGACAGCGTTCGACGAACAACAACTTTTCGCTCGACGGCGTTGACAACAACGAACCGCAATTCGGCACGATCGGCGTTTTCACAAACCCCGATTCGATCGCCGAATTTAAGGTTTCGACCAGCATTCCGCCGGCAGAAATCGGACGTGCGGCGGGCGCAGTCGTAACCGTCACGACTAAATCGGGCGGCAACAATTTCAGCGGTTCGCTCTATTATTACGGGCAGAACTCGGCACTGAACGCTTACAGCCCGGTTTTGAAAACGAAACTCGGCGAACAACTGGCGCAAAGACCGGTCAATCCGTTGCAGGTGAACGCTTTTGAAAAATCGGTGCAGCAGATTCACGAATTCGGCGGCACGATCGGCGGTCCGATCATCAAAAACAGGACCTTCTTCTTTTTTGATTATCTCGGACAGCGCAACAATCTGCCGTTCCCGGCGGATACGACTGTTCCGACCGTCGGATCGAGAACCGGAGATTTCAGAGAATATGGTTTGGTAGATTGCAATGGCGACGGAACGCCGGATGGTTTAATCTGTGACCCGCGAACCGGTGTGCCCTTTGCCGGCGGCATAATTCCGGCGGCGCGCATTAATCCGGTTGGACAAAAATATTTGCAGGCATTTCCGAACCCGACCCGATTCATTCAGGGTCCTGAAGGACGCCTCGATTGCTGCGGTGGCAGACCGAACTACTTTACGCAACGCGCTAACCAGGAAACGATCAACAATTTCCGTGTTCGCATCGACCATAAATTCAGCGACAAAAACTCGATCAACGGAAGTTTTAACGAACAAAGACTCAAGACGGTTCGCGCTAATCTGTTTCCGGGCAATATCCCGACTGCCGGTTTCGGAGCGGGTGAAGAGCGCGGCAACACGCGTGCGATAACTTTGAACGATGTTCATATTTTCAATCCGACGACATTGAACGAATTTAGATTCGGACTGACGCAGATTCAGATTTCGATCTTTAACTGCGGCGTCGGCGGTGCGTGCGGCGTCACCCCGACATTTTCACGCGACATCGGAATTCCGAATTCAAACGATGGTTCACTCGAAGCGTCGGGCGGCGTTTTGATGGGAGCTTTCGGCACCGGGTTCCAGGAGTTTACCGGCGACGGCGGCTTGTTCCAGGTCAAGAGCAAAAACCCGTATTTTGCGGATACTGTAACCTTGATTCGCGGAAATCATGTGATCAAAACCGGGTTCGAACTTCGTTTGCGTTACCTGAATACGATCGACGGCGGTCGTGCCGGCAATTTGAAAGGACAGTTTCAATACGGCGGAAACGGTCCGGCTCTCGGTCCAAATCCGGCCTGTCCGGCAGGTTCGGGAACTTCGGGAGCGGGTAATACCTGTTATGTTCGTCCTGACGGTGTACCGTACGGCGGAACAGGAAACGCGACTGCCAATATTTTGCTCGGCTTGCCTGCGCTCAATGTCGGCAAAGGTTCGATTGCGGGAGGTCCGTTCAACCTGCGTTCGCAGGAATGGGGCTTCTTTGTCCAGGACGACTGGAAGGTTAACGATCGTTTGAACTTAAATCTCGGCTTGCGTTACGACTTGTTTACGCCCGCATCGGAAAAAGACGGACGTTTGAGTCTTTATAATCCCGAACAGCGTAAAATTATTGTTGCCGGCAGCAAGGGCGATTCGATTGTCGAAACCGATAAAAATAATTTCGGTCCGCGGATCGGATTTGCCTATGCCATCAACAAAGACAAAACTATGATATTACGCGGCGGTTACGGCTTGCTCTATACTTTAGACGCGACCGATTACCCGCCGGGAATCCGCAACGCTCCTTTCTCGAGCAGCACCGGATTTGACCAAATTGATTGGGGATCAGGACGCGTTACCGGAAACTTCGGTATCGCGGGCGGACCGCCGCCGGTTCCGGCAGCATCCGATCCGAACAATATTCCGGCTGGTTTGAACGTTTATGCTCTGGATCAAAAGCAAAAAACCGGTTTGGTTAATCAATTCCAACTGAGTTTGCAGTATCAATTCAGAAATAATTACTCGATTGACATCGGTTATGTCGGCAACCGCAGCAGAAATCTGTTGTATTCGACAAACATCGGTTCAGGCGGACTCGGTATTGCCAGAAACGCCGCCGGTCAGTTTCTCGGAACGGCGATTCTCTATACCAATGGCTCTAAATCGCAATACGATTCGATGCAGGTTCAACTGCAAAGACGTTTTTCAAGTGGTGTTCAGGGACAAATTTCTTACACCTGGAGCCATACGCTTGATAATTCGACCGGCGTTTTCAGCGGATTAGGCGATCAGCGCACGAGCCGTCAAGGTCCGATTGATCCGCGCGATCTCGATTCGGATTGGGGCAATTCGTCGCTCGATACGCGTCATTTGCTTTCAACCAACTGGATCATTGACCTTCCGTTCGGTAAAGACAAGAAGTTTTCGACCAACAATAAAGTTGGCGATGCGATTATCGGCGGATGGCAGATGAACTGGATTATCTCGGCGCGCAGCGGTTTTCCGTTCAGCGTCGTCACGACGCAGGATAATTTTGGCAGACCTTCGATCATCGGCGATCCGTATGCCAACGTGCCGAATGGCAGAATTCTGAATCCGGCGGCATTCAGCACGGCGGTCGGAATCACTTCGTTCACGAATCCTGCCGGAAATACGATTCGTTACGGTAATTTGGGAAGAAACACATTCCGCGGTCCGAAGTTGTTCTTTGCGGATATGTCGCTGTTCAAAAACGGCAGCATCATTGAAAACTGGAAATACCAATTAGGTATCGAGTTTTACAACGTGTTTAACCGCGCAAACTACACGGTTCCTAATAACATTGTAAATGACGGTAACTTTGGTGAAGTCAAATACAACGCCTATCCGGGACGTGTAATTCAATATCGCTTTAAGTTATTGTTCTAATAATTTAGAGTCG
>DAITAB010000129.1:0-7216 GCA_036824525.1 Pyrinomonadaceae bacterium
CCATTGCGCAAATAAAAGCAGTTTACACGGCGAATCGGAAGGAATTTGCAGGAAAAAGTCTTGAGGAAGTTCGCCCGGAAATCGTCGAATTTTTGTCGGGTGAAGCACGGGAAAAGGCGTTGGACAAATTCATCGCCCAATTGAAGCTGAAACATAAGTTCACGCTTGCGTCGAAAACTGCGAAAGCTTCATCATCGCAAGAAACCATCATCGCCACATTTAGCGGCGGCAAGATTTCGAACGAGGATTTTCAGCGCCGGTCGAAACCGAACACATTTGAGTTGGAGAGTTCGCTCTACGAGAATACGCTTGCGGCTCTAGAGGAAAAGATTTTTCTTACGCTCCTTGAAGCTGAGGCGAATAAACAGAGGATCGAGACAAGCGAACTGATCGCGCAGGAAATAACGAACAAGAGTCGCGAATTCACCGATGAAGAACGCGAACTTCTCGAAGATGCGCTTCGCCGGAAACTCTACTCGCAGTATTCGGTCAGGATTTTGTTAAAGGAACCTGAGGTCTTCGTCCAAAAAGTTTCCGCGGACGATGATCCCTCAATAGGCGATCCGAACTCACCGGTCGCGATTGTAATGTTCTCGGATTTTCAGTGTCCGGCATGTGCCGCGTCGCATCCGATTTTGAAAAAGGTCATAGCTGAATTTCCGGGAAAAGTTTATTTTGTGTTGCGCGATTTTCCCTTGAATAGGCACCGAAACGCGTTTCTCGCAGCTCAGGCGGCAAATGCCGCGAATGCTCAGGGGAAATTTTTCGAGTATGTGGAAATTCTTTATGCGAATCAGGAAAATCTTGATTCTGCATCGCTAATTAATTTCGCCGGACAGTTGGGTTTGGATAAGAATAAATTTGAACAAGACCTGACGAACGGGCGCTTTAACAAAGAAGTAAACGATGACATTGCCGACGGAAAATCATATGCGATAACGTCGACGCCCGCGATATTTGTAAACGGAGTGAAGGTGTTCAATCTCTCCGCGCGCGGATTCCGAAGGGCGATCACTGCTGCTCTTGAAAAATCCTCGAAATGATACGATTAAATCAAATGACTTTTACTTCTACGCAAATTCTTTTTGTTTTATTGATCGCATCGTCCTGGAGTTCTTGTCTTTCAGGAAATACTGCTTCGAAAAATACTTCGATGGAAACCCCGATGAGGCTTCCGGTCGCAAGCTTTGAAATCGTGAATACTTTTTCCCACGATCCCACCGCATTCACTCAAGGATTGGTTTTTCACGATGGCGCGATTTTTGAGAGCGATGGCGAGTACCGCGAATCGCGTTTACGAAAAGTTGAACTGGCAACCGGAAAAACGCTCCTAAAACACAATCTGCCAAATGAGTTTTTTGGCGAAGGAGCGACGGTTCTTGGAGATAAGATTTACCAGCTAACTTGGAATGAAAACACCTGTTTCGTTTACGACGTAAATGATCTGAAACTCTTGAAAGAATTCAAATATTCGGGCGAAGGTTGGGGATTGACACAGGACGGAACCAATCTAATACTCAGCGACGGCACACATATCCTTCGCGTTATCAATCCGGTCTCATTCGAAACAATTCGTACCATTCCCGTGCTAAACGAAAAAGGAAAACCCGTAATGAGTCTCAACGAGTTGGAATTCATCAATGGCGAAATTTGGGCAAACGTCTGGCACGATACCAGAATCGCCCGAATCAACCCGAAAGACGGAAAGCTTTTGGGTTGGATTGATCTTACCCGATTGGCGAAAGAGGAAGTCGAAAACAATCCCGAGAATGTCTTGAATGGCATTGCATACGATAAATCGAATGATCGCATCTTTGTCACGGGAAAAAACTGGCGAAAGCTTTACGAGATTAGGTTGAAAGACCAATGAGCGACTCTTCGGAAGGTAAAGAACGTGGAATTTTCTTGTCGGTTATGATCGTCGTCTTGATTCTTTCGAATCTGTTCGGTGCCTTCAAATTAATCACTTCGGCTTCGGATGTTCAGCGCTCTTTTTCCACTCTCAGCGAAACTCAAATCCATTTTCTGGCGATTGTGCCGCTTATTTCCATCGTTGGTTTGATCGCGATCTGGCTGGGAAGAGTCTGGGGCATAGTTGTTGTTTCGGGCGCTTTTGCCTTTGTCTCGGTGCTGGACTTGTCGTTCGGAATTTGGCGGCATTATTCGTTGGCACTCGCAACTTTTATCTTGCTGCTCGTTTCCTGTTATCTCTCCCGACGATTCTTTAAGCGTTGACGTTTTTACTCGAAGTGATAAAACGGAACAATTCTTTGAGGTCGAAAGCGTAGACGGGTACCTCAAAACTTTTTGTAAGTGCTTCGAACCTCATTCCATCAAGAAAAATCGGTTCATCGGATTTGACGGTGTGTTTCGGAATAATCACGAAATCGCCGACGACTTTTTTCCTGGCTGCCAGAAAATCTTTCCCGGTAAGCAAACCCGCGACTGCTACGTCTCCGCCGAAATATTCATTGGCGATACCCTCAACCACCAGCTTGGAACCAATCAATGAATTGAGCTTTTCGATCTCTTCGCGGAATATCGGCGCGAACATCTCGCCGGTAAAAATCGTGCCATGAAGAGATTTCGAATTCTGAAAGTCGGAATTTGAATTTATTATTTTGGGCTTTACAGCCAGCTTGTTTGTTCTGATGTTCTCGGCGTTTTGAAGCTCCGATAATGCATGGCGCTCAACAATTCCATGGCTCCGAGTCTCGAAGTCTCCGCGTTTGATCTTGTTTACGAAATTCCCAAAGGAATTCAGAAACGACCGGATCATTCCGACTCCGTCTTCGATTTGCGGATATGTTCCATAATGATTTCGCGTCGGTATTTTTGCACCCGCCTTGATATAAATTTCGTCGCCAAGAAACGCAAAGGTAGTTCCAAGCTTTGCGCGAAATTCTTTTTGAAGCTTTTCAACCTGCTGAATTGTCGCTTGACAGAATTCCGATGTAACGCGGGTCAGTCGATCATCGGTGTTGTAACGCGTGAGTGCCACCGGAACAATCGCCGTGCTTATCACTTTGGGATAATGCAACGCCAAATCCCGAAGAGTTTTCTCGAGTATCGCTCCATCATTTATTTCAGGACACAAAACAACCTGAGCGTGGAACTCGATGTCATTGTCCAGGAGTTTTTGGAGCTTCGAAGAGATATCGGCGCGTTTTTCGTCGACACCAAGAAGGTATGCACGCGTTTTCAGGTCGGTAGCATGAATCGAAACGTATTGAGGCGAGAGTCGCTGTTCAATAATGCGCTTCATTTCATCGTCCGTTATTGAAGTGAGCGTCGTGTAATTTCCATAAAGAAAAGACAGTCGGATATCTTCATCACGAACGAAAAGCGATGGGCGTGCATCGGCGGGATTTCCTTTGCAGAAACAAAAGACACATTCATTTGCGCATTGCCGCGGAACGATTTGCTCAAACATCAAGCCGAAGTCCTCGCCTTCGTCTCGTTCAATTTCGAGCTCCTCTGTTTCGCCGTTCTGTTTCTTTACGTGAATTGAAAGTTGGGTTTCGCCGGCAGTCTGAAAACGAAAATCCAGATAGTCGCGAACCTGACGTCCATTAACGCGAACGATGCGATCGCCCGGCACGAGCGAAAGCTCGTCGGCAATACTCTCCAGGCTGACTTCTGTAATTAATACTCCGGGTCTCCGCAATTGCGTGACCGCAGGAGTTACTGCAAATTCGTACATTCAGTTTCACACTTTGAATCAAACTCTTTGTTAACAGCAATTGACAATACTACAATAACTTACCTAATCTAGAAGTGCGGTTATCCCCACCGTTCCGCGTACTTTTTTACCGGAGTTATTTTGGTGCACAAAAAATTACCTTCCGAACAAGGCGTCCACAAAAAACGGGTCCTATTAGTTGAAGACGATTCATCGATGCGCCGTTTCGTAAAAATAGTCTTAACTCGAGCGAACTATGATGTCGTTTCCGTTGAAGACGGGCTGGTTGCATTGGAGAAAGCTAAAGAAAACGTTTTCGACGCAGTCGTCGCCGATGCCATAATGCCCAACCTCAGTGGCTTCGACCTGTTTAGAATGCTACGTGGAGACAAGAATTACAAGACAACTCCGCTGGTTATTCTCAGTGGCTTTACTGATCAAATTCCGGAAAATCCGGATGATTCTTTAGTGAGCGCTTATCTGGAGAAAGATACCAATCTCGGTACCAGGCTCCCTTCAATCTTAGAAAAACTCCTCGTCTGAAGTTAGACGCTCGGGTTGACCGAGCACTTTTCGGATAAACCAAATCGTAAATTTTTTCGCTAAACAAAACGATGGATTTATCGAAGTCCTCGCGAGACTGATTCACAAAATTTCAAAACAATCCGAAGGTGAATTTTCGTCGACCTTAGGCCGAAACCGGATTACTTCGAAATCGTTTCTGCGTGCTGACTTATATCCAAACCAATCTCTTCTTCCTCCGGATGCACTCGCAGGGCAATCAGTAAATCGGTGACTTTATAAAGGATAAACGACCCACCAAAGGCAAATGCCGACACAATTAAGAGCGCCAAAACATGGTTCAGAAAAACTCTCGGATCGCCATAAATTAGTCCGACCTCTTTCGCAAAAATCCCGGTCATCAACATCCCTGCAATTCCGCCAACGCCATGGCACGGGAAAACGTCCAGCGTGTCGTCAATAGTAGATTTATTTTTGTAAAAGAGTACAAGATTGCTTGCGATCGCGGACGCAAATCCTATAAAAATACTTTGACCAACTGTCACATAACCCGCCGCCGGAGTGATCGCCACTAAACCGACCACTGCGCCGATACAAGCGCCCATCGCGGAAATTTTTCTTCCTAGGATTGCATCAAACAGAACCCATGTAATCATCGCGGAAGCCGAAGCAAGATGCGTTGTTGCAAATGCGAGTGCGGCACTTTCGTTTGCGCCGAGCGCTGAGCCCGCGTTAAATCCAAACCAACCAAACCAGAGCAGTCCGGTTCCGAGTATCACATAGGGAATATTCGCAGGTTGATGATTCTCGCGGCTGTCGTAGAAGTTTTTTCGTTTGCCGAGAACTGCCGCGCCGGCGAGTGCGGCGAATCCGGCCGACATATGGACAACAGAGCCTCCCGCGAAATCGAGCACGCCGAGTTTGCGTAAGAACCCATCCGGGTGCCAGGTCCAATGGGCCAGTGGCGCATATATGAAGAGACTGAACAAAGAAATGAATAGTAAATAACCGGTGAATCTGACTCGCTCGGCAAAACTTCCCGTGATGAGAGCGGGAGTGATGATCGCAAATTTGAGTTGAAAAAATGCAAACAGTAAAAGCGGAATCGTCGGTGAGAGCGCGGCATTCGTTCCGAGCCCGACGTTTTTAAACATAAAAAAAGTGCGCGGATCGCCGATGATACCCGAGATGCTTTCACCAAACGCCATACTAAATCCCACGAAGAACCACAAAAAGCTCACCACCCCGAGCGCTATGAAACTTTGCAGCATTGTCGAAATAATATTCTTTTCGCTGACCATTCCTCCGTAAAAGAATGAAAGCCCCGGTGTCATCAACAGCACGAGACCGGCAGCAGTAAGCATCCAAGCGGTATCGGCTTTATCTATCGGCGGCGCGTCTGCGAGAACCTCGTATGCAGGTTGGTAAATAAGACTAGCCAGTGCCAATACCGTTAAAAGTAAAAACATTACTCGCCATCTGAATTTCTTTCCGTCCACTTGCGCCTCCAAAAACATAACAACATAACAAAAAAAGAGTGCGCCGCTAAACGCACTCATCATGAAAATTCTGAAATTGAAACCACTAAAGGGCGAGAGGCGTGTATTTCAACCCTTGAGAAACCGCGACCGGTTCACAAGTCAGATTACCCGCGAAAGTATTTACGCCTTCTCGAAGTCCGGCATCTTCGCGAACGGCTTTCTCAAGTCCTTTGTTCGCCAGCGACAGCGCATAGGGAAGAGTTGCATTCGTCAGCGCAAAGGTTGAAGTACGCGGAACCGCGCCCGGCATATTTGCGACGCAGTAGTGCAGAACTCCTTCTTCATAAAACGTCGGATTTGAATGCGTTGTCGCGCGCGTTGTTTCAAAACAACCGCCCTGATCGACCGCGACATCAACCAACACTGCGCCTTTCGGTATATCTTTCAACATATCCCGAGTCACCAGCTTCGGCGCCGCCGCTCCGACAACCAAAACCGCCCCGATAATCAGATCCGCGTGCGAGATTGCTTCATGAATCGCATAACGACTTGAGGCAAGCGTTTGTACTTTCGACAAGAAAATGTCGTCGAGCTGGCGAAGCCGATCGAGGCTTTTATCGATGATCGTTACATGCGCACCGAGTCCGACCGCCATTTTCGCGGCTTCAGTTCCAACCACTCCGCCGCCGATTATCACTACATTCGCCGCCGGCACACCGGGAACTCCTCCGAGAAGAATTCCGCGACCGCCATTCATTTTCTCGAGGTAAGTTGCTCCGACTTGAATGGACATTCTTCCTGCAACTTCCGACATCGGAGTAAGCAATGGAAGCCGACCGTTTGCGTCCGTGATTGTTTCGTAAGCCACGCCGGAGACCTTTCGTTCCATCAGCTGCTTCGTCAATTCGAGTTCCGGCGCAAGATGAAGATACGTGAAGAGAAGCTGGTTCTCGCGCATGCGAGGATACTCAGGAGCGATCGGCTCCTTAACCTTCACAATCATTTCGCCCTCCTGCCAGATCTCATCTGCGGTATTCAGAATGGTTCCGCCTGCTTTTGTGTAAAGATCATTAGGGAAACCCGAGCCTTCGCCCGCATTTGTTTCGACGAAAACTTTGTGTCCGGCAATTACGAGCGCGTGAACGCCGGCGGGCGTTAGACCAACACGGTACTCGTTGTCTTTGATTTCTTTCGGTAATCCGATTTTCATTCTTATCTCCAACAGTTAGACTTTCAAAAAACTTCGATTAAGTGCCCATTTCCATTTTGATTTTTCTCTACCGGGCCAAAATCAACGCGAGTTTATCTCTTAAGACCGACGGCTGTCCAAAACGACGTTTCACTAAACCTGATATCTACCAGACCTGCTCGCTCCATCATCGAGCGCATCTGTTCTTTGGTAAATCTTTGCTCGAGGCGGGTTCCGAAACGATCCAGCGCATCATTTCGCATCACGTAAAAACTTCTATCGCGATACTGCGAAAGCGGAAACGATTGAACGTTTAAGCCAAAACTCTCGAGAATTTTTGCC